>NC_017834.1:1200000-1566346 GCF_000260715.1 Bifidobacterium animalis subsp. animalis ATCC 25527 | reverse complement strand
CCGGCCACCACGCTCAATGCGTTGGCCTTCCAATTGCTTGAGATCGCCCGTTCGAGAAGCGGCGACAGCGCACCCCGTCTCATCAACGGTGCCGAGCAGGACGCATTGTTGCGCCATGTGATCGCCGTGCACGTCGAACAGCATCGCCGTGGCGAGGATGGCTCATGCGAGACCTGCCGGCTGCTTAGTGCCTATTTCGAGGATGCAGGCGTGCAGGCGGACCCCGCACGGAAGGGGATGGGTGCTGCTGCCAACTCCTCGTCCGCAGGCACGCTCGACTGGGCGACCATTGTGATGGATGCCGCCGATGCCAACGATGCCGACGAGGAGACGATTGTCGACATCGCAGCGAACGTCAATGCAGGATTCATCGCCCAGTTGCGCGACGTGTTCGCCCACTTCGACGAGGTGGGGGCATTGTTGCGTCTCGGCGCGATGCAGCCGACGGCGGCTGCGCGCAATGTGGAGGAATGGACGATGCAGGTCGCCTGCCAAGCCGTGGAATCGGAGGGCCCCGCTGGCGTGCGCCTCTCGTTGCAGTGGCGTCTGGCACTCGCATTGAGGCGCGAGTATTTCGATCTGGTGGCCCGGCGCTACCCTGGCGAATACCGTTTGGACCCCTCGTATCTGCCGCTTGCGGCCATGCGCTCCCTGACTGTTGCAGGGGCTTGGATGCCCACGTTGCTGGTGGTGGACGACGTGCAGGATCTCACGTTGGGCGGCCTGGCGTTGCTCGCGGTGCTGCAGGGGCTCGGCGTGCATTTGGTGCTGTTCGGCGATCCGGACGAAGCCGTGCAGGCATTCCGCGGCTCATACCCGGAATACCTCTATGCATGCTTCCTCGATCCGAACGGCCCGTTCGCCGCCGACCATGTCTCATTGCAGGCATTTCAACACGAGCCCGCCACCTATCGGGACATCGTGGCGTCACGCGTGAGCCTGTCGATAGCCTCCGCCGAGGAATCCGCGCTGCCGCTGGCCCAGCGGCCCGGAAAACTGCCTGCCGTGGAGGGTTCGGACCGCTTGCGCCCGCTTGATGCCGACGACCCGCATACCAAGGAGGTGCTGGAAGACGGCTCTCTCAACGGCAGATTGTACCGGTCGTCAAACGACGAACTCGACAACATCGTGTGGCAGATTTCGGCGCTGCATCTGAACGACAGGAGCGTGACGTGGAACGACATGGCCGTGATCTGCCATGACAACGCCGACGTGCTGCGGTTCGGGGAAAGGCTGCGTGGGGCCGATGTGCCGGTGCGGTATTCGTCGGTGACCCGGCCTCTCGCAGACGAGCCTTTCGTGCAGGGGCTGTTCGCGCTCATCGAGCTCGCCCAATTGCGTGCCCATGGACTCGAAACCCGCTCGATGACGCTCGCCGCCGCCGCGCAGTATGTGCGTGCCCGCGTGGGCAGAATCGCCGAGAGTCTGCTCATCGACACCGCGAACATGGGCACGAACACAATCAACGCACACGTCAGATCGCATCGCAAACCGACGCGGCCCATGCGCCTGAACACGGTGAATGCCGCGCTTTCCTCGCTCGAAGCGTTGGCGAGGATCTCCCAGACCGACATTCTCGACGATGCGAGTGCGACGGCCGACCCGGACCGGAGCGCACTCGCCGAATCGGTGAAGGCATCCGCTTTGTCGGATCTGCGTTCGCAATGGGATGCCCTTGCGAGCACGGTGCGCGCCGCGCATGCCGCGCAGGAGCAGGCCAGTGGCATCGTCGTGGACGATTCGCGGCTGAGCGACACCGACAAGGTGGGCGACGGCCTTGAATTCGGCATTGATGCATTGTATCTGCTCCTTGCACAAGGTGATGACGAGACGCTGCTCGATGTGCTCGAGGCGCTGTGCGGAGACCATAACGAAGACGTGCGCAATTTCAATCTGCTGTGGCGCATTGTGGGGCAGATTGCCGACGACCTCGGCTCCTTGCCGTCGAAGGCGCCCCAATACGCGCTTGAGGCGGCATGGAAAGCGTGCCATGTGGCCGATGCGTGGAAGGTGCAGGCCATTTTCGACTCGCCGGACGGCCGTGCCGCCAACGACCGGCTCGACACGGCGATGCGGTTGTTCAACTACGTGCAATCCGAAGGCGTGGCCCCCGACATCAACGCCTTCATCGACCAGGTGCGCCAGCTGCAGATCGAGGCGGATTCGCTGGCCAGTCTGGCACCGGTCGACGAGGCGGTCACGCTCACCACGCCTGCCGGCACTGCCGGACTGAGCTGGGAGCATGTGTGGATTCCCGCCGTGCAACAAGGCACCTGGCCGAATCTGGCCGCCCGTAACACCATGTTCGGCGGCGAGGATTTGGTGGATATCGCCCTGCACGGCAGCCAGACCCGGCACCGCAACGAGGTCGGCGGCCAACTCGACGAGGTGCTGGCGTCCGAGCAGAAGGGCTGGCTGGTGGCACTCACCCGCGCCAACGGTACCTTGAACGTGAGCGCCAGCCAGAACGACGATGCCGTGCCCTCTGATTTCCTATACGCGTACCTGCCGGAATGCTTCACCCGTGACGATACCGAGCGGCCATTGGCCGAACGGCTGGCCGAGGCACCCGATGCCGCGAATGCGGCTTCGGGGAAGGTTCAGACCGAAGCATCGGTGGACACTGCTGATCATGGGTATAGCCTGAAGGAATCGGAACGACATGCAGGTGACGAGACCCTCAATGCGAGCATGCGGGGTGTGATCGCCCTGGCCCGTATGGCGTTGGCCCATGGTGAGGAATCGTCCGCGGAATTCCAGGATGCCGCCGCCGCATTGGCGGCATTGGCATCGGCGGGAGTCGACGAAGCCGACCCGCGGCGTTGGCCGTTCCTGCGCGACGCCCCCACCGGGTCGCGATCGCCTGGGCGCTATGAGCGCACCCAATCCGGGAACGCCGTGCAGTCCGCTGGTACAGCGCTCAGTCTCAATGCGGGCTCGGCACAATCTGGAGTCTTACCCCAAGTCATGAGTGTTCCGACGGATCCGTTCGCCCCGATCGTGCTGTCGCCCTCGCAGGTCGACCGGCTGTGGGGTTGCGCGGTGTGTGCTCGCCTGGAACGCGATTTCAGCGGCCCCACTCCAAGCGCGGTGGTGGCGGATTTCGGCACGCTCGTGCACGATGCCGCGCAATACGCGACCGAGCATCATTGGGATCTGGCGCAGGTCTACGAACAATTCGTGCCGATTCGGGGGCCTCACACCGACACATGGCGTGAGCAGACGGCCCAGGCCATAGCCGACAGGATGTTCGACGAATACTATGCGCCGCGGCGCATAGACCCGCTGGGCATAGAGGACGCCTCGCAACGGTTCGTGGCATTGCAGCGCGATGCTGAGGCCAAGGCGATGCTGTTTAACATCGCGAGGTATTTCGTCGATTCGAACGAGGCTGATTACATTCATAAGACCACCGGTGCCATAGGCACCTTGGTCGAGTCGTTCGCGGAATGCTCCTTCGAAGGGGCCTTCACGTTGCGCAGCATCACCGACGCCTACAACCATGCCGGGGATCGGCCGGAGCTCACCGTGCAGCAGATGCGGGCGATACTCGGGGTGCTCATGGACGGTTGGCCCGTGCAATTGGACGATGGGCAAGAGGTGCGGATCAATGGCCGCATAGACCGCCTGGAACACCGCCGATTCGACAATGGTGACGAACATTGGCGGGTTGTGGACTACAAGACGGGGAACAGCTTCTCGCCCGCCGAGCAGTTCAGCGACCTGCAGCTCGTGTGCTACCAGCTTGGGCTGGCCTTCAACACCGATGGGTCCACGACCGCACTCACCGGGCCACGCCCGAAGGTGAGCCGTGCCGAGCTGTTCTTCGTCAAGGACCAGCCGGCGCCGGCAGGCACCGCCACACGAGTGGAATCGTATTATCAGCCGGCGCTGATGGAAGGGGGCGCCGTCACGAGCACCGGATTCGCGGCACGTTACTACATACCCCACATGAGCTCCCTGTTCAAGATGCAGCTGCCATCCGAGGCTCCGGACGGCATTCCGGAAGAGGTGTGGCATGACCTGCTCGCCGGTGCGCAGGAGGGCACGTTGTGGGCGTTGACGATGCTTGCCCGCGTGTTCTATGCGGCCGCGGCCAAACAGGCCGATCACATCGTGGCGCATCCGACGGACGCTCATAGGGGAGTGTGCCGCCACAAGCAGGTATGCGCAGCCTGCAACGAGGCGATGGCCACGGTATTCGAAACGGAATGGGAATAGGCAGGAGCGAATATGGCACAGTCAAACAAGCCGGTTCCAAGCGCTGAACAGCAGCGGATCATCGATGCCGATGCCGACGCCAACGTGATTGTGGTGGCGGGTGCCGGCTCGGGCAAGACGTTCACCATGACCGAACGCGTGATCCACCTGATTCACGAAGGCGTGCCTCCGGAGCATATTCTGGGTCTCACTTTCACGAACAAGGCCGCCTCCGAGCTGCTTTCACGAGTGTCGAAGGCGGTGCTCGACGATGCGCGTGAACGTGCGAAGGAGGGAGGGGCCCACCCTGCACGGCTCGCCTTCATGAAACCCGATGTGCGTACCTACGATGCGTTCTTCCAGTCGATCGTGCGCCAATACGGACTGCTGGTGGGGTTCGACCCGCAGACGCAGCCGCTGAGTGCCGCCGGTGCACGCCAGATCATCGCCTCGGTGGTGGGGAGGCACGTCGACGAGATCGTGCAACTGCCAGTGGACATGGGCTCGTTCGGCACGGTGGTGGATGCGGTGGGCGCACTGGCGAACAACATCGCGAATTCGATGATCGGCAATGGATGCCTCACCGTGGCCGATGCCATCGAACGGATAACGCAATGGGACGCGACGTTCCGTACGCAGATTCTCGACCTCCTGCAAACCGATGAGTCCGGCCTGCTCACCGGGCCGTTGGCGGATCGGCAAAGGGGCGCCACGCCAAAGGCGGTGAAGAGTGTGCTCAAAGCCAGGAAAAAGGTGGAGAAGAAGGGTGGGGAGTACGTCGAGACCCCCGGCGACAAAGACGCAGTCAGTGAAGCGATGCATGCCGACGCCGAGTTGGCCGCGCGTGACCTCTACCTGGTGGCGATGAAACGCGATGTGCTGCTCGGGCTCGTGCGTGAGTTCGACGAGGAGAAACGCCGGCGGCACATGGCCGAATACAGCGACTTCGTGATCGCCGCCTATCAGCTAGTCGAACGGTTCCCGTCGATCGGCGCCCATTACCGGCGTCAGTTCACCCATGTGCTGCTCGATGAGTTCCAGGACACATCGACGACCCAATCCGCGTTGCTCGCCGCATTGTTCCATGTGGACGAACCCCATGGCGCCGACCGCAGCGCGGCCGTGAGCGCCGTGGGCGACCCGTTCCAGTCGATCTACGCATGGCGTGGGGCCTCGCCTGGTGCATTCCGCATGTTCATTAACGATTTCCACATGCCGGCCGCCACGGAGCCGTTGTCGATGACGTGCACACGGCGCAACTCGCGGGTGGTGCTGCAGGGGGCGAACAACCTCACCAAAGTGCTGCGTCGCGTGGAACAGCGTCCCAGCGGCGCCAACGCACAGGAAGTGCCGGTGCAGCCACTGCGCAATGTGGACGATGGCAGCATCGAGGTGGATGAGGGTACCTTGGCGGTGCTTGGCCTCCAGACCCGTGGACAGGAGGTCGACGCCGTCGCACGATTCGTGAAACAATCCGTGGAACAGTACGGCGAGGCCTGCAACCCCGGTGATTCGCCGGTGTCCGTGCTGTTTCGCAGCAAGAAGGCGATGGCATTGTATGAGGACCAGTTGAGCCAGGTGACATTGCGCAACGGCAGGCCGTTGCGTGTGCGTGCCGTGGGCCTTTCCGCCATGCTCGACCGACCGGAAGTCCAGGATGTGCTAGCCCTGCTCAAGGTGGTGGGCGACCACACCGATGCCAACGCGTTGATGCGCCTGCTCGCCACACCACGCTATGCTCTGGGCGCCCTCGACCTCAAGCGTCTGGCCCGACGCGCCACCGACCTGAACACCGAATACCGCTTCCGCACGCTCGTGGAGGCGGGGCTCGCCCCCGCCGGCACACCGAAGCGCGAATGGGGCGCATTGGTGCGGCAATACGCCAGGAATGCGCCGAACATGGTGTACCTGATCGACATGCTGTTGCGCGACGATGTGGCAGCGCAGCTGGAAGCCGCCGGTCTGAGCGATGAGGGGCGTGCCGGCGTGATGCAGGCCGTGGAGGCCATGCACCGCGTGCAGGACGAGATGTACCAGCCGCTCGCACAGGTGATCCACACCGCGGTGGAGGCGTTGAACCTCGACGTCGACCTCATGCTGGCAAGCAGTCTGCGAACGGGGGAAGCGCCGGCTCCGCGCGATGCAGTGCGTGCGGCGATCGATGCGCTGCTCGAGACAGTGAACACCTACACGTCGGAGATCGCGCAACAGCAGCGTCCCACGTTGCGTGGGTTCCTGGCCTACCTCGACATGGCGAATGGCAACGATATGCCGGAGGCAGCCGCTGACCTCGGCGATGAACCCGCCGATGTGGTGCTCATGACGGTGCATCAATCGAAGGGATTGGAATGGGACGCCGTGGCCATCGTAGGCATGCAACAGGGCGCATTCCCCTCGAATCAGGGTGACGCATTGAGGGTGAAGGCACTGGAAGACCGCGGGTCGAAACTGGATTGGGAGCCGCCACTCTACGAGGAGACGGCCAAAAGCTGGCTGGAGAGTCCCGAGGCGGTCCCGGTGCCGATTCGCGTGGATGCAGCCATTCTGCCGAAATTCCCCATGATTCCCGATGCGGGGGAATCCGATGCGTCGAGCCTGCAGGAGAGCGCGGTACGGGCATTGCGTGACATCGATTCGGTGGAGAGTCTGGAGAACGACGCCTATGGCGAACTGCGCGCGTTGCTGCGCGACAACGGCGTGCTCCTCGACGAGCTGGGCGAGCCGGACGCATGGGATCTGTCGCAGAAAGAGGAGCGTGGTCGTGCCCTGCATGCCGATGAGCGGCGTCTCATGTATGTGGCGTTGACCCGTGCCAAGCACGATGCATTGGTCACCTACAGCGTGGGCGCCACGACGAGCCGCGTACCGGAAGACAACGCCAAGGAGTCGGGCACCCCCTCCGTGTTCTGGCGGGAATTGCGCGATTCCATGTCACGCGACGACTCGTTCTCCCAACGTGTGGAACTGACCGCGTTCGACGACCAGCCCACCGCGCCAGCGCGGCCGGCTGCCGCCGCTGCCGGCAACACCGCCGTGATCTACGATGATCTGGAGTCCACGCAGCCGCGCTCGCTGCATGAACGCGGCGCCAAGAAACCGGAGGGCATCATCGTCGGGAAGAGGGCCAAGCAATTTGCGACGCTTCTCGTGGACGAACCCTATGAGGAACCCATGGAACCAATCGACACGGAACAGCATCTGCCATGGCCAAGTCGGCTGAGCGAAGAGATGCACCGTACCCTGCGGAAGGGCGCGACGCAGGTGGTGCAGCGCATGTCGCAAAACAATCCGACAAACATGCCGGGCGAAACCGCGAAAGGCGACGGCAGATCGCTGCTGGAGCGGGCGCGCCAGCTCATCGACAACAGGGCGACACTGATCCGTGAAGGCATGACGGCCGACGAAATAGAGAAGGCCGTGCGCATGCGCGGGCAGCGCGTGCTGGCCGCCAAAGACAAACTCACGGCCACCGGTCTGCAGCGCAATGCCGAGGCGGGCGAGAACGCCACAGATTTCGCCTTGGAGATCATTCGCCCCGTGCCGCAAGTGAGCACACCTCAGGCGCAGGCGGGCACGAGATTCCACGCCTGGGCACAGCGATATCTCGGAGCGGGGGTGAACCCGGAATATGGCATCTCGCAGGAGGCCATGGCTCACGAGGTGGCGCACGAGGCGGAAGCCGTTGAACAGACCGAGCGGGAAGGTCGTCCGGTGCCCAGGGAGCAGCGCGATCTGCTCACATGGAAGCAGCGGTTCCTCGAGTCGGCATGGTCGGCACGTGAGCCGGCCGCCGTGGAGCAAACCGTCTCCACTTTCGTCAGCGGCATAGGCAAGCGCGTGGATGCCAAGCTCGACGCGGTGTTCTATGGCGGTCTTGGCGACGGCATGTCCGGTGCGAGTGGGGATGCGCGGTATACGATCGTCGACTGGAAAACCGGCTCGCGGCCACGCAATGCGCAGCAGCGCGCCGGCAAGCTCGCCCAGCTCGATATGTACCGGTATTTCTGGGCGCTGCAGAAACGCATCCCGATGAGCCAGATCGATGCCGCCCTCTACTACGTCAGCGAGAAGGACCCGGCGAAAGCGCTCGTGGTCGCGCCGCAGCGGAGCGAGGCGGAGGTTCTCGCCGAGATGCGCGCCGGCGTTCCCGAGCCCGACGACAACGATTAGCGTACGCTCACGGCGTCAATCTACACCCGTAGTTAGTGTAGGCAGTGTTTTCATGCCAACGCATACGACTCAGCGTGACCCATGCGACATGGGCATCGGGCGGCGTGCGCGGAACGGCGGCCATAGGTGGCGGGGAAACGCACGTCACGGCCTTCCGCGCGTCGTGCATCGTTGGCGAATATGCGGGCGGGCGCATATGACTGACTCGATGTGAGGAGTGATATGAGCGACACCAATAATCGACATGACAACGTTGCCAGTGCGTCGAGCACGGCGAACCGCGATCTCACCCTGCGTGCGATGACCCTCGGCGACCTGCAGGCTGTGGCCAGGGTGTTCGACGAGGTATGGCCGCAGGCGGCACCGTTGACCGGCACCCCCATGGCGTTCGAACTGGCGAAGTACTTCGTGCTGGAATACATGCGGTCCGCCACGGCGTCCTGCGTGGCGGTGAAGGCCGACGGCGAGTTCGCCGGCGTCACGTTGGCGCACATCGACGGGCAGCCGCTGGCGTTCCCCCAGGCGGAGGGCATGCTCGGCGACCTGCGGCAGATCATCGACGAGCATCCGATCGCCAAGATGATGCGCTCCGGATTCGACCATTTCCGTGACACCGACCACCAACTCGAACTGCATAGCGGGGTCGGGCAGAGCGCGCAGGCCGAATTGCTGCTGTTTATGGTCAATCCGGCGGTCAAGGGCCATGGCGTGGGAGGCGCGTTGTGGAATGCACTGCTGCAGGGCTTCCGCGCGAACGGCGTGTACGCGTTCTACCTGCACACCGACACCAGCTGCGACTACACCTATTACGAACATCACGGGTTGCAACGCGTGGCTGAACGGCTGCGCGCGGACCATCCGGAAGACAACGAGCGTGCCGATGGCATTCGCGACGACATGTTCGTGTACCGAGGCGAGGTGCCGACCGTATGAGTTCGAAGCCATCCAACCTTCCCAAAACGACCGATGGGGCGATGCAGAAGACGAAAGGCTCAGGCTCGCCGTACGCACGACTCTTCAGGCTCAAGGGCGCCAAGGCGTTCTGCCTCTCCGCGGCCTTCGCACGCCTGCCGATGTCGATGATGAGCCTGGGAATCGTGCTCGCGCTCAACCATCTGTACGACAACTGGACCGTGGCCGGGGCGATGAGCGCCGTCTACATTCTGGCCGTCGCCGCCGTGACCCCGTTCTACGCGCGCCTGTTCGACCGCTTCGGCCAAGTGAAGGTGGGCCGTGTCGCGCTCACCGTGCAGGTGATCGTCATGCTCGCCTTCGCCTTCGCAGCGCTTGCCCGCGTGCCGATCCCATTGCTGTTCGTGCTCGCCGTGGTCATGGGTGCCACGCAGTTCTCATTCGGCGCACTCGTGCGCACCCGATGGACCTACTTGCTCGAACGCACCGACAACATGGATCTGCTCAACACCGCGTATGCGCTCGAAGCGGCGATCGACGAGATCGTGTTCATTTTCGGCCCCATTCTCGCTGCTACGCTCGCCACGTCGGTGCACCCCGTTTCGCAGCTGTTCGTGCCGACCGCCGCCTGCGCGATTGGCGGCGGCATCTTTTTCTCGCTCAGATCCACGCAACCGCCGGTGTTGCACGCCGTGGAGACAGTGCGGGTGAACGGTGACGACGACGATGTGCTCATGGCGCGTTCCGGTTTCGCCGCCGAGGCAGATGGCTCGCACGTCGCCGGGCAGCGTGCCGGTGTGGAGCGCAAGCACCGTGGCATGGTGAGCCAGTCGCGCAGGACCACGCGCAACGTGCTGCTGTACGCCGGGATTCTGCCGTTGATGCTCGCGTTCATCTGCTTCAACATGAGCTTCACCACTTTCGACGTGTCGATGACCGGCCAGATGGAGGCCGACCATCTCGACCGCTTCCTGGGGCTCCAGCTGGCAATGATCGCCGTCGGTTCGTGCATTGGCGCATTCTACTTCGGCTCCCGCCAGCATCGCGGTTCGCATTGGCGCCGGCTCATCGTGTGCCTGTGCATTCTCGCCGTGGGCTTCATGCTGATGCGCGTGACGATGGACACCTACTGGGTGCTTGGCATCGTCGAACTGCTTGCCGGCCTGGTCGTTTCGCCAATGTTTGCCACAGGCAATCTCATTGTGAAAGACACGGTGCCGGAGAGCCAGCTGACTGAGGGACTCTCATGGCTCACCACGGCTGGGCAGATCGGCGCCGCGATGGGTTCGCTGGTCGGCGGCATGGTGCTCGACCACATCGATGCACATGCCGGCGTGATGACGACGTGGATGTACACGCTCGCCGCGATCCCCTTCGCCGTGCTCGGCTGGTATGTCGCCTCCCGCAAGGCGCAGGCCGTCGACCCGAACGCGTGATGCACGCCACGAATTACTCTTAGGTGCAGATGCACACACAACCCCAAGGGAGGAAGTATGATTCGAGTTTCCGTGGTCGGAGCCAAGGGACGCATGGGTTCGCACGTGGTCGAGGCGGTGCGGGCCGCCGACGACACCGAGTTGGCGCTCGCTCTTGACGCCGGCGATGATCTGACGCAGATCACGCCGCAGAACACTGATGTGGTCGTCGAGTTCACGGTGCCCGCGGTGAGTCTGAACAATGTGCTCACGCTCGTGAGGCAGGGCGTCAACGTTGTCGTCGGCACCACCGGTTGGACCGACGAGAAGCTCGACCAGGTGCGCGCCGCACTCGCGGAGACCGAGACGATCGACGGTCGCAAGCAGAGCGTGTTCATTGCGCCGAATTTCGCGATCTCCGCCGTGCTTGCAGATGTGTTCGCGCGCATCGCCGCCCCCTATTTCGAATCCGCCGAGGTGATCGAACTGCATCACCCCGACAAGGTCGATGCACCGTCCGGCACCGCCATCCACACTGCCCACGCGATTGCCGACGCCCGCAAGGCGGCCGGTCTGGGTGAGATGCCCGACAACACGCAGACCGACGACGGTTCCCGCGGTGCGGTGATCGACGGTGTGCACGTGCATGCGGTGCGTCTGCGCGGACTGAACGCCCACGAGGAGGTGCTGCTCGGCAATGCCGGTGAACAGTTGGTGATTCGAGCGGATTCCTTCGACCGCATCTCGTTCATGCCCGGCGTGCTGCTCGCCGTGCGCAAGATCGATTCCGGCGAGTTTCTGGGACTCACCGTCGGACTCGATCACTTCCTCGACCTGTGAGTGAACGAGCGGCACGCGTCCGAACTAGCAAGTACCGTTGCAATTATGAGTGACGGTATTATGCATCTTCTCGATCCGGCCCCGTTCGGCCGCGTATTGCCCGCGATGATCACACCGATGAAGCCCAACGGCGATGTCGATTTCGACATGGCCCAGACGGTGGCCAAACAGCTGGTGGCCGACGGTGCCGACGGCCTCGTGGTCAACGGCACCACCGGTGAGTCGCCGACGACGCACATGGATGAGAAGGTCGAACTCGTCAAGGCCGTCAAGGAAGTCGTCGACGTGCCGGTCATCTCCGGCGCCGGTTCGAACGACACCGCGCATACCGTGCGCATGGTCGAACAGACGCAAGAAGCGGGCGCAGATGCCGTGCTCGTCGTCTGCCCGTACTATTCACGGCCGTCGCAGCAGGGAATCTTCTGCCATTACCAGGCGGTGAACGAGTCGGCCGACAAGCCGATCATCGTCTACGACGTGCCTGGGCGCACCGGTGTGAGAATCGCACTGGACACCTACGTGCATCTCGCGGAACTCGACCACGTCAAGGCCGTCAAGGACGCCACCGGAGACATTGCCGGAGCGGTACGCAAGCGCATGGAGACCGGTCTCACCTGGTATTCGGGGGACGACGCACTGTATTTGCCGTTCCTGTCGATCGGTGCGGTGGGCATCATCTCGGTGGTGGCCCATGCCGCTGCCAAACCGATGCGCGAGCTCGCCGAAGCGTTCGACCGCGGCGACATCGCCAAGGCACAGGGTCTGGCGAACCGCATCGCGCCCGCCATCGAAGCGATGAACGGCGCCGGGTTCCAGGCGGTCATGGCAAAGGCGGCGCTCAAGGTGCGCGGCATCATGGAATGCACAACAATGCGTCTGCCGAACATCGGGCCGAACGACGGACAGATCGAAGTCGTACGCGACGGCCTGCGGGCATCCGGTCTTATTCCGGAATGATCCGCACACAACGGTTGCCCAAGCGGTAGCCGTTGGTTTTTATACCTCGCCTTTTATACCTCGCCGATTGCAAAGGCAACGGCAATAATCAAGGAAATGCGAAGAGAAAGTAGCATGGCAACACAAGAAGCAAAGACAACGAGGAAACGCTCCACAGGAAAATCCGCAACCGGCATGAAGCGCCGCAGCACCAAGTCGGCGGCCAGCCAGGCGAAGAGCCCGCGCACGCGCAAGTCCACCCGCAACACGTCCACGCGGGTGAGGAAGCAGATCAACGTGAACAAGCCGCTCGCCACGAGCGACACGCAGGACGAGAACCGCGTCGCACCGCCGAAGTACCGCAAGGGCTCGATGCGCATTGTGCCGCTCGGCGGTCTGGGTGAGATCGGCCGCAACATGAATGTGATCGAATACAACGGCCACATTCTGCTCATCGACTGCGGCGTGCTGTTCCCGGAGGAGGAGCAGCCGGGCGTCGACCTCATTCTGCCCGACTTCAACTACATCAAGGACCGTCTCGACAAGGTGGATGCGCTGGTGCTCACGCACGGCCATGAAGACCACATCGGCGGCGTGCCGTATCTGCTCAAGATGCGTCCGGACATTCCGCTCATCGGTTCGAAGCTCACGCTCGGATTCGTGGAGGCGAAGTGCAAGGAACACCGCATCGAGCCGGTGATGACGCAGGTCGAAGGCCGTGACAAGCTCAAGGTGGGTCCGTTCAACCTCGAATTCGTCTCGGTGACGCATTCGATCCCGGACGCGCTCGCCGTGTGCGTGCGCACGCCGGCCGGCTCGCTCATCGACACCGGTGACATCAAGCTCGACCAGCTGCCGCTCGACCACCGCGTCACCGATCTCGTGGAGTTCGGCAAGCTCGGCGAGCAGGGCATCGACCTGCTGATGATGGATTCGACGAACGCCGAGGTTCCCGGGTTCGTGAAGCCGGAGACGTCGATCGGCCCGGCACTCGACCAGGTGTTTGCCACCGCGACGCGCAAGATCATCGTCGCCAGCTTCTCGAGCCACGTGCACCGCGTGCAGCAGGTGGTGGACGCCGCCCACAAGTATGGCCGCAAGGTCGTGTTCGTGGGCCGTTCGATGGTGCGCAACATGGCCATCGCCGCCGATCTGGGCTACCTGCACCTGCCTGAGGACACGGTGATCGACGTCAAGGAAGCCAAGGACTACCCCGACAACAAGCTCGTGTACATGTGCACGGGTTCGCAGGGCGAGCCGATGGCCGCCCTCGGCCGCATCGCCGACGGCAACCACCGCGACATCACGATCAACGAGTTCGACACGGTGATTCTCGCCAGCTCGCTCATTCCGGGCAACGAACATGGCGTGTACAAGGTGATCAACAAGCTCGTGCAGCTCGGTGCGCGCGTGGTCAACCGCGACAATGCCGCGGTGCATGTCTCCGGCCACTGCAACGAGGGCGAGCTGCTGTACATGTACAACATCGTCAAGCCGAAGAACGCCATGCCGATCCACGGCGAGAACCGCCATCTCGTGGCCAACGGCCTGATCGCCGTGAAGACCGGCATCGAGCCCGAGAACGTCGTGCTCGCCGAGGACGGCGACGTCGTCGACCTCTACCACGGCAAGGCCGCCATCGTCGGCTCCGTGCCATGTGGTTACATCTATGTGGACGGCGATTCGGTGGGCGAGCTCACTGATGAGGAGCTCGAGAAGCGCCGCATTCTCGGCACTGAGGGCTTCGTGTCATGCTTCGCCGTCGTCGACACGGATGCGGCCGAGGTGATCTCCGGACCGAAGGTGTACCTCAACGCCGTTGCCGAAGACGAAAGCGAGTTCGAGAAGGTGCGTCACCAGATTGTCGAGCAGTTGCGCGACGCGATGATGACGGGCACGAAAGACACGCACAAGCTCCAGCAGATCATGCGCCGCACGCTCGGCGGCTGGGTTTCGCGCGAGCTCAAGCGCAAGCCGATGATCGTGCCAGTCGTGGCGGATGTCGCCGCCGACATGAACAAGATGGAGTCGTACAACGACTGAGTGGCCGATGCGGCGCCCGATCCGCCCAAGGCGTGGACCGAAGTCTCACGTCCGGCGGACCGGGCGCCGTTTGCCGTGTGCGGCGAGCGGAATCCGACCAGATTCATATAGGGTAGTACTAAGCATAGGAAACACAGAGCAGTAAAGGAGAATCCATGCCGGGATCGAATCTCACCCGAGCGGAAGCACAGGAGCGCAAGGCGATTATCACCTATCCAATCGAATACACGGTGGATCTGGACTTGACGCAGGGCCCGAAGACCTTCGTCTCCACCTCCACGATCCGCTTCGGCGCCCATGCCGGGGAAAGCACGTTCCTCGATCTCATCGCCGACTCCGTGGAATCGGTGACGGTGAACGGCGAGGCACTCGACGTGAACGAGGTGTTCGACGACGACCGCATCGACCTGAACAACCTCAAGGAGCACAACGAGGTCGTGGTGAAGGCGGTCTGCCGTTACTCCACCACCGGCGAGGGCCTGCACCGCAGCGTCGACCCGTCCGACGGCAACGTGTACCTGTATTCGCAGTTCGAGGTGCCGGATGCGCGCCGCGTCTACGCCGTGTTCGACCAGCCCGACCTGAAGGCCACGTTCAAGTTCAGTGTGAAGGCCCCACAGTCGTGGACCGTGCTGTCGAACATGCCGGTGGAATCCACCGAGGACCTGGCAGACCTCACCGCCGACGGCACGCTGGCGGACAAGCCGGCCGAGAGCACGAAGCTGTGGCATTTCGCCACCACCCCCACGATGAGCTCGTATCTGACGGCCATCTGCGCCGGCCCCTACGCCGCCTGGCACACCACCTACGAGAACGAGGACGGCCGTACCGTGCCGATGAGCCAATACTGCCGCCAGGCGCTCAAAGACGCGTTCGCCAAGGACGTCGACTATCTGTTCGACATCACGAAGAAGGGCTTCGCCTTCTACGCCAAGACCTGGGGCGTGCCATACCCATATGCGAAGTACGACCAGATCTATGTGCCGGAATACAACGCCGGCGCAATGGAGAACATCGGCCTCGTCACGATCCGCGATTCGTACGTCTTCGAGTCGAAGGTGACCGACGCGCTCGCCGAGCGCCGTGTGGTCACCGTGCTGCACGAACTCGCCCACATGTGGTTCGGTGACTATGTGACGATGAAGTGGTGGAACGATCTGTGGCTCAACGAATCCTTCGCCGAGTTCACCTCCACGCTCGCCACCGCCGAGGCCACCGACTGGAAGGACGCCTGGGCCACGTTCTGCTCGGGTGAGAAGAGCTGGGCACTGGCACAGGACCAGCTGAGCACGACGCACCCGATCGTCGCGCCGATCAACGACCTCAACGACACGTACGTGAACTTCGACGGCATCACCTATGCGAAGGGCGCATCCGTGCTGAAGCAGCTCGTCGCATACGTGGGCCGCGAACGGTTCTTCGAGGGCATCAACCATTACCTCAACCGCCACGCATACTCGAACGCCACATTGAACGACCTGCTCGACGAACTCGAGGCCACCTCGGGTCGCGACCTGAAGACCTGGAGCGCCAAGTGGCTCGAACAGGCGGGCATCAACACGATCAGCACCGCTGTTCAGGCCGATGCCGACGGCAAGATCACGTCGCTCATGCTCACGCAGGCCGCGCCAACCCAGTTCCCGGTGCTGCGCCCGCATCGCCTGGCCATCGGCTTCTACAATGAAGACCCGCAGACCGGCAAGATCGTGCGCACCGACCGCATCGAACTCGATGTGGACGGCGAACACACCACGGTGGCACAGGCGGCCGGCAAGGCAAAGCCGTCACTGCTGCTCGCCAACGACGACGACCTCACCTACACGAAGCTTCGTTTCGACGACGACAGCCTCGCCTTCGCCATGGCGAACCTGTACCGTTTCGACGATGCGCTGGCCCGTGCCGTGATCTGGCTGTCGCTGTGGGACATGACGCGTGACGGTGAGCTGGCCGCCACCGACTTCATCGACACGACGCTCAAGATGCTCGGCACCGAAACCGAGTCGACGACGTTCCGGTATGCGCTCGCCATGCTTTCGACGACCGTCTGGCATTACACCGACGCCAAGCAGCGCGACCGAATCGCCAAGCATGTGGCCAGCGAGCTGTTCGCGCTCGCCAAGCAGGCCAAGGCAGGCTCCGACGAGCAGTTCCAGCTCGTGAGCGCCTACCTCACCTATGGCGTGGAAGGCGATAGCGAGTTCGCCGACACCGTGCGTGGCTTGCTCTCTGGTTCGCTCGTGTTCGAAGGACTCGAGCTCGACAACAACTTCCGTTGGTCGATCATGCACGCGCTCGCTTCGATCAATGCGATCAAGCAGGCAGACATCGACGCCGAGCTCAAGCGTCGCGACACCACGGAGAACCGCGAGTTCGCCGTGGGCACGCGCGCCTCGCTGCACAGCAAGGAATCGAAGGACTGGGCGTTCGACCAGGCGCTGCACAACGACGAGCTGACCAACAGCCAGCTCGAGGAGGTGGCTCGCGGCTTCTCCGGCACCCATGACGCCGATCTCGCCGACGGTTATGTGGATGCCTACTTCGAGGCAATCGACTGGATCTGGAAGAACAAGACCTTCCATATGAGCGAAGTGCTCATTGGCGACCTGTACCCGGCATACGCCGACCCGGCCAAGCTCGTCGAGGCCGGGGACCGCTGGCTCGCCGCGCACCAGGATGCCGACAACGCGCTGCTGCGCATGGTCAAGGCCAATGTCGAGGCATCGCATCGCACCCGTATGGTGAGCGATTTCAACGCATCGATTGGTGAATCCGCCCGGTGATGCGCTGGGCATGGGAGGGGATGGGCCGCGGGACTCATCCCCTCCGTATTGTTGATATTCGGTGGATACGGCAAGTCAGTGAATAGTCTCAGAATAGTCTCATGACTCATTTGGGCCTTCGAACGTGACAGACACATGCATCGACGCACGGATTAATCATAACTGGAAGCCCCCAATGCGACGAAGACGTGCGCGCATATACGGGAATGTAGCGCAAGGAGTCTGCAAATATGACAACTCTGTGTGCAAGCGCACGTGTTCGTCATATGGAGGGGCATGGAGATAAGACGAATAAGATCATATTCGCACGTATGTATCGCATCAGGGTGTGCCACAGACGGCAAACGCATACTTGCACACACGGGTACAGCGCATCCATGACGAATGATGCGCGGTGAAAGGGGCACTGGTGACGTAGACTGGAACGGAATATAGGAATGCGCGAAATGGAATAGAGGATGCATATGCCGCGTATGTTTGGAACCGACGGTGTTCGAGGGCTTGCCAATCGGGATCTCACCGCCCAGTTGGCCTTGGATTTGGGGGATGCGGCGGTCCGTGTGCTCGGCGACGACGGTGGTCGCGAGACGAACCGGCACCGTGCCCTGATCGGCCGTGACACACGTGTTTCCGGTGATTTTCTGTCGCATGCCCTGGCCGCCGGCATGAGCGCCGGCGGATTCGACGTGATCGACGCCGGGATCATTCCCACGCCGGGTGTCGCCTTCCTCACCAGCGTGCTCAATGTGGAGATGGGTGCCGTGATCTCCGCCTCGCACAATCCGATGCCCGACAACGGCATCAAGTTCTTCGCGCGCGGCGGGTTCAAACTGCCCGACACGAAGGAAGACGAGATCGAGTCGGTGCTCGGCCAGGACTGGGAGCGCCCCACGGGTGCCGGAGTGGGCCGTGTGAGCCACGATACGACGACCGCGACGAATCTGTATATAGACCATCTCGTGTCCGCCATCGCGCCGGAAGGCACCGAGCAGCCACTCAAGGGCCTCAAGGTGGTGGCCGACTGCGCCAACGGTGCCACCTCAGTGGTGGCCCCGGAGGCGTTGCGTCGCGCAGGCGCCGACGTCATTGTGATCAACGCCTCGCCGGACGGCTACAACATCAACAAGAACGCCGGCTCCACGCACCCGGAGTCGATGCAGGCGATGGTGAGGGCCTCGGGCGCCGACCTCGGCGTGGCCTTCGACGGTGACGCCGACCGCTGCCTTGCCGCCGATGCCGAAGGCAACATGGTCAACGGCGACCAGATCATGGGCATTCTCGCCCGTGCCAAGAAGCGCGAGGGCAAGCTCAACCACGATACGCTCGTCGTGACCGTCATGAGCAATCTGGGGCTCAAGCTCGCATTGAAGGAGATGGGCATCGACACCGTGCAGACGAACGTCGGCGATCGGTATGTGCTCGAGGAGATGCTGCGCGGCGACTACAGTCTGGGCGGCGAACAGTCCGGCCATGTGATTAACCGCGAGTTCGCGACCACGGGTGATGGTACGCTCACCGCGCTCACGCTGTGCAACGAGGTGGTGAAGTCGGGCAAGTCCCTCAAAGAGCTCGCCGCCGACTTCCCGCAGCTGCCGCAACAGCTCATCAACGTGCCGAATGTCGACAAGATGGCAGCCAAGACGAACAAGGCCGTGCTCGAAGCCGTCGCCCGCGAGGAGGAGCTGCTCGGCGACACGGGCCGTGTGCTGCTGCGGCCGTCCGGCACCGAACCGCTCGTGCGTGTGATGGCCGAGGCCGCCACGCAGGAACAGGCCGACGAGATCACTGCGCGTCTGGCGCAGATCGTCGCCGACGAGCTCGCATTGTGAGCGCACGTCAATCAGCGAATTCCAGGAAGGTCTGAACATGTTCGGAAAGAAGAACCATGTCGACATCGAGCTCAATGCGGATGTCGAACGTCTGCTCAAGTCCGCGAGGGACGGCGTGCTGCCCATAGTCGAAGCGGGCGAGCCCGTGCTGCGTGAGCAGTGCGTGCGCTACGACGGCCAGCTGAGCAAGCATACGCTGCACAAGCTCATCGAGACGATGCACAAGACCATGCTCGACGCACCGGGAGTGGGTCTGGCCGGTCCGCAGATCGGTCTCAATCTTGCCATTGCGGTGGTGGAGGACCACGCGAACGGCGATGATGACGGCGATCCGCGCGAGATAGCGGAGTTCCCGTTCCATGCGATCATCAATCCCGTGTATCGCCCCGCAGGTGAGAAGACGCGCTCCTTCTACGAAGGGTGCCTGAGCTTCGACGGCTACCAGGCGGTGCGCAAACGTTACCTCGACATCATCGCGCATTGGCATGATGAGGACGGCAAGGAGCACGAGGAACACCTGCATGGCTGGCCGGCGCGCATCTTCCAGCATGAGACCGACCATTTGAGCGGCGAGCTGTACATAGACCAGGCGGAGATCCGCTCGCTCACCACGGTCGAGAATCTCGAGGACTTCTGGGCGCAGGATCCGGTGCCCACGCAGGCTGCCAAGGAGCTTGGCTTCGAGCTGTGAGGAAGAGGTTATCCACGGGGCTGTCCACATACGGTGGGCGGCCCCGTTTCGTTATCCACAGGTGCACGAATGCGCCGAGATATCCACAACGCCTTCCCGTGCTACACAATCGGGCATGATTGGCCTACGATGAACACATGACCTACGAACAGAATACGCAGTGGCTCGAGGCGAGCAAACACGACGTGACGCAATGGGCGGCCGTGATGGAGCGCGACGCCGACGACCGCATCATCGATTGGGATTGGGTGCGCTCGCTCGACTTCGTTGCGGGCGTGGGCGCCGGAGCCCGACTCGACCTGGTGCATGACGAGTACGACGCGCATGCCCTGCTCATGCAGGACTATGCGATTCGCGAGCGGCTCGAGGCGATTCTCGAGAACGTGACGAGCGTGTTCATGGGCGACTTCGACCGCAATCTCGATTCGTTCCGGCTCGCCCGTGGGCTTGCGTACGCCAATCGCAGGCTCAACGACGAGATCACGCTGATCATAGAGCAGGGCAAGGCGCGCAGATTATGGAATGTGGAGCGCAGATTCGAGCATGGCACCGCCTTCGTTATGCTGCACGGCAATGAGGACGCCCATGCGAGCGAGATCGTGGACCGTTCCGCCCAACTTGCGCAGGAGCGTGCGCAACGGCGCAACCATGCGATGAACCAGCGCAAGGCGGGGTCGCAGATGGTGCAGCAGGCGAGTCTGTCGTCATTCACCGACGACAAGGTGCTGTCCGAGGAATCGGAGCAGACGAGCCGTCCGGCGGCTCCAAGACGTTCGGACAGCCAGTATGACTGGCGCATGGCATATCTGCCGGGACGCGATGTGGACGCGGTGCTCGGCATAGACATAGAGACCACGGGCACAAGCGCATGGCGCGACTACATCATCGACGTCGGCTTCGAGCGCATGAATCTGCAAACGCCGGCGCCGGAGGAAGCGAAAGCACGTGACGTCTACACCGAGACCGACTATGCCGCGGATGGTGCATACGACCAGTCGCGCCTGTCGTTCGGCGTGCCGCTGCGCTGTGCTGAGGTGGCGAACCCATTCATCGCGCAGCTGACGGGCATTGACGTGACGAAAATCGCGGGCGAGCCCATCTTCGACGAATGGCCGCGCATGCAGCAGGCGTTGCTGGAACGGCTCATACAACAACCGTATGTGGCGCACAACGCCACCTTCGAACACCGGTTCTTCATGGCGAACGTGGAAGGCTACGCCGAGGCATACCGCAACAGCGAGATCACCATTCTCGACACGATGCCGATGAGCCGCCATTGGGATGCCGGCTCCGTTCCCTCGCCCGGCCACCCGCACGGCGACAACACCCTAGAAGCGTATGCGAAACGCCAAGGAGCGCTTGACGGCAACAGCCATGAACGGCATTTGGGGCTGGAAGACGCCCATATCATGCTCGTGGCAATGCGCCACCACCTGGGCACGCTCAAGGCAGCTGGCGAAGGCCCATGGGGGCCGGCAGGCCGTGGAGGCGTGGGAGGCAAGCGCACCGGACGGCGCCGCTGAGCCCAGACGCCCTGAGGCACCCATGCCGATGCGTCACCACAGCAGCAGTGCGAGATCCTCCTTGGCCTCGGGGAAATGCTCGACGTATTCGACGGCCTCCTCGACCATGTCCTCGGCGATGAGCATCTGCTCGTAGATCACGTTGCGCGCGTAGCGTCCCTCGCCGTTCGCATATTCCTTGACGATCTGGCGCACCTGCTCGTCCCAGTCGCCCGCCTCGCTGCATAGGGCGTGCAGATTCGCCAATGCGCGCGTATCGCTCGGGTCGTAGGCCTCGACGATGCGTTCGCGGTAGATGCGCTTGAGCTCGTCGCGGTTGTCGATGCCCTGCAGTGCGATCTCGCGAATCGAATCCCACTGGTAGGGCACCAGCGTCTCCGGGAACAGCATGATCTGCTGGTTCGGCCGTTCGCGTTCGATGCGAATCGCCAGGCTCAGCAGTTCATGGAAGCGCTTCGTGCTGATGAGCCGAAGCGCCAGCATATCGGCCAACGGTTCCATGTCGGTGTGGTCGCGCAGCAAATCGTCGGCCGCCGCATCGTCGCCGCTGATGCGCAGCAGGTCGTGGCGCAGGAACTGCACTGCCTGTTCGAACTGCTCACGTGCGTAGATATGCAGACGGCGATTGAAGGCCTCCGGATCCAACGTCAGATTCAGCGCCATCTCATCGTCCGAATCAGCGTGCGGCACTACGATGCCGAGGTCGTCGTCGGCATTGAACTCGGCGGCCATCATCTGCTCGAACTGCTCGTTCACTTGGGCAATATCGTCGGTGGGAGCGGTCTGTGCATGCGGGTCGCTTCCGTTGGGCGATGCCCCGTCACCCGCGTTCCTGGCATGCGAGGAGCCGGACGGGGTGTCGAAATGATCCATCTCGTCGAGATTCGCGCGCATGTATTCCACTGCGCGTTCCAGCGACTCGTAGGCGAGCACGCGTGTGTCGTCGTAGCAGGCGAAGGAGAGCGTGCACGAGAGCAGCTCGATCATCTTCGTGGCGTTCAAATGGAAGTATTTACTGCAGGCGACGTCGGTGATGCGGCGCAGCGCGGTGGCCGCGACGTCCGGGCTTGCATTGCGGGCCACGGAATCCATGTACACCTGCACCTGCATGATCGTGTCTTTGAGGAAATCCAGGCCCTCGTTGTCGCGATCGGCGCAGTTGTTGAGGAACTCGGCGGTGATTTCGAGCGCGCGTGCCAGATTGTTCACGGCGTCGAGCCAATGGTTGCTCGCCACCGCGTTGCCCACCACGCAGCTCACCCCCTGCAGTGCCTGCGAATCAATGCGGAAGGTGGGCATATCGCGAAGCGGCATCTCGATGCCGTCACCCGTGCGTTGCGCACCCGGCACAATGGCGGCGAGCGAGTCGAAATACCATTGCATCGACAGCGTCATCACCGTCTCCGCTTCGTCCGCGGGCGCCACCGGCGTGCCCAGACGCTCGGCGTCGTCGTCACGCGACTCCTCGCAGATCGATGAATCCCAAAGGAACGTGGGTGCATGCAGATCGTCGTTGTTCAGGCAGCTCGTGCCAATGAAATCCTCAATATCGTACAGTTCGTTGTAATACACCGGCTGGGTGTGTCGATTACGTAATCCCACGGTGCCTCCTTATGTTTCCCTCCACCATATTGTCGTTCCATATTGTCACGGTTGCATGAATCGTCCGCGAAACGGTATGCGAACGGCGAAGTCTGCTCACTATGTGAAGAAATCGTGTGCGTTCGGCGATCCGCGGGGCCGGTGATAATGGTGGCGTGGGCACATCTGCAGATTCCGGCGATTCCAAATACGCGCGAGGCACGCGCAGCTACACGATGTCGCGCATCCGCGGCAAGGACACGTCGATAGAGCGGCTCGTGCGCAGCTATCTGTTCGCACGGGGATTCCGATTCCGCAAGAACGACAGGCGTTACCCGGGCCATCCCGACATCGTGTTGCCGAAATACCACACGATCGTCTTCGTGAACGGCTGCTTCTGGCATATGCATGAAGGCTGCCCGAAATTCAAGATGCCGGGGTCGAACGTGGAATTCTGGACGGCCAAGCTCACGCGCAACCGCGAGCGTGACCGAGCCCAGCACGAGCAGCTGCGGGCCATGGGCTGGCGGGTGATCGACGTATGGGAATGCGAACTGGGACGGCAGTCGCGTGACGCGCGCCTGCAATCGCTGGCATCGCAGATTCTGGATGCGCCCGTAGAGGGAGCGGTTGAAAACGGCGGCGAAACGGCAGATACTGGGCAACAGTGAGCAGCTCAGGGCGAAGGAGTGTCATATGACAGGTGCAAGCGAACAGGTGAAGGATTCGCAACGGCAGAACATGCGGCCGCCGTTTGCGAAACGCGCGGCATTGGCCAGACCGTTCATGGGCATGCGAATCAGCAATGAGGCGAAGCGTCTGCGTGCGCAAGGCGTCGCTGTGATCAACCTCAGTCTGGGGCAACCCGATTACGGTGCGCCGGAACCGGTGCGTGAGGCGATGCGCGACCTGTATGACGGCCGTCCACTGCCGTACTCGGATTCCATGGGATTGCCGGAACTCCGTGAGGCGATCGCGCGGTTCTATCGGACGGCGCATGGCATCGAAGTCGATTCGAAACGCATCGTGATCACCGAAGGAGGTTCGGCGGCACTGCTGCTGGCGACCGCCTTGAGCGTCGACGAGGGCGACGAGGTGATCATCGCCGACCCGTCGTACCCGTCGAACCGCGAGCTGGTGCGGTCCTTCGGCGGCAAGGTGGTCGACGTGCCCACGTCCGCGGCGACGCGATTCCACCTTGATCTGCCGCTCGTCCGGCAATACTGGAGCGAGCGTACACGCGCGGTGATGATCACGTCGCCCTCCAACCCCACCGGCACCACGATTGCGCCCGATGTGTTGCGTGACGTATGCGCGTACGCGGCACACCATGGCGCATGGCGCATTGTGGACGAGACCTATTTGGACCTGACCGACGTGGAGGCAGACGGCAGCCGTGTGGAGTCGACGCTCGCCGTCGACCCCGAAGCCATGGTGTGCGGCAGTTTCTCGAAGTTCTTCGGCATGACCGGCTGGCGTTTGGGGTGGATGGTGGTTCCCGAGTTCGCTTTGGAGGCGGTGGACAATCTGGCCACGAACTTCTTCCTTGGCGCCCATACGCCGTCGCAGTACGCCGCATTGGCCTGCTTCACACCGCAGTCGCTGCGCATATGCGAGGAGCGCCGGCAGGAACTGCTGGAGCGACGGGCATTCGTGGTGGACGCTCTCGCCCGCATCGGGCTGCCGTTGGAAGTGGTGCCGAACGGAGCGTTCTACGCGTATTTCAACATCGGCTCCACCGGCCTCGATGCGCAGACCTTCTGCGAACGCGCGTTGCATGAGGCCCATGTGGCGTTGACGCCGGGCGGTGATTTCGGACCGGCCACTGGCAGCACGCATGTACGGCTCTCCTATGCCGCATCGATGAGCGATCTGGAGGTCGGATTCGAGCGTCTGGGCGATTTCGTGGCCTCGTTGCGCCGTTGAATGGGCGCGACTCGGCTACAACTGTTCGAGGGACTCGAGCTGGGCGCGGGCCTTGCGCAGCTTGGCATGCGCCTCGTTGCGCCGCTCCTGCGTCTTCGCCCTAGCATGGTCGCCCTCCAGTTTGGCGATCTGCGTGCGCAATTGGGCGATTCTGCTCGCGCGCACGATACGCGCGTCAAGATCGGCGAAATCCGTGCTGCCGAAGATCACCTGCGAACACAGCGAATCCCACAGGTCGTCGGTGGTGGCCGCGGCATCCGCGATCTCCAGCATGGCTTCGCCGGAGGGGATCCATGCGCTCGCGAATTCATGGAATGTGGGTGCATGCCCACTGCGCTCGCTCAATGGGCGACGCACGACGAAACACGCTTCCTCGCGCATGGCGCCTTCGAATTCCGCGTCGCGCACGCAGACGAACACGATGCCCGATTTGCGTTGTGCCTGAATGAGCTCAACGATGTCGTGCGGCACCTCCTCGACGTCGTCGGCGAGTCGCAGGCCGATCACCAGCACTTCGGGAATGCGGCGCCCCTGTTCCACGCCTGTGTTTGCGGCGCGCAGAATGGCGAGCATCGTGATGCCGTCGATGGCATGGATGAGATGCTGTTTGGTTTTCGCCGAGACGGCCACTTTGGCCACGAACATGCCTTTCGGCAGCATTCCCCTGGACTCGGGAACCGCGCAGGAACGGGGGAGTGCGAGCGTCAGTGCGCTCAGCGTGCCGCAATGTGCCTCAATCGCCATGCCAGCCTCTTTCGTCGGCGTGTTTTCTAGCGACTCTACTGCATGACGGGCGCGCGGCACGCGTGTATCTCGAATTCACGGCATGCGACGTCGGAAAAACAAAGTGCCCCAGACGCGATTCGAACGCGCGACACCCGCTTTAGGAGAGCGGTGCTCTATCCACTGAGCTACCAGGGCAACGAATGACCATTATACAACACGACGCACGGTATTCGACACGGCGAACCGATTCCAAGCGAAATCATCTCATCGGACGATGCCGCTCGTGACACGCATCGGCTAGGCTTGGCACGCAGAAGCGGAACATAGCCGGGAGGGCGGTCGAGTCGGCGACAAGGGAATGGAGCATGGATATGGCGATTATGCGCAAACACAGAGTGTTGGGGGCTATTGCCGGCTTATTGGCGTTGGCGTCGCTCTGCAGCTGTGCGTTGCGGTTGCTGCCGGTCGATTTGCAGACGTTGCCATACGTGTCTGTCGTGCTCGCCGCCACGCCATGGTTCGCCATTGTGTCGGTGGTGTCATTGGTGTTGGCGTTGATCTCCACGCGCTGGGTCACCGCGATTGTGGCTGGTGTGTGCCTGGTAATCCAAGTGTGCTGGCAGCTGCCGTTCTACCATAACGGCACCCCGCTTTCGGGAAGCGCGCTGTCTTCGCAGTCGCTGCCACGTGCCGACACCGCCGACGCCGTGGCGCGCCTGATGACCTGCAATGTGTACAAGGGGCACGCCGATGCCACCGCAATCGTGAACGCCGTGCGAAACAATCATGTGGAGGTGCTGGCGCTGCAGGAGACCACGCCGGACTTCCTCAAGCACCTTGAGGCGGCCGGCATCTCGCAGCTGCTGCCGTATTCGCAGACCTCGAGCGCCGACGGCTATTTCGGCAACGCGCTGTTCTCTGCGCTGCCGTTCGAGAATCCGAGCCAGACCGACGTCGATTCCATCGCCTCCTACATGCCCGGCGGCACAGTGGGCTTCGACAACGGGGCGATTCCGGTGCGGTTCGTCTCCGTGCACACGCAGTCGCCCACGGATGGCAGATTCGAGAAATGGAGCAGGTCAATCGCCGAACTCAAGCAGCTCAACGAACACCCTGACACCGACTATATTCTGATGGGAGATTTCAACTCCACTTGGGACCACGCCGTGTTCCGCGATATGCTCGGCACCCGTTTCCAGGATGCCGCCGAGGTGAGCGGTCACGGACTGGTGTTCACTTGGCCGGCGGACAGGAAGTACCTGCCCGCGTTCGCCGGAATCGACCACATTGTGACGAGCAAGGGCATGACCATCGGGCAGGTCAACTCGCTGACGATCCCCGGTTCGGACCACCGCGCGTTGCTCGCCACGGTGGACGTCTCCGGCCTGCGTCGCTGATCAGGATTCCAGATTCGACTGGGTGCCTGCTGTGTTCGCCGTCTGCGCCTGCGCCTGCTGGGCGGCGTCGAGCTTGGCACGAATGGTGCCCAGCAACGACTGTGCGCGCTGCGCGAGTGCCTCACCGAGCTCCCATTGCTTCATCGAGTCCTCAAGGCTCAGGCCTCCGTTCTCAAGTGCACGCACCGCTTGGATGAGCTCATCGCGTGCCTGCTCGTACGGCAGCTGTGCGATGCGCTCACGCTCCTCCTGACTCAGACTCGATGCGGCCTGCGGTTCGGTTTCGCTCACTTCGGTGATCTCCATATCTTCCGCCATGTCATTCCTCCCGTTCGGTATTCGTTTCCTTGGTGTTCGTCTTTCACTCATCGTAGACGGCCTGCGCCTGCGAGACGACCTTGCCGCGACGCAGGGTGAGCGTGAGCTCGTCGCCCACCTGCACCTGCGAGGCGTCGTCGATGATTACGCCATCGGCATTCTGCAGCACCGCATAGCCGCGGTCGAGCGTGGACTGCGGGCTGAGCGCGCGCAGGGTCGCGGCGAGTCTCTCCACCTGCATCTGCTCCTCGTCCACAATACGGCGCAAACCGTTGCGCATGGTGCTCACCGCGTCCGCTATGTCGCGTTCGTGGGGAATGAGCATGGTGAGCGGCTGGGTCAGCGACGGCCGGTTCGCATAGCCTTCGACGAGGCGCTCCTCGTTGCCCACGCGATTCGCGATGAACGTGCGCATGCGATTGATGCCCTCGGTGATGAGCTGCTGCTGCTCGCGCACGTCCGGCACGACGCGCTTGGCGGCATCGGTCGGTGTGGAGGCGCGTACGTCGGCCGCCAGATCGATGAGTGTCCAGTCGTCCTCATGGCCGATCGCCGAGATGATCGGCGTCGCGCAGGCCGCCGTGGCACGCACCACGCGCTCGTCGGAGAACCCCATGAGGTCCTCGAAGCTGCCGCCGCCGCGCGCGACGATGATCACGTCCACATTCGGGTCGGCGTCGAGTTGCTGGATCGCCGAGACGATGTCCGGCGGGCATTGCTCGCCCTGCACATGGGCGTGCACAATCGTGAACCGCACACCCGGCCAGCGCAGGTTCACATTCATCACCACATCGCCTTCCGCGCGTGCCTGCGGGGCGCAGATCAACCCGATGTTCTTCGGAAACTCCGGCAATGCCACCTTGCGGCTCTCATCAAATAGGCCCTCGCCCTTGAGCCGCATGCGCAGCTGGTTGATCTGCTCCTGCAGATTGCCGGCGCCCACACGCTTGATCATGTCGGCGCGCAGGCTCAACCGTGTGCTCTTCACGTACAGATCGGCCTTGCCGTGCACCACCACGCGATCGCCCTGCTTGTAGTCGCGCGCCATCTGGGCGAAGGCGCCGAAGCCGAGCACGCTCATCGAGACGTCCTGGTCGTTGTCGCGCAACGTGAGATAGGCCGACCCTGGGCGTCGTGTGTTGATCTCGATGATCTGCCCCTCCATCCACACGGCGGGCCATCGTTCGACCGCGCTGTGGAACTTCTGGCTCACCATGCTCACCGGCCACGGGTTCTCCGCGGTCGTCTGCGCCGCCATGCGCGGCAGCTCATTCGACCCGGCCGCTGGCGCGGGTGCATAGCCCTGTCGATACCCGGTTTGGTATCCGTTGTTGAAAACCATGAGTCTAGATTCCTCCCGTTCGTGAATTTAGTAAAGCCCGCTCCCGCGGCGTGTTGCGAATCGCAATCTCAGGCCGATTGGAACACGCCGGAACACGCCGCAGTTTCGAACGGTTCACGCCATCCGGGCATCTCACGCGAGTGGCGTAATCCGAAAAACCGTGAGCTTTCTCACACATCGATTTTTGGTCGGATTTCCAAGGGAAACACAACATGTTGGTCTTTTATACGGTGTTTCGCACTACATCTAGTGTCGGCTATGTGTGTAAGCTCGTAGAGGCGAATGAGATGGCAGTCACGTCTGCGTGATTGCGACCTCAACCATAATACATAAGCGAAAGCGTTCTGGAGGTATCGATGGAGACTCAGATTCTGGGTGACACACTGAGCCGAACCGTTGTTGGTGATGGCGACGACGTGTTCGAGGGCATGTTCACTGACAGGGTGCTGGTTGAGAAGCGCGATGGCCGCGTGGTCGACTTCGACCCGGTCAATATCGTGGTTGCCGTGAAGTCTGCGTTCGCCGATCTCGACAAGGAGGTCGGCCCGCAGGAGGAGCGCATGATCCTCGACATCGCGAACCAGATCGAAGGCGAGATTCGCGAACGCTACAACGGCCCTGCGAAGATCGAAGACATCCAGAACCTAGTGGAGCACGCGCTCATCGAGGACCATCTGTACGAGGTGGCGCGCACCTACACGAACTACCGCCTGAACAAAGACATCCAGCGTGCCAAGGCCACCGATATCAACGAAGCGGTGAGCCGTTTGGTCAACCGCGACGAATCGCTGGTGCGCGAGAACGCGAACAAGGACTCCAACGTCTACGCCACACAGCGCGATCTGCTCGCCGGCGCCGTCTCGAAGGCCTCGGCCTTCTCGATGCTGCCCGATGCCGTTGCCAACGCGCATATGAAGGGCGACATTCACTTCCATGATGCGGATTACTCGCCGTTCACGTCGATGAACAACTGCTCGCTGCCTGATTTCGGCGACATGCTCAAGCACGGCTTCGCCCTCGGCAACGCGATGATGGACTCGCCGAAGTCGATAGGCACCGCCTCGACGCAGATCACGCAGATCATCAAAGACATCGCCGGTGCCCAGTACGGCGGCCAGACCGTCAACCGTGCCGACGAGATGCTCGAGGAGTACGCCAAGCGCGACTATGTGAAGAACCTCGACATGGCGCACGCGATGATCCCGGATTCCACGCCGATCGAGGTCGCCCGCGACATGGTGGCCGGCCTCAAGGTGCAGGAGCCGCGCTGGCTGCATTTCGAGAACCGTGACCCGCTGCCGGCCGACGAGGCCTTCGACACGAATGCCCCGGAACTCGAGCAGATTCGTGAGATCTATGCGAAGATCATGACGCGCAAGGCGATCTATGACGCTATGCAGACCATGGAATACCAGATCAACTCGAACCGTGTCTCGAACGGCCAGACCCCGTTCGTCACCGTCGGTTTCGGTCTCGGCACGAGCTGGTTCGCCCGTGAGATCCAGCGCGCCATTCTGCTCAACCGCATCCGTGGCCTGGGCAAGGAGCGCCACACCGCGATCTTCCCGAAGCTCGTGTTCACCGTCAAGCACGGTGTGAACGCCGACAAGGGTGACCCGAACTACGACCTGAAGCAGCTGGCCCTCGAATGCGCCACGAAGCGCATGTACCCCGACGTCGTGTTCTACGACAACATCGTGAAGATCACCGGATCGTTCAAGGCTCCGATGGGCTGCCGTTCGTTCCTGCAGGGTTGGATCGACCCGAAGACCGGCGAGGACGTTGAGGACGGCCGCATGAACCTTGGTGTCGTGACCGTGAACGTGCCGCGCATCGCGCTCGAATCCCATGGTGACGTCGAGCGTTTCTGGAAGATCTTCGACGAGCGCATGGAGGTGGCGCACCAGGCCCTGCAGTTCCGCATCATGCGTTGCAAGCAGGCCACGCCGGTGAACGCCCCGACGCTGTTCCGCTACGGCGCCTTCGGTCGCCTGGAGGCCAACGAGAATGTCGACCAGCTGTTCCGCAACGAGCGTGCCACCGTCTCGCTCGGCTACATCGGCCTGTATGAGGCCACGGCCGTGTTCTTCGGCAAGGATTGGATGCGCGACCACGCATGGGATCCGGAAGGCAAGGACTTCGCACTCTCCATCGTGCGCCGCATGAACGAGCTGTGCAAGCAGTGGAGCAAGGTCGAAGGCTACCATTATTCGGTGTATTCGACGCCGGCCGAGTCGCTCACCGACCGCTTCAACCGCATGGACCGCAAGAAGTTCGGCAAGGTCGAGGGCGTCACCGACCACGACTTCTACACGAACTCGTTCCATTACCCGGTGTGGCTGCAGCCGACGCCAATGGAGAAGCTCGACTACGAGAAGGACTTCCCGTACTACGCCTCCGGCGGCTTCATCAACTACTGCGAGTTCCCGTGCCTGCAGGCCAACCCGAAGGCGCTCGAGGCCGTGTGGGATTACGCCTACAACATCGGCATCGGTTACCTCGGCACGAACACGCCGATCGACCATTGCTTCGTCTGCGGTTTCGAAGGTGACTTCGCGCCGACGGAGGAGGGCTTCAAGTGCCCCGAATGCGGCAATTCCGACCCCGACAAGTGCAATGTGACCAAGCGCACCTGCGGATACCTAGGCAACCCTGTGCAGCGCCCGATGGTGCATGGCCGTCACGAGGAGATCGCCCACCGCGTCAAGCACATGGCCGGCGAGACCGGGCATGTCACGCTTGGTAACGGCGAGACGCGCGAATGGTTCGAGGAGACCGAGTAAGCATCACCGATCATGAGAAGGCGGGCCTGCGGGTCCGCCTTCTCGTTGTGTCCTACGTTTGTATGGTCCTTTGTTTGCGTAATTTGGGACAGCCGAAGGCGCCTATCTGTCCCTTCTTACGCAGGCGTTTTCATTTGCGTAATTGGGGACATCTGAGTGCCCCAATCTGTCCCTTTCTACGCAGAGGGAGGTGTTACGCAGGGGAGATGCAGGGTACGCAAGCGAGGGTCCTCCGGCGTAATTTGGGACATCTAGCCCCTTGATTTGTCCCTTTTTTACGCAAGGGGGAGTGCAAGCGTACGCAAACGAACGAACGCGAGTCGATGGGGCACATATCGCATCTACGGCACATATACGGGGCGCATCTACCACATATACTTGGATGGCAGGGAAGGAAGCTGGCATGGCAGAGGCTGCAAACATGAATGATTCCACGAACGGCACGTGGCGAAGCACGGGGACGCCGAGACTGCACGACTTTGCGGCCGGTGAGACGGGGCGCGGGCCGGCGATCCCGACGCCGATGTCGAACAATCCGAAGCCCGGGCAGTGGACGAATCGCATGAGCCACAACATGATTGCCGACTACAAGCGCTTCCTCATGACCGACGGCGAAGGCATCCGCTGCTCGCTATACGTCTCCGGCTGCCCGTTCCACTGCGTGGAGTGCTACAACTCGTCAATCTGGGATTTCCAAGCCGGTCATGAATACAACGACAAGCTCGAGGCGCAGATCATGGACGACCTGGCGCAGAGCTTCGTGCAGGGCATCACGTTCCTCGGCGGCGAACCACTGCTCAACACCGGCGTGCTGCTGCCGCTCGCGCGCAAGATCCGCGAGCGTTTCGGCCATACGAAAGACATCTGGTGCTGGACCGGCTATACATGGGAGGAGCTCATGCGCGACGGCGAGACGCAAGACAAGCTCGACCTGCTGCATGAGATCGACATTCTCGTCGACGGCCGCTATATCAAGACGTTGCACGATTCACTGCTGCAGTTCCGCGGTTCGCGCAACCAGCGCATTCTCGACGTGCAGGAGTCGTTCAGGCAGGGCAAGCCGGTGGTGTGGGCGAAGCTGCACGACCAGGAGCGTTTCATTCCCGAGATCTACGGCAAGGAGCGTGCCGCTGGCGAAGGCGACGCCAGCTAGTCCACTTTCTGCGTCTGCCGGTCAATCCATGCGTTCACCGCGTTCGTCGCTTCGTCGAGCGTGGCCTGCGCCGCCTTGTAATAACGCGAATCCTTGATGCCCGACTCGTCGAATTTCTGCTGGGCGAGGTCGAGCGCCGATTCGAATCCCGCGGTGAGCTGCCTGCCGACCGCGGAATCCGCATACCGCTGCTTGAGTGTGTCGAGCAGCGCGCGCCCCTGGTCTATGGCCTCCTGCAGATTCTTCTTGGCCTGCGCGACGTCCTCGGTATCGGAAGACGCCGCAGATTCCGACTCGTCGCCAGTGGTATCTGTGTCTGCAGAGGCACCGCGCACGATCTGCGCGGTCGATTTGCGCAATGATTCGGTTGCACTGTTCAGCGTGTTCGCCACGAGATTGAGCTGTATGATCGTCGCGTTCGCCGCACACCCCTGCTGTGCCACGGTGCCCTCCGCCGCGCTCGCCGCATCGGCTGCCGCGTCGAGAATCTTGTCGACGCCGAGCGCATTGCGCACCAGCTTCTGCAACGCCGGCGAATCGCTCGTCGTGTCGAGCAGCGCCTTGCGTGCCTCGCTGAATTCGCTGACCGCCGTCTGGCAGCGCGCATACGCCTCGTCATGCTTGTTCTTGTAGATGATGCCGCCGACCACGCCGCCCACGATCGCCACCACGGTGATGATTGCCACGACTATCGGCCACCTTTTCCTGCGCCGGTTCCCATTCTGCCCTCCGTTCGCCGGCATATATGAAGGTGCCGCATAGTCTGATTGCGCAGGAATCTGCGAGACCCCCACCGGAATCGGCTGTGTCTTATTGTCGTCGTTCTCGCTCATGCCATCTCCAATCCCACATCATATTCCAGTGTACGCAGATGAAATGTGCCAATCTGCACATTCAGCCCACGTTATCCACAATGCCCCGCACGGCTTTACGCGGGCGTTGCTGGCGCATAGTCTGCAGATATGCGCAGCAACATGGAGGTCGAGCATGCGCTCGACATGGCGGAACAGGAGCGAAGGTGCGTGGTGATGCCCGCACATTCGCTCCGCTGCGCTTTGCTGCGGCGTGTGGGCGCGGGTGATGTGATGAGTCCCGCCCGCGGATTGTTCGTGCGCCGCGAATACTGGGAACGTCTCGGCGCGTTCGAGCGGAACCGGCACATGACGCGCGCGTTGAATCTGCAATACCCGGCATGGGTTTTCGGCGGCCTTGAAGCAGCCTGCGCGCACAGAATAGACCACGACATCAGCTTGCATGGCAATGCTCTCAAGGTGATCGTGACCAAGCGGCGAACACAGTCGTCTTCCTGGATCGTCCGCGAATACCGCAAGGAATGCACTGCGGTCGTGGTGGACGGTGTGCGCGTGCCGTCGTTCGCCTGCACAGTGGCCGAGATCATGCGCGACTATGGTTTCGTCAATGCGGTCATTGCGGCGAGCTGTGCCTTGCGCAGGCAAGTGACGAAACAACAGATCGCGCATGAACTCCGGCAGCTCGGTGACTGCGAGCCCTATGTGTGGCGCGCGCTCGAGTATGCGTCGCCGTTGTGCGCGAATGGAGGCGAGGCGCGGGCGCTCGCGGTGATGATCGAGGAGGGGATTGAGCGACCCGTTCTCCAGCATGAGTTCGTCGATCCCGACACTGGGCGGCGCGCGTACAGCGACTATCTGTGGATTCTGCCCGACGGCCGCCTCATTGTGGGCGAGCTCGACGGTCGCGAGAAATACGTGAATCCCGAGATGACGGGCGGCAGAACGGTGGAGGAGTGCGTGGACGACGAGCGGCGGCGTGAGCATTTGCTCGAACGCTGTGGTGTGTCCAGTATTGTGCGGTTCCGTGTACGCGACACTTATAGTCCCGCGGTGTTCAAGCGCAAACTGCTGGCTGCGGGAGTGCCGCTCGCGCAACAGTGAGACAGTGAGACAAACCCGTGCAAATATGCGCGGATTAATCACGTTTGGCGGCGATATCTGTGACAAACCAGTGCAGATATGTGCAGATTTCTCACGGTGCTGCCCCGCCTCCGTGACATATGCATACGCTCGCGCACTGGTTTGTCATATTGAGGGGGATCTCAGGGTGATTACTCCGTGTATGCCTGCACTGGTTTGTCGCAACTGGGCGGTGGTAGTCCGATTGTTCTGGCAGACGGCCGCCTGTGATCGGAGCCTGAATATGTTGCCGCAAGCGCAGTGAAACGTACCTAGGCACCACTACACTGGAGAGATTGTAATACGCGGGGCGACGGAGGGGATCCAAACCCGATTGAAGTCGTAAAAATGGCGGAAAATAGCCGATATTGGCATGTGAGAGAGGTTATTGATGGTTCGTCCGAGCAACACGATGCCGAACACGTTCGATTCCGCTGATGTTTCCACACTCCGCATTGGCCTTGACATCGGCTCGACCACGGTCAAGGCCGTGGTGCTCGATGATTCGCTTGATGAGCCGCTGTTTGCGGACTACCGGCGTCATCATGCGAACGTGCGCGCCGCAATGGAGGAATTGCTTGAAAATGTGCGCGCCCGTTTGGCCGAGCTTGGTCGCGCGGATGAGCCCGTGCATCTGGCCATCACCGGTTCGGGCGGCTTGGCGCTCGCCGATGCCGTGCATGTGCCGTTCGTGCAGGAGGTGATCGCGGAGACGCGTGCGATCGACGAGGCGATCCCGCAGGCGGATGTGATTATCGAACTCGGTGGTGAGGATGCGAAGATCACGTACCTGAAACCAACCCCCGAACAGCGCATGAACGGCTCGTGTGCGGGTGGCACCGGCGCGTTCATCGACCAGATGTCGACGCTGCTCGACACCGATGCCGCCGGGCTTAACGAGATGGCGAAGGACTACCAGACGCTGTACCCGATCGCATCGCGCTGCGGTGTGTTCGCGAAGACGGACCTGCAGCCGCTCATCAACGACGGTGCCGCCAAGCCCGATCTTGCCGCGTCGATCTTCACCGCCGTGGCCACGCAGACGATCGCCGGCCTGGCTTCGGGTCGTCCCATTCACGGCACCGTCGTGTTCCTGGGAGGCCCGATGTTCTTCATGAGCGAGCTGCGGGAGGCGTTCCGCCGCGCACTCGACGGCAAGGTGGACGAGTTCATCACCCCAACCGACGCGCACCTGTATGTCGCCTACGGTGCGGCGCTCGCCGTTGGTGAGCCGGGCCAGCTCGAGCATGCCGACGAGTACCCGGCACGGTCGCTCGACGACATTATCAACGCGTTGGAGGATCTGAAGAACCTGCCGTCGAACACGGCCACGATGCCGCCGCTGTTCGACACCGCGGCCGACCGTGACGCGTTCAATGCGCGTCATCACCGCGAGCATGTGCATGTGGGCACGCTCGAGGGAGCCCGTGGCCCGCACTTCCTGGGCATCGACGCCGGTTCCACGACGATCAAGGCGACCTTGGTCAACGATGACCGCGAGATCGTGTGGTCGTCGTATGCGACGAACGATGGCAGCCCGTTGACTGCGGCGATCGAGATCGTCAAACGCATCCAGTCCGAATTGCCGGACGATGCCTGGATCGCACGTTCCTGCGCGACCGGCTATGGCGAGGGACTGATCACCACGGGCCTGCATTTGGACGAGGGCGTGGTCGAAACGATGGCGCATTACCGTGGCGCCGAAATGGTGAGCCCGGGCGTCACCGCCGTCATTGACATTGGCGGTCAGGATATGAAGTATCTGGCGGTCACCGACGGCGTGATCGACTCGATCGCCGTCAATGAGGCCTGCTCGTCGGGCTGTGGCTCCTTCCTGCAGACCTTCGCCCGCTCGATGGGGCTCACGATCGAGGAGTTCACGCAGGCCGCCCTGAATTCCGAGCATCCTGTGGATTTAGGCTCGCGATGCACGGTGTTCATGAATTCGAGTGTCAAGCAGGCGCAGAAGGAAGGCGCCAGCATCGAAGACATCGCAGCCGGCCTGTGCTATTCCGTCGTGCGCAACGCGCTCTACAAGGTGATCAAGTTGCGCGATTCGGGCGAGCTCGGGGACACGGTGGTGGTACAGGGCGGCACGTTCCTCAACGACGCCGTCTTGCGCGCATTCGAATTGCTCACCGAGCGCGAGGTGACGCGTCCGAACATCGCCGGACTCATGGGCGCGTACGGTGCGGCGCTCACCGCCCGCATGCACTACGACGACATCGCCGACGACACGGATGGCGACACCGATGAGGCCGGGGTGCATGTCGCGTCGGTCGACGGCGTGAATCACACGATCTCGGGCATTCTGAGCGGCACCGCCCTCGACGAGCTGTCCATGACGACTGAACGTGACGTGTGCAAGCTATGCCAGAACCACTGCAAGCTCACGATCACCACGTTCCATGACGGCTCGCGCTATGTGACCGGCAACCGCTGCGAACGCGGCGGCGATGCGAAACGCAAGAGGAGCGACCGCCCGAATCTCTACGACTACAAGTACAGGCGCGCCTTCGCCTACCGCAGGCTCACCGACAAAAAGGCGACCCGCGGTGAAATAGGTATTCCACGCGTGCTCAACATGTACGAGAACTACCCGTTCTGGTTCACGTTGCTCACCAATCTCGGGTTCAAGGTGGTCATCTCGGGCCGTTCGAGCCACGAACTGTTCGAGACGGGCATAGAATCGATCGCCTCCGAGAACATCTGCTACCCGGCCAAACTTGTGCACGGGCACATCAAATGGCTCCTCAACAAGGGCATCACGAACATCTTCTACCCCTGTGTGAGCTACGAAGACAATCTCGTGGAAGATGCCGACAATCACTTCAACTGCCCGGTGGTGGCGAACTACCCGGTCGTGATCGGCGCGAACATGCCCGAACTGCGCGACGAGGGCATCAACTACATGCGACCGTATTTCAACCTCGCCAAGCACGACCTCATGGTCGACCGCATCGTCACCGAGTTCGCTTGGGCGAACGTGACGCGCGAGGAAGCCGAGCAGGCCGTGGCAGCCGCATATGCCGAAGACAAGGTGTTCAAACACGACGTGCAGCAGGAGGGTCTGCGCGCGCTCGCCTACATGAAGGAACACGATTGCCGTGGCATCGTGCTTGCCGGACGCCCCTATCATGTCGACCCGGAGGTCAACCACGGCATTCCCGAGACGATCTGCGCACTCGGCATGGTCGTGCTCTCCGAGGACTCGATCAGCTGGCTCGACCCGGCCGACAAACCGCAGCTGACCGCCTACCTCGCCGAAGAAGAATCCGACCCGAAGGTCCACGACAATGCGGGCTTCCGCCACGTGGGCGATCGCAAGGTGACGAAGATGCCGTTGCGCGTGATGAACCAGTGGGCCTACCATGCGCGACTGTACCGCGCCGCGAACTTCGTCTCGGCATGGCCCGGACTCGAACTCGTGCAGCTCAACTCGTTCGGCTGCGGGCTCGACGCGATCACCACCGATCAGGTCTCTGAGATCCTCGCCGACAAGGCCGACGTGTACACGATGCTCAAAATCGACGAAGTGAGCAATCTGGGCGCCGCGAAGATTCGCCTGCGCTCGCTCAAGGCCGCGGTGGAGGAGCGCGAGCGTAACAACGCGCACGAGACCGCCACGTTCAGAAAGACAGGAAGCGAGGCGCCGACGCCGGGTCGTCAGGTCATGCTCGACGCCGTGCTCGGCACGCCCGGCGGCCAGCGCACGCAGTCGACGATGTCGAACTATGCGAACCGTGTGCCGTTCGGCAAGGACATGCGCCGCGATTACACGATAGTCGTGCCGCAGATGTCGCCGATCCACTTCCGGCTCGTCGAGGCGGCCGTGCGTGCGAGCGGCTACAAATTCGACATTCTCGAACACGCCAGCAAAACCGACGTCGAGACCGGTCTCAAATACGTGAACAACGACGCGTGCTACCCGGCGATTATGACCGTGGGCCAGCTCGTCGAGGCAATCAAATCCGGCCGGTACGACGCCGATTCCACCGCGCTCGCAATTTCGCAGACCGGCGGCATGTGCCGCGCCACGAACTACTTCGCGCTGATTCGCAAGGCGCTCGTCGACGCCGGCTATCCGCAGATTCCAGTGCTTGCGATCTCCACGCAGGGATTCGTAGACAATCCCGGATTCACACCGACGGTGCCGTTGTTGCACCGCGCGGCGAAGTCGCTCATCATTGGCGATCTGCTCATGAAATGCCTGTACCGTGTGCGCCCGTACGAGGCGACGGCTGGTTCCGCGAACCGCCTGTATGAACGTTGGAACACGATTGTGCGCGAAACGCTGCTGAACCACGGCAGCTCGGCCACGGCGAAGCGCTATTACGGGCGTGCCTATTGGCCGTACCCGAAACTCGTGGCGAAGATCGTACAGACCTTCGACGCGCTGCCGCTGCGCGACATCGAACGCAAGGTGCGCGTGGGCGTCGTCGGTGAAATCCTCGTCAAATACCAGCCCGATGCGAACAACCACGTGGTCGACGTGATCGAGTCGCAGGACTGCGAGGCCGTGGTGCCGGGCATCATCGACTTCATGACGATGCGCCCGTACATCAACGAATGGAACGAACGCAACATAGGCACCGGCCGCAACAAGGCGCTCATGGCTGCGTTCAAGGGCGTGATCCACGCGTATATGAAGGCGGTGAACGATGCGCTGGCGAAGAGCCGCGGCAAATTCGACAGGGATCTGCCCATGGGCGAACTCGTGAAGAAGGCGCAGACCGTCACATCGATCGGCGTGCAGGCCGGCGAGGGATGGCTGCTGACCGGCGAGATCGTGGAGCTCATCGAGTCGGGCTGCCCGAACATCATCTGCGCGCAGCCCTTCGCCTGCCTGCCGAACCATGTGACCGGCCGTGGCATGTTCGGCAAGATTCGCAGACTCTACCCGCAGGCGAACATCGTGTCGATCGACTACGACCCGGGCGCGAGCGAGGCGAACCAGCTCAACAGGATCAAGCTGATGATTGCTGCGGCGAAGAAGTCTGCGTGTCAATGATGCTTGCGTTCTTCGCCGCAGCCTTCGCGACCTGACGGCCGCTCACCGCACCGTTCGCGGGTGATTAGTCTGTGAACGGTGTAGTGTTTGTGCGCATTATCAGATTTTCTTGGAACCAGCCCGCCGTTTTCTATTCGCAATTTCTATTCGCAACAGGATAGACTGGGCAACTATGACATCTGAGCAATCTTCATATGCACACATGCTGGTCAAACCGAACCCCAAGCACGTGCGCAGTCTCGTCAATTTCTTCGAACAGGGGGCGAAACCGGATGCAAAGGACGGTTTCGGCGTGGAGATAGAGCATCTGCCGGTGCACAACAGCGACGACACGGCGGTGACGTACGGCGAGACCAATGGCATAGAGACGCTGATGCTGCGCCTGCGCAAGTACTACGACGAAGGGGAGGAATACTGGCAGGACGACCAGCTCGTCGGACTTGCGCGCAAGGGGATCGGCATCTCGCTCGAGCCGGGTGGCCAGCTGGAGACGTCGATCGGCATCGTGCGCGACGCGGAGCAGCTTGGCGAGATCTACGCGCAGTTCCGGCGTGAGGTGGATCCTATTCTCGACGAGCTCGGCTTCCGCCTCGTCAACTACGGGTACCAGCCGAAATCGCACGCGCTGGAGATACCGATCAATCCGAAGCGCCGCTATGCCGCGATGAACGAATATCTAGGCCACATCGGGCAGTACGGGCCGTGCATGATGCGCGCGTCCGCGTCCACGCAGGTGAGCATCGACTACCGCAGCGAACACGACGCGATTGAGAAGATTCGGCTGGCGACCGCGGTGGGCCCGATTCTCAACTGGTTCTTCCGCAACACCCCGTATTTCGAGGGGCGCCCGAATCGCATTCCGCTGCTGCGGCAGCGCATGTGGGATTATTTGGATTTCCAGCGCACGAACGTGATCCCGGGGCTCTATGAGGATTCGTTCAGCTGGGAGGATTACGCGGCGGACGTGCTGAGCACGCCGCTCATGTTCGCGGATCTCTCGCACACGCCCGAGGCGGCGCATCTGCCGGCCGAACAGCGCGAATTCGCGGCGTTCCGCGAAACGGCGGGCGACGTGTACCCGGACCGCGAGCTCAATGCGTACGAGGTGAACCACGTGCTCTCCACGCATTTCAACGATGTTCGACTCAAGAACTTCATTGAGATGCGGCATTGGGATTCCCTGCCGATTGAACGCGCCCAGCGGTTGACGCAGATCGTCGGCTCGTTGTTCTACGACGCAGATGGCTTCTCACGGCTCGCGGAGCATCTCGGCGGCGTGGGCGAGGCCGACGTGTTCGCGGCGAAGGCCGCGTTGCAGGCGCATGGTGCAGATGCGAAGCCATACGGTCGATCGCTGGATGACTGGGCGAATCTGCTGGGCGTCGGCGACACGCTCGCCGAGCTGCCGGGCGATGCGCGGCATCCTCAGGTGCGGCAGGCGTAGCAATGGCGCAGGAATCTGTTGCGTAATTGGGGAAAGATTTGGTCTGTATTTGTCTCCTTTTACGCAGCACAGTGGATGCAGTTGAGTGTGCGCCGAAATCTGCACTCCCCAAACACGCGCCTGCATCGACGTAGCACGCAAATCCGCTCGCCGTCACACCTCGTCGCGCTTACAATGAAGCCACTCAAGCCGCAAGTGCATCCAAGAGATGGGAGTGTATGACCAACCATCCCCATGATGACGACGAGCACCCTCATAGCACCGTCCGCGGCTATTTCCGCGCCATGATCCGTGCGAATTCAGCGAAGCCCGAGGGCGGTGGCATCAACAACCATTGGCTTTCGCTGGCGATGTCGGTTATGTTCTCTATCGGGCAATTCACCTTGGCATTCCGCTACAGAGATTGGCTCATGGCCGGCGTGAGCATGTTCCTTATGATGTGGTTCTTCGTGTTCTACGAGATTGCACTCTACGAAGTACGCAGTTCCTGGCCGAAGAGACCGAACCGCAGTCGCGGCAGAACGGCCATCGCCATGCTGTTCGTCGTCCTCGCGGTTGCATTGAAGTATGTGGCTCGCCTTCGTGTGACGCGGTGTCCGCTCGGTCGCGCCAATCGGCCGGTGGCGGAATGTCGAATGCGGGGCATTTGCAGACTGCCTACCATCGAAGTGTTGGGCGCATGCCCATTGTCTATGAATATCAATGGAAGGTGCTGGTATGGCAGAGACTATGAAAAGCGCTATCTTTGAATCCGCGGGGCATATGGCTATCGAGGACGTGCCGATGCCGCGCATCGAGAAGCCGGACGATGCGATCATTCGCATTGTGCGCACCTGCGTATGCGGTTCCGATTTGTGGCCGTTCCGCGGCATCAACCAGAGCGCGGAGCATTCGCAAAACTCTGGGCATGAGGCCATTGGCATCGTCGAACAGGTTGGCGACGACATCACGTCGGTCAAGCCAGGCGATTTCGTGATCGCCCCGTTCACGCACGGCTGCGGTCAGTGCCGTGCCTGCCGCGCGGGCTTCGACGGCTCCTGCATGGCGCATGACGACAATTTCTCCATGGGTGCGCAAGGCCAGTACATTCGGTTCCAGCATGCGCAGTGGGCATTGGTGAAGATTCCCGGGCGGCCGGAGGACTACAGCGAAGACATGCTCAAGAGCCTGCTGACGCTCTCTGACGTGATGGCCACCGGATACCATGCCGCCCGCACCGCACAGGTCAAGCCCGGCGACACGGTGATTGTGCTCGGCGATGGCGCCGTCGGCCAGTGCGCGATCATTGCAGCGAAGATGATGGGTGCCAAGCGCATCATCTCGACGAGCCGCCATGACGACCGCCGTGCGTTCGCCGCCGAGTTCGGTGCGACCGACAATGTTGCTGAGCGTGGTGATGAGGGTGTGGCGAAACTGCTGGAGATCAGCGCCGGCGGTGCCGATGCCGTGCTCGAATGCGTGGGCACCGATGCCTCGTTCCAGGAAGCTGTCGCCGTGGCACGTCCGGGCGCGCTGATCGGCCGCGTCGGTTTGCCACACGCTCAGCAGATTAGCGGTGAGGGCACGTTCTACCGCAATATCGGCGTATACGGCGGCCCTGCCTCGGTGACGACCTACGACAAGAACGTGTTGCTTGACGCCGTGCTCGATGCGCAGATCAATCCGGGCAAGGTGTTCACGAACACCTTCGAGCTCGATGAGATTCAGCCGGCGTATGAGGCGATGGATGAGCGCAAGACGATTAAATCCTATGTGATCGTCGAGCACTGATCGACCACATGGGCCGAGTGCGGCTCGGCAGTGGGGCGCTTTGTTCACTTGTGGCTATTTCGAATGCGCGTGCCGTGAAGAAGAACGATGATTAATACCAGTCAGAACAGCCCTGCCTGTCCACCGCGCACCAGCCGGTCTCGCAAGCGGGCATAAGGAGGAACAATGGCAAAGCCAAATATTGCGTTTATTGAGACGTCGCTCGATGATGGTTCGTTCGAAGCCAAGCTCGCCAAGACGGCCATGAAGGCGATCGGCGATCGCGCCGAGATCATTCCGATCGATTACGCCGACCTGCCGATGCTGAACGAGAGCACCGACGAGCCGGATCCGGCCGCCGCCCTCGCCATTCGCGACAAACTCGACGCAGCCGACGGTGTGTGGGTGTTCATTTCCGAATACCACAAGACCATTCCGGATGCGGTGCGCAACCTGTTCCAGTGGATGACCATGCCGGACACGAAGAACCCGGAGACCGGTGAGAACGTGCTGCACAACCTGCCGGCCTGCATCACCGGCGTCGGTGGCTTCAAGGGCATGCTGCCGCGCGTCATGCTCGGCGACCTGCTCGAGGCCAACGGTATGTACATCTTCCCGGTGGAAGTCGGCCTGTCGGTGCCTGAAGAGGCGCTCCAGACCAACGACTGGATCATGAACGAGGCCGATGAGGGTGCGATCACCATGCAGGCGAACGACTTCCTCAATTTCATCTCGGAGAACCCGATCGACCGCAAGTGAGATGGCTCCGGTGCCGTTGCGAATACGGGCCGGGCATAGTCGATAGCAGGAATCCGCACCTTCGTGGTGCGGATTCTTTGTATATGTACTCTGAGAACGAACTGTCGAATATTTATTGTTGCATGTGAAACAATGTCTTATGGCAGGAGTTCAATGCCTACACGCAGCCCATGGCATATGCGAGGCATGGCGGGTGCATGCAACGGGAGGTGAGATGGAAGACGAATCGGCGCATCAGACGCCCAACGCGTCGTCCGCAGAACCAAGCGAGCTCAAGCCGAGCATCATGATCCGCGTATTGCACAACATGATCGGCAGATTCTGGAATCTGACCCTGCAGGGAGACCCCAATGTGTCGAGCCAGAACAAGTCGATCATCGCCTATCTCGACACGCAGCGCGACCACGACGTGTTCCAGTACGACATCGAACGCAAGTTCTCGATCACGCGCTCCACTGCGTCGCGTGTGCTGAGTCTTATGGAGAAGAAGGGCCTGATCACGCGCGAGAGTGTGGAACGCGATGCTCGGGTGCGCAAGATCGTCCTCACGGCACAGGGCGAGCAGATCGCCCGCGACCTGCGCAGCGATGCCGCATTGCTTGAGAACACGCTCATGCAGGGGTTCAGCGAGCGCGAGCGCGTGGGATTGATGCACGATCTTGAGCGAATGAAAGTCAATCTGCTTAGGCTGAAGGCCGATGTCGCTGACGAAAGGCTACCGGACGCACACGGCATGGGCGATGGCAAGAAGACAACAATACGAATGAAAGGAGATGCGAACGCATGAGTACGGCAACCGCTTCAACCGGCGCCACCGGCAGTGGCCGGAAACCGGTGAAAATGCATACGATCAAGACGCTGGCCGGATCGATTCGCGAATACACGAAGGCGAGCCTGCTCTCGCCGCTGTTCGTCGTGGTCGAAGCGATCATTGAGATCCTCATCCCGACCGTCATCGCGACGCTCATCGACAAGGGCATCACGAACCGGTCGATGCAGGCCATTTGGCAATATGGCCTCATTCTGATCCTGTGTGCTGCGGTCTCGTTGGCCGCGGGCTTCCTCTCGGGCCGCTTCGCCGCAATCGCGAGCTCGGGATTCGGCAAGAATCTGCGTCACGATGAGTTCGAACGTGTGCAGCAGTTCAGTTTCACGAACATCGACCGGTTCTCCACGGGATCGATCATCACCAGGCTCACCACGGACGTCACGAACGTGCAGAATTCATACCAGATGATCATTCGCATCGGCATGCGTGCGCCGATCATGCTCGTCGCCGCGTGGATTTTCTCGTTCCGCATCTCACCGCAGATCTCCATGGTCTTCCTGGCATGCATACCGGTGCTGGCAGTGGGCCTGATCGGCCTGATCATCATCGTGCACCCGATCTTCGAGCGCGTGTTCCACACGTATGACGAGCTTAACAATGTGGTGGACGAGAATCTGCAGGGCATCCGCGTGGTCAAGTCGTTCAACCGCGAGGATCATGAAGACCGTAAGTTCGGCCACATCTCGCAGCTCATCTACAAGCAGTTCGTGAAGGCGGAGAAGCTGCTGAGCATCAACTCTCCGCTGTTCAACGTGTGCATGTACGCGTCGCTCATCACGATTGCATGGGTGGGTGCCCAGCAGATCGTCGCTTCGGGCAACAACGCCGCCAATGGCCTGACCACCGGCGATTTGACGGCACTGGTTACCTATGCGCTGCAGATCATGATGTCGATGATGATGGTCTCGATGATCTTCGTGATGGTGATCATCTCGCGCGCCTCCGCGGAGCGCATCACCCAGCTGCTCACCGAGGAGAGCACGATCAAGGAGTCCGCGCAGCCGATCACGCAGGTGAACGACGGCTCGATCGACTTCGACGACGTGACCTTCCGCTATTCCGAGCATTCCGAGAAGCCGGTGCTCGACCACATCGACCTGCATATCAAGTCGGGGCAGACCATAGGCATCGTGGGCGGCACGGGTTCGGCGAAGTCGTCGCTCGTGCAGCTCATTCCGCGCCTGTACGACGTGTCGAGCGGCACGCTCAAGGTGGGCGGGGTCGACGTACGCGATTACGAACTCGAGTCGCTGCGTGACGAGGTGGCGATGGTGCTGCAGAAGAACGTGCTGTTCTCAGGCACGATCGCCGAGAATCTGCGCTGGGGCAACCCGTATGCCACCGACGAGGAGATTCGGCACGCGTGCGAGCTCGCACAGGCGGACGGTTTCATCGAGGAGTTCCCCGACAAGTACGACACCTACATCGAGCAGGGCGGCACGAATGTGTCGGGCGGCCAGCGCCAACGTCTGTGCATCGCCCGCGCGCTGCTCAAGAAGCCGAAGATCCTGATCCTCGACGATTCCACGAGTGCGGTCGACACGAAGACCGACAAGCTGATCCGCGAGGCGTTCCACCACGAGATCCCGAACACGACGAAGATTATCATCGCGCAGCGCGTCGCCTCCGTGGAGGAGTCCGACAGCATCATCGTGATGCATGAGGGGCGCGTGCTCGACCAGGGCACCAGCGAGGAACTGCTCGAACGGTGCGAGGAGTACCGCAGCATCTACCTGTCGCAGACCCAGCAGCACAGCCAGCAGGATCTGGGCAAGGAATCCAACGACTGGCACGAGGAGGAGGCCGAGGCCACGAAGAGGGACGAGGTCCAGCGTCTGTTCAACATGGAACTCGAGAACAACACCGACAACGCGAATGGAGGTGACGCACAATGACGGCAGCTTCCCCAACCGTGGCGGCCACCGACGTCTCCGACAAGGAGGTGCTCGACAGCGAGTCGCGCATGCCGCAGAACGGCGGACCGGACGCGCAATCCGGCGCGAAGGGCATGGCCAAGGCGAGGCCGGGCACGCTGAAGCGACTGCTCAAGTACATTTTCCACTACAAGGTGCGCATGGTGTTCATCATCCTGAGCATCATCGTCTCCGCAGTGGCCCAGGCCGGTGCGGCGCTGTTCCTGCAGTCGCTGATCGACCGCTATATTCTGCCGCTTGTGGGCAAGCCGAACCCGGTATGGACGCCGCTCATCGAGGCATTGATTCTCATGGGCATTCTGTACGCGCTCGGCACGCTGTGCTCGTGGCTGTACAACTACCTGCTCGTGGGCGTCGAACAGGGCGTCATGAAGACGATTCGCGACGAGATGTTCGAGCATATGCAAACACTGTCGATCTCGTTCTTCGACACCCATGAGCATGGCGACCTGATGAGCCGCTACACGAACGACACCGATACATTGCGCCAGGCGATCTCGCAGTCGCTGCCGCAGATGTTCGCCTCGGGCATCACCGCATTGGCCGCGTTGATCTCCATGTTCTGGCTGTCGGTGCCATACACCGTGTTCGTACTCGTATTCACCGCGTTGCTGCTCCTGCTCATCCAGGTGCTGGTCAGTCGTTCCGGCCGCTACTTCGTCAAGCAGCAGCAGGAGCTCGGCGACGTGAACGCCTTCGTGGAGGAGGCCGTGAACGGTCAGAAGGTGGTCAAGGTGTTCAACCACGAAGACGCGATGCAGGCGGACTTCGACGCCCGCAACGAACGGCTGTACCACGCTTCGGCCAGCGCGAACACCTACGGCAACGTACTCATGCCCGTCGTGGGCAACATGGGCTACCTGCTCTATGTGCTCTCCGCCGTCTTCGGTGGCCTGGCCACCTATTACAGCTGGCGCAACTTCGGCATCTCGGGCGAGACCGCATACACGATTGGCATGATCATCTCGCTGCTCACGCTCTCACGTGGCTTCATCAACCCGATCGGCCAGGTCTCCCAGCAGTTCACGATGGTCATGATGGCGCTTGCCGGCGCCTCGCGCATCTTCGAACTCATGGACGCGCCGGGCGAGACCGACAACGGCACGGTGACGTTGGTGAACGTGGAGCTCGCCTCCGATGGCCGCACGATGACCGAGACCGACCACGTGACCGGCCATTGGGCCTGGAAGCGCGAGGCCTCCGATGACGGCACCCGTTCCCGTGAGGCCGCGAAGAAGCTCAGCCCGAAGGCGTGGAAGGTGGCCGAGGAAGCCCATGAAGAGGCCATCACCTCGCCCGATGGTCGCCTGACGCTGCTGCGAGGCGATGTGCGCTTCACCGACGTCACCTTCGGGTACAACCCGAGCAAGCCGGTGCTGCACGATATCACCTGGTTCGCCAAGCCGGGTCAGAAGATCGCGCTTGTCGGCGCCACTGGTGCAGGTAAGACGACGATCACGAATCTGATCAACCGCTTCTACGACATCCAGGAGGGCATGATTCTCTACGACGGCATCAATGTCAAGGGAATCCGCAAGCCCGACCTTCGCCGGTCCCTGGGCATCGTGCTGCAGGATGTGAATCTGTTCACCGGAACGGTCATGGACAACATTCGCTACGGCAAGCTCGACGCCTCCGACGAGGAGTGCATCGAAGCCGCCAAGCTCACGAATGCCGACAGCTTCATTCGCATGCTGCCCGACGGCTACCAGACCATGCTTTCGGGCGATGGCTCGGGGTTGTCGCAGGGGCAGCGCCAGCTCATCTCGATCGCGCGCGCGGCCGTGGCGAATCCGCCGGCGTTGATCCTCGACGAAGCCACGTCGTCGATCGACACGCGCACCGAGGCCGTGGTGCAGGCCGGCATGGACAATCTGATGAACGGGCGCACCGTGTTCGTGATCGCCCACAGACTGTCCACGGTACGCAATTCCGATGTAATCATGGTGCTCGATCACGGCCATATCATCGAACGCGGATCCCACGACGAGCTCATGGCCGAGAAGGGCGAGTACTACCAGCTTTACACGGGTTCGCTCGAACTCGAGTGAGGCATCGCATACGGCAGGGGAGTCGGGGCGGCCGGTACCGCGCCGATTCCCCTGTTCGCGCAATCCGATGAGCAGTAGTATACGAAGTGTTGTAATGGATACCAGTACACAAGACTTAGGAGGTAGCTATGCCAGAACTGACCGGTGACATGAAGAAGAACTTCGAGGAGCTCAAGGAGCGCATCGAAGAGCATCAGGACGATTTCGAGGGCATCAAGAAGTCGGCAACCGACCTCGCCAACAAGCTCAAGGACGCCAAGGAAGGCTGGGAGAGCGGTCGCGCCGAGAAGGGCGACAAGAACGAAATCGCCAAGGCCGAGGAAACGCACCAAACCCACTGATTCGGTCTGAACATAATGCAGGGCAGGCGGTCGCATACGCGGCCGCCTGCCTTTTATATGCGCGTGATATGCGCGCATCTGCACCTATCCGTATAAGTCCGTATAAGGCCGCGTGCTTTTGGTCGTTGAGTTGCGTATGCGTGAGGTGAATGACCATAATCTGCGCAAGTATGGTCGTTGGGGTGTGCGCGGTGACAGTAAGCGACCAAAGTTCGCTCAAATATGGTCGTTGAGGTGTGCGATGTGAAGGCAAACGACCAAAGTTGGCGACAATGCGCCGACATATCGCGATGCTAGGGGTGGGGCAGCGCTCAGACATGCGGGCAGAGACGCATGCGGACTGGAGAGTAGGGAAACGAGGAACACATGAGGCATACGGGACAAGCGGGTTTGGCGGCACGTGTCGCACGCATTGCGATGGCGCTTGCAATCGGCATGGCGGTGGGTATGACGGGAGCATGCGGAAGCGAGCCGGAGACGCCGTCGACGGCGACCAATCAACCCGCAGCAAGCGAGGAGAAGTCTGCAAATAGTGGCAAGCAGAGCGCGGAGCCGAGCGAACAGCCCACGAACTCGGCCACCGTGGTGCCGCTGCACGTCAAGGGTGCGAAGCTGCTCGACGAGCAGAATCATCCCCGGCAGCTGCGCGGCGTCTCCACCCATGGCATCGCATGGTTCCCGCAGTATGTGAACGCCGAACTGTTCGGCAATCTCAAACGGGAGTGGGGAATCAACACGGTGCGCCTCGCCATGTACACCGGCGAGGAGGGCGGCTATACCACCAACGGCAACAAGGAGGAGCTGCGCAAGCTCGTGCACCAAGGTGTGGATGCCGCGATCAAGCAGGACCTCTACGTGATTGTGGACTGGCACACCCTGTCCGACAACAATCCGCTCGCCAGCGTCGATGCAGCGAAGCGGTTCTTCGACGAGATGTCGCACGACTATGCCGGCAAGCCGAATGTGATCTACGAGATCTGCAATGAACCCAACGGCACCACGTGGGCGCAGGTGAAGCAGTACGCGGAGCAGATCATTCCGGTGATCCGAGCCAACGACAAGAACGCACTGATTCTCGTGGGCACGCCGAACTGGTGTCAGAACATTGGGGAGGCCGAGGCGGACCCGATCACGGGTGCCGGCAATCTCATGTACACGATGCATTTCTATGCGGCCGAGCATCATGAGGAACTGCGGAATGCAATGGTCTCCGCCGTGGAGAACGGTTTCCCGGTGTTCGTCTCCGAATTCGGCCTCACGCAGGCGAGCGGCGACGGGGCGATCGACACAGCCAGCGCGCAGGCGTGGCTGAACGCGATGGACGAGCATGACATCTCGTATGTGATCTGGAATCTGTCGAACAAGAACGAGGGATCTGCGCTGTTCGTCACCGGTGAGACCAGGAATCCGCAGACCTCCGATCTGTCGGCCGAAGCGAAATGGTACCGTGGCTACCTCAAGCAGCATGCAACCGAGGCGAATCGCTAGGCAAGCCGCTAGACATACTGCGCGTTCGCTGAATCCGTTGGCGAACGTGTGGGCCGGTTTCATTCGCGTACGATGGGGCGTATGACCGACGAACCGCATATCATCAAGCAACTGAACCGAATCGAACGGGAGAACGAACGTCAGGACGGCGATTGGAAGATCGTCTCGCAGCCGCTCCATCTCAAGGGCATTGACAATCTGCGCGACATGGGCGGCATTCCCACGCGGAACGGACGCGTGATCCGCACGCATATGCTGTTTCGGTCGGCGAATCTGCACAAGGCCTCCGATGCCGCGTTGCATGAGCTCGACACGCTCGGCCTGCGCAATGTGATCGATCTGCGCACCAAGCAGGAATGCCGTTTGGAAGAGGACCGTCTGCTGCCAGACTGGCAGTACGACTGGTTCCCCATGTTTCAGGAGATGGGGGAGTTCGGTAGCCAGGTCAAAGGCATTGTGGCGAATCCCGGCACGTTCATCGAGAGCCTGTACCCGCAGATGCTCAAGTCGGACACCGCCGTGCATTGCTGGCGCGAATGCTTCGTCAGACTGCTCGACGAGCCGGGTGCCTACCTGTGGCACTGCACGCAGGGCAAGGACCGCACCGGTGGGCTCGCCGCACTCATTCTCGCCGCGCTCGACGTTTCCGACGAGCTCATTGTCGAGGATTATCTGGAGACGAATCTGTTCATGCCGCATATCACGTCGACATTGGCGAAGAAGGTGGAATCGGTGCTTGGCGAGCGTGTGGACGGCGACATCAACCAGTTCCTGATCGCGGCGCCCGCGTATATTCGCGCGTTCATGCATGCGGCCGACGAATATGGCGGACTCGACGGCTTCCTGCGCGAGCGCGTGGGATTGTCGGACGCCGACTTCGCGAAATTGCGTGACACCTACACCGAACCCGCGAAATAGCACGCCGCTCGGCGCAACCGGACAATCATACGGCGTGTGTGCGGTTAGAGTGGGGAAAGCAGGCAAGGACCACGCTTCAACGAAGAGGGGGGCATTATGGCCGCCAAAGACCCAAATGAAGAGCTCACGAACACGCATGAGGGTCTCGAGACGGTGGACGCCGACGAGATCAAGCAGATGGCCGAGATCGTGAGCGAGACGGATCACCCGCATGCGGACCCTGTCACCGGCGAATCGGATGGCAATGCGGACAACGGTTTCGAAGCGCACCGCAAGAAGGTCACCGAAGATGCCAAGAAAGACCTGCTGTTCCATTCGGCGAACACCTGGGAAAATATGGACGAAGTACCTGAGTGATTTTTTCGGCGCATCTGGTCTGTGTGATCGGTCGGTCTGCATATGCGGGCCGACCGATCACCATATGCGGGCCGCATTATTCAGATGGGGAAAACGGCGGAATGACCCCATGCGCGGTATATAGTGAGGGTTGTAGGCGGACGCGCAGGTGTTCGCATGACGTTGAGATTGGAGACATCATGGCAGATGACAAGAGCATGCCGGATACCAACACGCATGAGGGGCTCGGCGCGATGAGCGAAGAGCAGATCAAGGAGATGGAAGGCATTGTGCGCGATACCGACCATCCGTACAAAGACCCGATCACCGGCAAGATGAACGTGGACGTGCCGGAAGACAAGCTCGGCGTAAGCAAGAAGTCCGAACACGACAAGAAGGCGCATGCCGACCGTGAGAAGATGGTGGTGGACAAGGAAGAGGAACTGATCAACGCCAACGAGTGGGAAGATCCGCTCAACGAAGATCACTGAGTCTACGCAGATTTCCGAATGGGGCCTGGTGCCGGAACGAATTCGTTCAGGCACCAGGCCCCGCGCATATCGTCATATTCGCGGAATAATTCCGCGCGCAATGCTATAGTCATGTGCAAATGGCGATGATCCGCTATCAACGGGGAGTCTTCGGAAGAACAGCCGCGGATGCGGCCCAGTAGAACCGACGGGTTCGGCCCGCACAGCCGAACAATACAAGCGGTCACGCGCACGGCTCTGCCGTGTGAGGTGGCAAGCGAGGTGGTACCGCGGTGGCGTCGCGGGCGCTATGCGTCTGCGGCTTCTGGCCATCGTCCTCGCAGGAAAGTCAAGTCCTGCAAGAACGAGGAGCAACGGTGAGCGAAACACCAAAGCATGTGTATCCCAAGGCATCGATGGGCTCGAGCAGCGCGAATGTGGCGCCGAACCCGGATTTCCCGCAGCTCGAGGAAGACGTGCTGCAGTATTGGGATGCCAATGACACATTCCAGCAATCCATTGACGAGAACCCCAGCGGCGAGAACAGCGACAACGAGTTCGTGTTCTTTGACGGGCCGCCCTTTGCGAACGGCCTGCCGCACTATGGCCACTTGCTCACGGGGTATGCGAAAGACGTGGTGCCGCGGTACCAGACGATGAAGGGGCATCGCGTCAACCGCGTGTTCGGCTGGGACACGCACGGTCTGCCGGCCGAACTCGAGGCGCAGAAGGAGCTCGGCATCGATTCGGTGGATCAGATTGAGCAGATGGGCATCGACAAGTTCAACGACGCCTGCCGCGCGAGCGTGCTCAAATACGTGAACGAATGGCGTGACTATGTGCATCGCCAGGCGCGCTGGGTCGATTTCGAGCATGGCTACAAGACGCTCGACATTCCGTACATGGAGTCGGTGATGTGGGCGTTCAAGACGCTGTACGACAAGGGTCTGGCCTACAAGGGCTACCGCGTGCTGCCGTACTGCCCGAAGGACCAGACCCCGCTGTCGGCGCACGAGCTGCGCATGGATGCCGACGTGTACCAGAACCGCCAGGACACCACCGTGTCGGTCGCGCTCAAACTGCGTGACGAGGACGATGCCTATGCGGTGATCTGGACGACCACGCCGTGGACGCTGCCGACCAACTTCGCGGTCGTGGTGGGCGACGACATCGACTACGTCGAGGTCAAGCCGGTCAACGGCAAGTTTGCCGGCAAGAAGTTCTACTTCGCCAAGGCGCTGCTGAGCTCCTACGACAAGGAGCTGGGCGACGACTACGAGGTGGTGCGCGAGCTCAAGGGCCGCGACATGGTCGGTTGGCGCTATTACCCGATCTTCCCGTATTTCGCATCCGAGGCGGCCTCGTCGGCTGACGGCACGCCCGGCCCGAACGCCTACCAGATTCTCACCGCCGACTATGTCGACACCACCGAGGGCACCGGCCTCGTGCATCAGGCACCCTATGGCGAGGACGATATGAACACGCTCAACGCGCACGATATTCGCAGTGTCGACGTGCTCGACTCCGCCTGCCGGTTCACGAGCCTGTGCCCGGATTACGAGGGCATGTTCGTGTTCGATGCGAATCTGCCGATCCTGCGCAATCTGCGCGCCGGCGATGGTCCGCTCGCCGAGCGTCCGGAGTCCGAGCGCGCGTTGCTGTTCCAGGAGAAGAGCTACGTGCACTCCTACCCGCACTGCTGGCGTTGCGGCACCCCGCTCATCTACAAGCCGGTCTCCAGCTGGTTCGTGAGCGTGACCAAGATCAAGCCGCGCCTGCTCGAACTCAATCAGCAGATCAACTGGATCCCGGAGAACGTGAAGGACGGCCAGTTCGGCAAATGGCTCGCCAATGCGCGCGACTGGTCGATCTCGCGCAACCGCTTCTGGGGTTCGCCGATCCCGGTGTGGGTGAGTGATGACCCGAAGTACCCGCGTGTCGACGTGTACGGTTCGCTCGACGAGCTCAAGCGCGACTTCGGAGACTACCCGCGTGACAAGGACGGCAACATCAACATGCACCGCCCGTGGATTGACAATCTCACACGCCCGAACCCGGACGACCCGACCGGTAAGTCCACGATGCACCGCATCACCGATGTGCTCGACTGCTGGTTCGAATCCGGTTCCATGCCGTTCGCGCAGTACCACTACCCGTTCGAGAACAAGGAGTACTTCGAGCACCACTTTCCGAGCGACTTCATTGTCGAATACATTGGCCAGACCCGCGGTTGGTTCTACCTGCTGCATGTCATGGCGACCGCGCTGTTCGACAAGCCGGCGTTCAAGAACGTGATCTGCCATGGCATTGTGCTCGGAGACGACGGCCAGAAGATGAGCAAGCATCTGCGCAACTACCCGGATGTGAACGGTGTGTTCGATAAGTATGGTTCCGACGCGATGCGCTGGTTCCTCATGAGCTCGCCGATTCTGCGTGGCGGCAACCTCATCGTGACGGAGGACGGCATTCGCGACACGGTGCGCCAGATCATGCTGCCGGTGTGGAGCTCGTACTACTTCTTCACGCTCTACGCCAACGCCGCCAACAACGGCGCCGGCTATGACGCGCGCACGCTGCGCGCCGACGAGGTGCCCGGTCTGCCGCAGATGGACCGCTATCTGCTCGCCCGCACGCGCAGACTCATTGCGTCCGTGACCGAGCATATGGACAACTTCGAGATCTCCGACGCCTGCGATGAGGTTGCGGACTTCATCGACATGCTCACGAACTGGTACATTCGCAACACGCGAGACCGCTTCTGGAACGAGGACGAGAACGCGTTCAACACGCTGTACACGGTGCTTGAGGCGTTCATGCGCATGCTCGCACCGCTCGCCCCGATGGAGGCGGAGGCCGTGTGGCGTGGTCTCACCGGCGAGGATTCGGTGCATCTGGGCGACTGGCCGTACTTGGTGGACTCGCAGACCGGCGCCGACACCGAGCTCGGCAAGGTACTCGTTGCAGATGGTGCGCTGGTCGAGGCGATGGACAAGGTGCGTGAGATCGTTTCGTCCACGCTTTCGCTGCGTAAGGCCCACAAGATGCGCGTGCGCCAGCCGCTTGCCAAGCTCACCGTGGTCGTGGACGAGCCCTCGCAGGTCGACGTCTACGACGCGCTGCTTAAGAGCGAACTCAACATCAAGGCGATCGACTACTCGACGCTCGACGCGGCCGCCGAGCATGGTCTGAAGATCATCGACGAGCTCAAGGTGAATGCACGCGCTGCCGGCCCACGCTTGGGCAAGCAGGTGCAGTTCGCCATCAAGGCGTCAAAGAGCGGGAACTGGCATGCCGACCCGGTAACCGGTGCCCCGGTGATTGAGACGCCGAACGGCGAGATTACGCTGCAGGGCGACGAATACGACATTACGCGTCGCGTGGAGGAAGTGGATGCCGAGGAACGCCGTAATTCCGCGTCATGCATTCTGCCGACCGGCGGCTTCGTGATTCTCGACCTCGAGCTCGACGACGATCTGGTTGCCGAAGGCTACGCGCGCGATGTGGTCCGTGCCGTGCAGGACGCTCGCAAGGCGGCCGGCCTCGACATCGCCGACCGTATTGCGCTTACGCTGACCGTTCCGGCGGACGATGTGGCGAAGGTGGAGCAGTTCAAAGACCTGATCTCCACGGAGACCCTGGCCACGTCGATGCAGGTCAACGCCGGCGATGCGTTGCATGTAGAGGTCGCCAAGGTCTGACGGATTGCTGGGCAGGTATGCGTGAGGGGGCACGGGCGAACCCGTGCCCCCTCACGCATACCTGCCCAGTTCCAATGTCGACGCGGAAACCGATGCGTTTGCTTGTAGACAATCTGGGGTGAACTGCATCATGAGCTGCTACAGTTGGGAACCACACCCGCACAACGACGATGCGGAGGACCTACCGGGGAGGGAAATATGCCTCGTGCTGGAAGCGGCGGTTCAGGCCGCTCGTCAAGCGGTCATGACAGTTCACGAATGTCGAGCGGCCATCGGCCACAGGCACCCGGTTCCGGTCGTAGGGCACAGGGGGACTCGCGTGGAAGTCTGGGCGGTGGATTCCCCAATGACGACTTTTTCACAGGATCGGGGCCTTCTCTGCCTGGCATCGATCTGGGAGATCTGTTCTGGTATGGCATGGGCAAGGCAAGCGAGCGCAGGAGCCGGCAACGAGCCGAACAACGCAGGTATGGACGCCAGTATGGAGATCCCTGGAACCAATACGGCAATCAGCCCGCGCAAGGGCCGTTCGGTCCATCCGGCCCGAGCATGGGTGGCAATCAACCCATCACCGTGCCGGGAGGAGGCTCGCCGATGACCGGGTCATCGGGGTCCATGCCACCGTTCGGCAATGCTCCGCAGTCTTCAGGACCGGGCATGCCAAGCAAGGGGCCCCGCAAATCGACGGGGTTGATGCCCATCCTCGGCATTCTGGCGGCATTCGTGGTGTTCATGGTCATTCTGATGATGCCCAGCTGTTCGAATTCCGAACCAAACCGCAACGACTACAACGTCACAGTGCCCGAAAGCACCTACAACCGCACGAAACTCGATTCCGGACGTGCCTACGACTCCAATTGCATCGATGACGAGCTTGGATGGTTCTCCAATGTGGGCACCGCCGAACAACGCCTGAAGGTGTTCTACGACAAAACGGGCATTCAACCCTATATTCTCTTTGCCAAATACAATCCGAAACTCACCAGCGACGAAGCGAAGCAGGAATGGGCGAAACAGTGGTACGACCAGCATATCGACAATGAGGACACGCTGCTGTTCGTCTATTTCGCCGAACGTGACACCGACAACGACGTTGGTTACATGACGTTGGTGAACGGCAAGCACGTCTCGAGCATCATGGACGCGCAGGCCACTGAGATCTTCTGGACGTATCTCGACGAGTACTGGTACAGCGACCGCAGTACCGACGATGCCATAGTGGCCACGTTCGACGCGACGGCGGGCCGCATCATGACGAAAACCACCACACGCAACGACGTGCGCAAATGGGTGACGGTGGCAGTGATGGTCATTGCCGTATGCGTGGTCGCCGCGATTGTCGTGTGGCTGCTCATCAAACGCAAGCGCGAGCATGAACGCTATGTGGAACGCATGGTCACCACACCGCTGGAAACCGCGGAAGACCCGATTTTGAACAAATACGATCACACAGATCAGGAACAGAAAGGACAATAGCCATGGCTATTCTCAAACGATTCGGCGACATCATGCGCGCCAACATCAACGCGTTGCTCGACAAGGCCGAGGATCCGGGGAAGATGGTGGATCAGATGCTGCTCGACCTCAACGAGGATCTCGCCGCAGTGAAGAAGGAGACGGCAAGCGTGATGGCCGCGGCGACGAGCGCCCGCCAGCAGGTGGATGAGTGCAAGGCGAACATCGCCAAGTACGAGGCCGCCGCCAAGTCCGCGGTGAAGGCCGGCAACGACGACGACGCGCGTAAGCTGCTGTCGACGAAGCAGCAGTATGAAAGCACGCTCACCTCGCTGGAGGAGGCCGCGAAGGTCGCTGAAGACAACGCGGCGAAGATGCGTCAGATGCACGACAAGCTCGTCAGCGACATCAATGGTCTGCAGGCACGCCGTGCCGCCATCCACGCCAAGGTCTCCGTGGCCAATGCGCAGCAGCATGTGAATGCGGCCACCGAGAAGACCTCGCGCACATCGCGGAGCACCGCCGCCTTCGACCGTATGGAGGAGAAGGCGGACCGCATGCTCAACGAGGCGAACGCGACCGCGGAACTCAATACGCAGGCCACGAACGAAGACATCGCCAACAAGTACCTGTCCGGTGGCTCCGCCTCGGTGGAAGACGAGTTGGCACGCCTCAAGGCCGAAGTCGGCGTGGAGGAGCAGCAGCAGGCCGAGCAGTGAACCTGGCTATGGTCCGAACCATGCCTGAAATACGAGTGGAGGGGTGCATTTGGAATGCACCCCTCCACTCGTATAGATGGCACAAGTGAGATGCCGCCCGAGATTGAATCGGATCAGCTCTGCGGCACTGCAATCTTTGCACGGCCGTGCCTGACCATCTCGCGGGAGTACCACAGCGAGATGATGAGCATGACCACCTCGAACGCCGCGGCGATGAGGATCGAATGCTGGAAGCCGTTGGCGTAGGCGAGATGGCGGTTCATGCCGTGTGCCGTCTGGCGCAGCACGTCGACTGAAAGCACGCCCACGAACAGGGCCGAGCCGAGCGAGCTGGCAATCTGCGCGCCAGTGGAGAAGATCGCGCTCGTATCGGGCATCAGATTGTCGGGCAACGCCTCGAACACCACATCTTTGTCGGGAACATTGATGAACGCGTCGCCAATGACCACCAGGCAGCCGATGAGCACGACCAGCCACACGATGCGGGTGGGAGCGGCGACGAAGGTGGCGAAGAGGCCGACCACAATGAAGGCGAAGCCAATGGACACAATGGGCCACATGCCTTGCGCGTCAACGCGCTTACCGGCGAACAGAATGCTGCCCGAGTAGAACAGCGTCATGATGAGCAGGAAGCAGCCGGAGATGAACGGTGTGCGGTCGCACGCACGTTCCATATACAACGGCAGCAGCAGCAACACGGCCTGCTGTCCCATCGAGCCGGCCATGTAGAGCAGCACGCCTACGGAGACGAATAGGTGCCGCATCGGCTTGAGATCGAGCAGTGGCACCGCCAAATGGAATTGCCGCACACCGAACCAAACGAGCACGGCTATGCCGCCGACGAGCATGGGGATTGCGAATCCGGGGCGATGGGTGAGCTCGGAGAACCCCAGCATCACCAAGGCAAGCCCCACGAATGCGAGCACAACCGACAGCACGTCGATCGGCTGCCTCTTGCGGCTTTCGACGTCGAACACGAACTTGGCGCCCATGATGAGCGAGATGATGCCAATCGCCAACGGCACTATGTACATCGAGGTGAGGCTCACATAGGTGAGGAACATGCCGCTGAGCAATGGGGCCACCGCGATGCCGAGCCCGATGATCGCACTGTTGAGCGAGACGATGCGGCCGGAGATCTTCGGGGGCACAATGCGAATGATCACCGTGTTGATGGTGGGGTACATGAGTCCCGAACCGATCGCCTGGATGAGCCTGCTGCCGAGCATCATCGGGAAGTTCAGCGAGAGCAGGCCGATGAGCGAACTCGCAATGAGCAAGATGCGGCTCCAGAAGAACATGCGTTTCAGACCCATGCGTGCAAGCACGGCCGCCGCCGTCATCACCGCGGTGGCGCAGACGATGGAATAGCCCACCGTCACCCAGTTCGCCGTGGTGATGCTGATGTGGTAGGTGTCGGAGATGTTCGGCAGGGCCACCACCATCATCACCCCGCAGAAGCCGTCGCCCAACGTGCTCGCAATGAGCGTGGCGATGAGCAGTTTGATTGACTTCCAACTGTGCTGTTGGCCGTTTTTCGCGGTGATCATTGTGGTATTCGCAATCGCTGCCATGCCTCTCCTTCCGGTTCGGACACCTTCCATTACAGGGTTGGACGTACCTAGATCAATGCCGATTATAGGAATGGTGCGCATGGGCGACCCGTTGTTCCACGGAATCGTATAGGCATGGATGAAGGCGGTGGCATGCCGGTGTCACAGGGAAAAGGAATCTTCAGAAGCTTGGCCCCACAACCGTGAATTGTGCTTCTAGCGTAGTGTCTGTGCATTTGACGCACGGAGAAATCGCTGGTAAATGAGACAAAACTCACCTACATGCGGCAATGTGTGCCCAAAAACATTCTTCAGGCAGAAAAGCGTGTCGCCGAAAACATTTCGGTTGAAGTTGTATGGATTATTTGATGTGCGGTGTACCGTACAGACGATTTCTGAACTCTCTACCATGGCAGGTGACAGCGTGAAGGCCCACCATGACGACGATGCACGACGAAGGTTCTGAAGCGAATTACGCACGGCATTCCGTGGGGTCTTCGATACAGGCTTATGCCAGGAAGGACAGGGAGAGTCATGAAGACTCGTGTGATGGCAACAGTCGCGGCGATGTTGGGCGCCGTGGCGATGATTGGCGCCGGAGGCCTCGTCACCTCTTCGGCGTTGGCTGACGATGCCACGCCAGCCGCTGGCGGCGGTTCGATCACGATCACCGCGCCGAGCAGTGTCGATGGCGATAACATGCTCGCACCGACAGTGAATGGGCAGACATTCACCGCCTATGAGCTTGGCGCGTATTCCAATGTGCAGACCGCAAACGGCCAGATCACCGGTTTCAATCTGACGCCGGCCAACGGCATCTCAGATGCCGAGGTGCGCAATTGGATCACCGCCGCGGCGGTGACCAATGGCACCGTCGATTCGGATTACGACAAAGTATTGACCTACAACACCACGACCAAGACCGTCGAGTTCACGGGTGCGGCCGAGAACCTGACTCCATTGCAGTTCGTGGCCAAGTATTTCTACGGTACGGCCGCCGACCGCTATGGTAATCAAAATGCCAGCAATACCGAGATGCGCCTGTTTGCGCAGGCCGCCGCGAAGTCGAAGCTGCTGAGCAACGGTGTGCCGGCAACGGGTGCAGATGATAAGGTCCAGTTCACGAACCTTCCCGAAGGCCTGTATCTGATCGTCCAAGACAGCCCCGCTTCGACATCGCAGACGCTGGCGCGTGCCATGGTCACCGGCACCACCTACACCTCGGGCGGCACCACGTACACCGACGTGCATAGTGCCACAAATGGCGATTTCACCATCGGCTCGTTGTTCCTCAAGGCCGAGAAGGTCATTGTCACGAAGACCACACCGACGGATCAACTGGTCACGGTCGGCTCGCAACGCGAATTCACGATCACGACCCATGTGCCCATGTACAGCGATTATGCCAACTGGACGAATCAGACGTTCTCCATCTCCGATGCCCCGTCCGCCGCCTTGACCGTGGATACCCTCACGATCACGGTCAAGGCTGGGGCCGACCCTTTGGCAAGTGACAACTACACGCTGACAACTGGCACGCCCGCGAACGGCTTCACCGTCACGCTGAAGAATCCGCTCGCGCTGAGCGGCAAGACGATTACCGTAACCTACACGGCAACGGTGAACAGCGTGATAACGAATGCCATCACGAACACCGCCACCGTCGACTTCTCGAACGATCCGTCGAGCATTTCCAGCCATGGCGAGGCCACCACCGAGACGCCAACGGAGTTGTATGTGGCGTCGTCTCCGTTGCAGAAGGTCAAGTTCGGGACGGAACAGCCGCTGCAGGGTGCCGTATTCGCGGTGACCAGTAATGACAATCCGGTGAAGTTCGACTATGATGCCAACTCCCAGACCTATAGCGTTGACACGAACGGCACTGTGACCGAACTGACCGTCTCGAGCGACAGCGGCATCAATATCGCCGGTTTGGCCGCCGATTCCGGGAAGGCGGTGACCTACACGTTCACCGAGACGAAGGCGCCTGCCGGCTACGTGCTCGGGCAGAACCCCGTGTCGTTCACGTTGAACGTGACCCCTACATTCACGGATGGAAAACTCACCTCGGTGAGCTTCGACATCAATTCCACGACGTTCGCGAACTTTATCGACGAATCCGATGCGGCCGTGCGTAACTCCACGCCAATCACAACTACATCACTGGATCAGACCGTCGACGGCAAGACCGTCACCGTCACGAAGTTCACCAGTGGTTTGATTCGCGTCGAGAACACGACGAATCCAAGCGACTTCGCGAAGACCGGCGGCGAAATCACCCGCGTGCTCGTCATTGTCGCCGTGCTCGCCGTGATCGGCGGCGCATTCCTGATCGCGGCACATGTGCGCCGGAACCGCATGAAGGTCTGATGTCTTCACTGACTGGCTGAAGTGCCAGTCGCAATTGGCAGGCGGCCGACTCGCTCAGAGGTGAGTCGGCCGCCTGCCATATTCGAATAGTGCAGCATGGCTCGGAGCGAACAGACGACCGATGGGCTACGGTATGGTCACTACGGTATGAAAGGCATATATGAGGCGACAGGAGGAGACAATGCCACGTAGGCATCGCACCGGCCGACACGGCGAGGCCGCCGGTTCGCGTCGCCGGTTCGCGCCGCGGATTCGTCAGGACATCGCGCGCAAAGACGGTGTTGCCGCATCGTTCGCCATCATTGGCTGGATTTGCTATATCGCCGCCGCGCTCCTGCTGTCGTGGGTGGTCGGGGCACTCATTCACAACGACATGATTGCGCGCACCGTGGCCGATGTCGTCGCGTCCGCCCCCTCAACCTGGCCTGCAGGCGACCGCAAGGCAATCTACAATCGTGCACGTGAATACAACGGCCGGCTCGATGTGCAGTTCGGCGGACGCATTCCCGCCGACGCCGCCAGTGAGACCGGCCCGGCCCGCGAAACGCTTGACACTGCGTACATGACCACGTTGTCACTCGACGACAAGGGTGCAATGGCACGTCTGAGCATTCCGCAGATCTCGGTGAACATACCGATCTACCATACGACGCTCGATTCGTCACTCGACGACGGCGCCGGGCATATCTACGGCACCGCATTGCCAATCGGCGACCCGCACACCTATTCCGCACTGGCCGCGCATTCCGGCGGCGTGCAAGGCATGCTGTTCACGCGTCTCGGTGAACTGCACAAGGGAGCCGTGTTCTACATCGACGTGCTCGGCGGCGAACACGGTTACCGCGTCGAAGACATTCGCACCATCAAACCCGAGCAGATGGAGCGTACGCTGCAGGATCTGCGCAAGCAGTATGGCGATGGTGAGGCAACCGTCACGTTGGTCACCTGCACGCCGATCGGCGTGAACACCGAGCGGCTGCTCGTCACCGGCGTACGTGAGAACATACCGCAGAGCATTCCGCCGGGGTCCACGCAGAAAGACACCAGATTGATCGCCGTGTGCATTGGCATCGCATTGTTCGTGCTACTGATCGCGCTCGCCATACTTGTCACTTGGTTGCGGAAACGGCGCGCAGTGCAACGAAATTAGCTCACAGCGAGAACTGTAGCCATTGACTTACCGAATCTCTATAATACAGATTTTTGTATCGGAGGCCGATTTCTCGGTGAATCCATGGGGAGAGCGTCTACCCGATGTGCAATGTGCATGCGCACATTTCGCCGGCCCCGCTTAGCCGATAGGCAATTGTGCTGTGCGTGCATATCAGACGCGGTAGTACTGGAGATATAGATATGAGGAGTCATGCATACGGATCGGATGCATGGCACATACAAGCGGAAAGCGATGGGAAAATGAAACGGAATTGATTGAAGAAGGCGACGGCGGCACTCGTCTGCGTCGCCACTGCCGCCGCGGTGGGTATTGGTTTGACCGCGCCTGCCTATACGGATGCGGCAGATACTCAGATTACGATCAGCGCACCGCAGGGCAATCGCCCGGGGACGAGCGATCTGAACGTCAATATGTTTGACGGGCGTTCGTTCACCGCCTACAAGTTGGCGGATTACACCAACGTTCAGGTGAGCGACGGCAATGTGACCTCTATGGATTACAAGCTTGACACGCCTCTGACCAATGCGATGGTGGATGGCTGGATAGCCAAGGCACTCGATCAGTTCCCCATGACCGATGTGGCCACGGTGAGCAATGGCACCGTGACATTCAAGGGCGACGCTGCCGCGATGAGCCCCATGACCTTCGTGGCCAATTACTTCTACGGAACTGGCGCCGACATCTACGGCAACACCGGTGTGAACAGCAATGCGATGCGCATATTCGCCGAAGCCGCCCAGAAGTCGCTCACCGCCCCCGGCGTGACGGCAACCACTGCTCCGGTCACGGTCAACAATGATTCCGCTGTCGTCGACGCCTCCCAGTCCGGCCAGAGGCTGTATCTGATCGTCGACACCACCAAGGGCCTCAACAATCAGATTCCAGCCCGCGCCATGATCACCGGCACTCCGGTGACCGTCAATGGTCAAACCTATATGCAATTCAAGGGCAGCAACGCCACGTACACGCTCGGCTCCATCAAGTTGAAGGCCGAACAGGTCGTGAACACCATTGCCGATACAAGTGCACAGAAGGAAACGTTGGTAACCAACCAGTCGCAGCGTACCTTCCAGGTTACGGCGAACATTCCGAATTATGCGGCCTACGACAATTGGTCGTCGCCCACGTATTCGGTCACCATCACACCAAGCGGCAACGTGAAGCTCGACAGCAAGTACACCGTCGAGGTGCAGCCTGCCGGATTCCCCACCTGGTCCACGCTGCCCGATTCCAACTATTCGCTGGTGAGCCCCGCAGGTGCGGCCACCGGTTCGCTCACCGTGCAGTTCTCCAGTGCCGCGATGAAAACCTCGACGCTGAGTGGCGTCACCGTGCGCATCACCGTCAATGGCACCGTGCAGAACGTGACGACGACCCCCACCTTCGTGGCGGCGCAGGCCACGTTCTCGAACGACCAGGGCGATGCAAATAGCACCGGCACCGCCGAAGAGGCCAGCCTCGGCCTGTTCAATACGGTGATTCCAGTGAAGAAGATCGCCTACAACGCTGGTGCCACCTCCGCTGCACTCACCGGCGCGCAGTTCTCCGTCACCTCGGGCACCACCACAGTGAAATTCACAGAGAGCACGCTCAACGGCAAGCCCTACTATCAGGTGGACCCGAATGGAACTTTGAGCACATTCACCGTCGGTGACGGCTACATCGCTAGCCTTGGCGCCAACACCAACAACAGCACGACCTACACAATCACGGAGAAGGTCGCCCCTACTGGGTATGTGCTCGATGGCCGCCACGACATCACCTTCAACGTCACGGTGACCCCGAACTATACGAACGACGTGCTCACCAGCGTGACCTACAAGCGTGACAATGGCATCTACGGTAACTTCCTCGACACCACTCCGAGCAAGATGACAACAGATGACGGCCAAACCGTGAATCTGGAGTCCCGTACCACGGTGAACAACCGCTACATGAACACCCAACTGGAATCCGAGATGATCCACGTCAAGAACACGAAGAACCCGTCCGATTTCGCTCAGACCGGCGGCCATATCGTCCAGGTGCTCATCGCGATGCTCATCGTGGCGATCGTCGGCGCGATCCTGCTGATCGTCGCGCGTATGCGCCGCAGGAACAACACCGACCGTACACAGATTGCGTGATCGATATCCCGACAATCTGCCCGCAGGGTATATCTGAACAGTCAAACAAGGTTGCAGTAGGGTGAGTGCGAGATGAAGAAATTCCAGAATTTCCTTGCACTGCTCCTTGCTGCAACCTTTGTGCTTTCAGCCGGCATGTTCACCGATGCCGCCTATGCCAAGCAGGTTGCCAAGCAAGCCCCGAGCATTTCGGAAAACCACGAACTCGAGGAGGAACCAGCGCCAACTTCAAGTCCGAGCGACGAGGCGTCACCATCCCCGAACGCATCACCTGCGGATGCGAGTCCAAGCGCGGAAGCCAACTCGAGCGAGGCGCAGACAGGCGACGGCAATGCCAGTGAGTCAGACGGCGCGAATGCGCGTAGCGGGCAAGTGCATCAGTGGAGCGCGAGCGAACTCAATGCATTGCGCTCCAGCGCTGAACACAGCGGCAAGTACGGCGATGTGGGCTGGTGGATCAAGAACGGCGTGTTGCATCTGGGGACGGCGGACTGGCAGACGCTCGGTGACTATGACAGCCGCAGGAACGGGCTTTCCTATTGGAATGACTACCGAGATATAATCTCTGCCGTATCTATCGACTACCGCATCAAGGGATCGAAGAACATGTCGTACCTGTTCTTCGGGCTGGGCAAATTGGAGTCGATCACCGTGAATCAGACGACCGCACCATATGGCTGGTGGTGGGATGGCGTGGAGAGTTTGGAGAACATCTGCAACAATGACGTCTCGCTCACCGACATTTCGGCGTTCTCGCACATCGAGTATGATTCGCACAATCCACAGCGGCCGAAATCGTTCAAGTACGCATTCAAGCATTGCGAGAAACTGCAGGATCTCACCCCGCTGAAGGACTGGATGTTTGAGAACATGTGGGGCACCGGTGTGGAAGGCATGTTTTCGGATTGCTATTCGCTGAAGGACCTCACGCCGATTTCCTACCGTGAAGTGAACGGACGCCGCTACTGGAACATGGACTTTGCCCAAACGTTCCTCGACATGTTTAAGAACTGCCGTTCCCTCGAGAAACTCGATGGATTGGGGGATTGGAACGTCGGGAATGTGACGAATATGCAGAACATGTTCCAAGGGTGCTCCAACCTCACCGATCTGTCCGCGATCTCGAATTGGCAGGTCGGCAATGTGCAGCAGATGGTCAGTATGTTCGAAGCATGCACATCGCTCATCGATCTTGCCCCGCTCAATGGGTGGAAGCCTGATGCGGCGCTTACGATGGCATCGCTGTTCTCCGGCGACGGACGCATCCACGATGTCTCCGCACTCAAGGATTGGTCGGTGGGACGTGTGACCGATACGTCGAACATGTTCGCCAACGTGAACACCATCAGCCCGGTGGCACAGATGTCGTTTGCGCCGCTTGCCAACTGGCATTTCGGCTACAACGCACTCACGCAGTACACGGGCATGTTCTCCGGTGTGAAGAACATATGTGAAGAACATATACGAACTGGGTGTGCCTCCGGTGAACAATGGCGGCAAGGAACTGGCGGCCGCGTATGCGGCGGCGTTCGACACTCCCGAATGGCGCAACGACATCCAGTGGATCAAACAGGGAGGTCCGGAAGGCGAGTTCACCGGGCCCTTCTCGGTGTCGAAGCTGGCGTCGCTGATGCAGTCGAACCAAGACAAGTTCGGGGGCGCCGCCGTGTATGTGCGGTATGGGGCGAAAACAGGGTCGTTGGCGGTGACGATCACCCTGGAAAACAAGAATTTCCCCGGAGACAAAGTGCCGCGCGGAGGCAAAACCGAGTTCCAGGTTCGAATCCGCTTGTTCGACGACAATGGTAAGCCCATCACCGGCTCATTCACCGGTGGAGTGGTGAGCAACAACACGAAACGCCCTGACGGCACACTCGATACGTTCACTGCAACGTTCGATGGGAACGGGTATGCCACGGTACGGGCTTGGGATTGGCACACGACCATCATCGCCGACCTGCCAGCGACGGCGACCTATGAGGTCGCTCCGGCTCAGCCTCTTCCCAACGGCTACACCTACGTGAACGGAACGGATTGTCAGAGCACGATTCCTGCCGATGACTACGCCGTGGCCACGTTGCTGTATTCGTACAAGCCGTCTGCAGTCACGGCACAGAGCGCACTGAGAAAAGTGCTCACCGGGCATGTGAATGGGCGCAAACTCGAAGACGGCGAATTCGTTTTTGAGTACACAGTCTGTCTGCTGCAAGGCAATCAATGTGTGACTCCGCCACAAGGTGCTGCGAATGTCACGTCTGGCACCGTGACCAATACAGCGGGTGGCGCCATTCCGATTTCGGTAGTGTTCAACCAAGGTGGCATGTCCAGCGAGAATTGGACACGCACGTACCGAGTCACTGTCACCGAGCGTAAAGGCGAGGAACTGGGCATCAACTACAATCCGTCGGGGAAAACCGTATCCATCGACTTCGCCATTACCGACAACCAGAAAGGGGCCCTGCAATACAAGGTCTCGCAGGTGGAGAGCAGTTCCAAGGAAGACACGAGCCAAGACCAGAAGATCACGTTCAGCAACTACGTGTATGCGTCGAATCTGCCATCCACAGGTCTCAACACCTATGCAGGTCTGGTGATCGCCGTAATCGTTGCTGGCGCGCTGTTCACGGCGGTGGCGTTGTGGCCGAATGGGCGTCGGCATGAGCGCGAGTGAATTCGCAGACCACGCGCTGTGCCAGCCATCATTTGCGTAAAAAGGGACAAGTAATCTGCGTAAATGTCTCCATTTACGCAGAAAACGGAGCATGCGAATATGCCGAGCGGATTGCCGGCAGTCGTGAATGCCCCGTCCACATTAGAATGGCAATAACCTATCGAGAGGAGCGTGGGAGGTGAGCGAGCAGGAAACCAAACTGGAGCAAGTCGAAGACCGCGTCGAGAAGAGGTGGCCCAAGTGGCTGGCTCCGCAGATTCGTGGGGATGTGTCCAGACATGATCTTCCTACCGCAATCATTGCGGCATTCGGCTGGCTCTGTTATCTGGCGTTTCTGCTCATGCTCATCTGGGTGGTCGGAACGCTCGTGCATAACGACATGCTGGGAAAAGAGGCGGCGCGAAACATCACCGAGGCAAGCCGCTCGTGGAGTGTGCAACGGAAGAATGCGGAGCTGGAGAAGGCATACGCGTATAACCATGATCTGCGCAAGTATTTCAATGGCAGAATTCTCGCCGACACCACGAACGAGAACGGTGCAACCATAGAACGTGAGGATGCGCGGTACAACAGCACCCTGAATGTGGACGGCAATGGTGGCATGGCGAGACTGGTGATTCCGAAGATCTCTGTGGACATTCCGGTGGGTCACACGACGCTCGCGCATGTGCTCAATCGCGGCGCCGGGCATGTGTACGGAACGGATATGCCAGTGGGGGAGTCTGGTACCTTGTCGGCGATTGCGGCGCATTCAGGCGGTTTTCAAGGCCTGCTGTTCACGCGTTTGAACGAACTCGATGACGGTGATACGTTCGAGATTCAGGTTGCAGGTGAAACGCAAGTGTATCGCGTGTTCAACAAGCGTACGATTCTGCCCGACTAGTTGGAAGACAATCTGGCGCAGATTCGTGATATGGAGGGGCGTAACGACAACGCGATCGTGACACTGATCACCTGCACACCCCTCGGCGTGAACACGCATCGTCTGCTTGTCAGCGGCATTCGTGTACCTGACAGCCAGGCCAAGTTCGCCTACAACCAAGGTGATGGAAGACTGCGGTGGTTCCTGATCGGCGTCACATCGTCATTGATCGCGCTGCTGCTCGGCCTGGCATTCCTGGCATTGTGGAAGAAAGGCCACGGATTGCCGCGTCTCAAGCATTGCGCGGGCTGGCAGGGGGTGTCACCGCTGCCGGGGCTCGGCGATGACGCGCAGTGAGCTGCCGAGCGGCAAACGGGAGCGGTTCCGGCATGTATTCGTCGTCTGCCGCAGCTGCCCTGAGCAGACGACGAATACCGGAATCGCCTACTTGGTGAGTTCGTTGTATTTCGGCACGCCCATGTAGTTGAACGAGACGTGCTGCACGTTCTTGCCGGCGGCCGCGGTGACGTTCGCATACCACAGCGGAATCACCGGGAGGTCGTTGAACAGCAGTTCCTCGGCCTGATGGTAGTAGCCGATCGCCTTCGACTCGTCGGTCTGGCGTGCGGCGTCGTCGATCAGCGCGTCGAAATCACGGCTCTTGTAGTCGCCGTTGTTGAGCCCCTTGCCGTCTGCAGACGCGGAGTCATAGGCCTGCATGAGGTAGCCCTCCGGGTACGGGTAGTCGGATTGCATGCCCTGCAGGAACGCCGCGTTGATCGTGCGGTCGTGGATCGCCGAGCTCAGTTCCTTCTGCGTGGGCAGCACATACGGCTCGGCGTCGATGCCCAGCGTGTTCTTGATCGAGTTCGTGATGCCCTCGATGAGCTCGCGGTTGCCGCTGTCCGTGCTGTAGGCGATGCGGAAGGTGCCGTTCCACTTCGAGATCGCGTCGGCCTTCGCCCAGAGATCCTGTGCGGTCTTCGTCTCGTAGTCGAGCACGTCGGAACCCTTGAGATCCTTGGAATAGCCGGCAATGGTGGGTGCGAGGAAGTCGGTGGCCGGGGTGGCGGTGCCGTACATCACCTTGTCGATGATGCTCTTTCGGTTGATGGCATGGCTGATCGCGGCGCGGCGCAGGCGGCCCTCCTCGCCCTGGAAATGCGCGAGCTGCTGCGGAATGGTGAACGATTTGAAGCCAGGGCCCGGTTTGTTGAAGGTCTGCAGATTCGAATCCTGCTGGTAGCTGGCCAACGCGGATGCCGGAATCGTGTCGATCACATCGAGATTGCCTGATTCCACGTCGGCATACGCGGTCTGCGTGTCGGTGTACAGCACGAAGTTGATGCCGCCGTTGCGTGCCTTACGTGGCCCGGTGTACTTCGGGTTCGGCTTAAGTTCGATGTTTTGGTCATGGTTCCATGCCTCGAGCATGTATGGACCGTTGCCCACCGGGCGCTCGCCGTACGCGTTGACGTCACGGTACGCGCTTTCGGCGATCGGCAGGAACGCGACATCGCCCACCTTGTAGGGGAACGAGGAGTCCGGGGCGTTGAGTGTGACCTGGAGCGTGTGGTCGTCGATCACGTTGATGCCCGAAAGCTGGGCGTTCTTGTCCACGCCGTCTTTTTGCAGATCGTCGTAGCCCTTGATCGTGGCGAAAATCGAGGCGCCGAGCTGTCCGTTGGCGGCATTCGCGGCGAAAGACCACGATTTCGCATACGTGCTCGCAGTGATCTTCTCACCATCGGAGAACTGCAGATTGTCGCGCAACGTGACCGTGTACTGCGAGGCGTCGGCGTTCGGTGTGATCGACTTGGCGTCCGCATAGATGAGCTCGCCTTTGTCGGAGAACGTGACCAAGCCCTCGTACAGCTGGGTCACCACTTTCCAACCGGCCATGTCGTCGGTGTTGCCCGGCAGCAGATTGGCGGCCGGCTCCACATTGTTCACCGAGATGGTCTGCGAGGATGGGGAGGAGTTCGAGCTGCCGGACGCGCCGGTACCTGCGCCGCAGCCGGCGAGAAGCGCGCCGAGCGCCGTGATGCCGGCGATGGCGGCGCCGATGCGGTGGTGATTGGTGGTGTGATGTCTGAGTGAGTTCATGATGTTCCTTTGCGTGAATGGCGTGTTGTTTCGGATTGCCTGTGCTGAGTCGTCGAAAGGGCCATATTCGTGGGACGGCATACGCGAATGCATGCGAATGTGGTCTGCGAATAGCGAATGAGTATGCGGGAATCGTCCGAATGGGCCGGATGCCTGATGAGAATGCGTCTGGGAATCTGTATGAAATTCAGCGACACATGGCTGGGCATGACGAATCAATCGCATGGCGACAACATGCCTTCACCATTCCTTCGCGATTGATCATGCGCCCCACCATAGCATGGCGGGGCGGAACGCGGTTTGCGGGCAGCGTGAGCCAGATGAGAATACTAGGCAGACGAAGAATATGTGTGCAGTCATATTGGATTGGTATCACGGTATGGTCTGCGACACTGTTGAAATTCGGACGGCGAGGGAGGGTCTGGCGGAAGCCTTGTTATTCTGTGGACTTAAGCGCTTGAGGTGGTCTTGAGTGCGGAAGGAGATGAACATGAACGGCAAGGTTGCAGGGAAGTCTGTGAATGGGAAATCCTCGCGCATGGGAGCAGTGGCGGCATGGTGCGCGCTGTTGATGCTTGTGGCGGCAGTGCTCGGCAGTTGCACGGCGAACACGATGGCAACCGGTTTGTCTTCTGGGAGTACACGCAGGACGATGCAAGCGAATACGCCTATGTGATCGAAGTGAAGAACTCGTCGACGGGCGTGCTGCTCTCCGCCAACTCGCAGTAGGATGCCGAGGATGTGTTCGGTCGTCTGACAATCTCGCTTGCCGGCAAGTGATTTCACGTGCGCGCGTATGCTGGTGTCGGCAGTGACCGAGCGAAGTGAGGAGCGATATGAAGCGGATTGTGGCAGGCATTGTGGCACATGTGGACGCCGGCAAAACCACGCTGTCCGAAGCGCTCCTCTACAACGCCGGCGTCACGCGTAAGCTCGGCCGCGTCGATCACGGCGACTCGTTCCTCGACACGAATCAGATCGAACGTGAGCGCGGCATCACAATCTTCACCGAACCGGCGGTGATCGAATCCCCGAACATGGAGCTCACGCTGCTCGACACCCCGGGCCACGTTGATTTCTCCGCGGAGACGGAACGCACGCTACGGATGCTCGACTATGCGGTGCTCGTGGTGAGCGCGTCGGATGGCATCCAGGGTCACACGGAGACGTTGTGGCGCCTGCTCAGGCAGTATGACGTGCCCACGTTCATATTCGTCAACAAGATGGATATGCCGGAGACGAGTCGGCAGGCCATGCTCGCACAGCTGCAGCGCAGGTTCTCGGATTCCTGTGCCGACTTCACCGCCAATGCCGCCGGTGAGCTCGACGCGGCGACGTTGGAGACGATTGCGTTGCAAGATGATTCTGCGATGGACCAGTATGTGGCTTCGGGAAACGTCGACATTCCCACGATAGCCGGTCTCATCGCACGCCGCCGCGTGTTCCCGGTGTATTTCGGAGCGGCCCTGCGTATGGAGGGCGTGACCGAGTTCATGTGCGGATTCGAGACCTACACACAGCAGCCTGCGTACGGTGAGGATTTCAGCGCGCAGGTGTTCAAGATCTCCCACGATGCATCGGACAACAGACTCACGTGGCTCAAGGTGACCGGCGGCGAGCTGTGTGCGAAGATGGTGCTCGAATCCGGTGAGAAAATCGATCAGGTTCGCGTGTACTCCGGTGCGAAATCGACGACGGTGGAACGCGTGGCCGCCGGCGAGGTGTGCGCGGTCACCGGACTTGGGCGCACGGTGCCCGGCGAGGGGCTCGGTGCGGCGGAATCTGCGGGCGCACTGGTATTGCAGCCAGTGCTCACCTATACGCTGCTCCCCGGGGATTGCGACCCGCACGCCTGCCTGGTCGCGTTGCGCGAGCTGGAAGACGAGGAGCCCCTGCTGCATGTCGTATGGCAGCCGCGCCTGCAGGAGGTGCACGTGCAGTTGATGGGCGCCGTGCAGCTGGAGATTGTGGAGGAGTTGATGCGCTCGCGGTTCGGTCTTGAAGTGGCGTTCGGGCAGGGGTCGATCCTGTACAAGGAGACGATAAGCGCGCCGGTGGAGGGCGCGGGGCATTTCGAACCGTTGCGTCACTATGCCGAGGTGCATGTGCTGATCGAGCCTTTGGCACGCGGCGCGGGCGTTGAATTCGCGACCGCCGTGAGTGAAGATGTGCTCGACCGTAACTGGCAGCGCGCCATTGTGCAGCATCTGCGCGAAAAGGAGCATCTCGGCGTGCTGGTGGGCGCGCCGCTCACCGATGTGCGATACACGCTGATCGGCGGGCGAGGGCACTTGAAGCATACCGAAGGCGGCGATTTCCGCGAGGCCACGTATCGCGCGGTGCGCATGGGGCTCATGGTCGCCCGCGACGCCGGTGAATGCGTGTTGCTGGAGCCGTGGTACAGATTCCGTCTCGAAGTGCCGCAAGACATGCTCGGACGCGCGATGAGCGACGTGCAGCGAATGAGCGGTGTGTGCGAGGCACCGTCTGCAGACGGCGAATTCGCGGTACTCGAAGGCGAGGCGCCGGTGAGTGAGATGCGCGACTATGCGATGGACGTAAGCGCCTACACGCACGGTCGTGGGTGTATCTCACTGGTGTTCGGCGGCTACCGGGATTGCCATGATGCGGACGTGGTGGTTGAGCACGCGGAATACGACGCCGAATCGGATCTGGAGAACACGCCCGACTCGATGTTCTGCGCGCACGGTGCCGGTTACCCGGTCAAGTGGTACAAAGTGCCCGAATTCTGCCATGTTCCAATGCAGACAATTCAGTGAGATGACGTTTTTCGGTTTGTGTGAGAATCTATGTCAAATATATGACCTCGAAATATATGCCTACAGCGGTTTTAGCCGATTGGGTGCGGCAGTTGAGGTGTAATGAAAGCACCTTAGTTGCTATTTCAAGGAAAGGTGGTCACTATGGCAGATGACAAGAAGGCGCACGAGACGCTTAAGGAGAAGGTCGATGATTTCAAGGCCGATGTCGATGAGCGCAAAGCCGAGCATCAGGAGAAGGACGTGGTGAAGGATATCAATCGTGCCTTCAAGCATGATCTGAAGTCCGATGTCGATCTCGACAAGGCCGCAGACAATGTGGACAAGGCGGTGGAACGCGAAGCCGAGGCACAGGAGGGCTGAAACGCTCTGTTGTAGGTGGATACCTGCTGGCGCTCGCTGGTGCCAAATATGCAAAAGACTCCCATTGGGGAGTCTTTTGCATTTGGAGCGGACAACGGGACTCGAACCCGCGGTCTCGACCTTGGCAAGGTCGCGCTTTACCAACTAAGCTATGTCCGCAACATAACCGGAGAACCGGTTTCGTGGGCGATACAAGATTCGAACTTGTGACCCCTTCCGTGTCAGGGAAGTGCGCTACCTCTGCGCCAACCGCCCGAAGCGAGTAACAACATACGTCATCTGGCGGACAAGTGCAAGTGTAATGTTCCTCCCGACGCACGTGCGGCAGGTGGCGAGCCTTTGGAATCATTGGCTCGAACGGCGATGTGGCGGTTTCGTGTGCATGGCTGGAATGTTGCCGACCTCAGATCGTGCCCTTGGTGTTGCCCCCCAAGTGTTGCGCCCCGGATGCGCGGGGCAGAGTTTCGTCACTGTCGCAAGCTCCCTTACGTTCCTCAACCCTGCCCCGCACATCCGGGGCGCAACTTGCACTTCTCCTCCACGAATCCGGGTGTGAGCAACTCTGCCCCGCGCATTCGGGCCGCAACAGCTGCGGTGACCTTTCTGTGGTGTACGGATGCGGGTGATGGCTGCTGTCGGAACCCGCCTCCCTGGTGTGAGATGCTGAAATGCTGCCGCGAGGGGGTGCCGTGCTTCTCGGCGGTGAGTCTGCGGCTCTGTCGCCACCCCGTCCGACGGTGGTCTGTTCTGCAGTGGTCGCCTGTTCGCGGGGGTCGCCTGTTGGAGGGGTTTTCTTGGGTTGTGCGTCCTGTTCTTGTCTGTGTCAGCCTGCGTAATTGGGGTCGTGTGTGGCGTGGGTTTCGTCTCCTTTTACGTCTGGGGAAAAGGTGGGGTGGAGATTGTTTCCTGTGGTGGTTTCTTTCTTGTGTGTTTGCGGATTGGTGATATGGCCTGGTTTTTGTTCCGCATTTCACCTAACTCGATGGGAGATGATGGAATCATGTCCAAGGGCACGAGATACACGGATGAGTTCAAGGCGAAGGCCGTCAGGCTGTTGACGGAGTCCCGTCCCTCGTATTCGTCGGAGACGAAGGCGATCGCCGAGGTGGCCAGGGATCTGGGCGTCTCGTCCGAGACGCTGCGGCGTTGGCGGAACCAGTCGGATGCGTCGGCCGCGGAACAGTCGGAACAGTCCGCGCAGGAGGCGATGGCCGAGCTCAAGCGTCTGCGGGCGGAGAACGCGGAGCTGCGGCGGGCGAACGAGATTTTGACGACGGCGTCGGCTTTTTTCGCGGCGCGGCTCGACCCGACACGGCCCTGATGTCCGCGTACATCGACGCGCATCGGGATCGTTTCGGGGTCGGGCCGATCTGCAGGGTGCTGGGCGCGGCGTCGGATTGCGGGTTTCTCACGCCGCGCGGCTACCGCATGTTCAAGACCAGGCCGCCCAGCCGCATGAAGGCGCGCCACGAGGCGCTGGCCCGGGACATCCTCCGGATCCATTCGGATTTCTTCATGGCCGTGTACGGATACAGGAAGGTCCATGCCCAGCTGCTCGCCGAGGGGTGGGATCCGTCCGAGGTCGGCCGCGACCAGGTGATGAACATCATGCGCGAGCTCGGCATACAAGGCGTCAGGCGCGGCAGGACGCCGGCGACCACCAGGCCGGCGAAGGGCGCGGGCGGCAGGCCCGACCTCGTGGAGCGCAGGTTCCGGGCCATGGCGCCGAACCGGCTGCACGTGGCCGACATCACCTACGTGCGCATGACGGACGGGCGGTTCGGCTACGCTGCGTTCGTCACCGACGTATTCGCCCGCCGCATCGTGGGATGGGCGTGCGCCACCAGCATGAACACCGAGGAGCTGCCCCTGCAGGCGCTGGAGCAGGCGATCTCCTGGGCCGCGGGGCACGGCGGCACCCGGGGGCTCATCCACCACTCCGACCACGGCTCCCAGTACATCAGCACGGTGTACACCACGCGCGTGCGCGAGTACGGGATGCTGCCCTCGACCGGCACGGTCGGCGACTCCTACGACAACGCCATGGCCGAGTCCGTCAACGGCGCGTACAAGACCGAGCTGGTCTGGCGGCGCAAGCCGTTCCGGGACGTGGGCGACCTGGAGCTGGCGACGTTCCAATGGGTCTCATGGTGGAACTCGAAACGCCTCCACGCCAGCCTGGACTACAGGACACCCGAGCAGGTCGAAACCGAGTACTATACGAACCAGGCGACACAAGCCGCCTCACTATAAAGGCGGAACAAAAACCAGACCAGTTCATGGTTTGTGTCTTTTTGTGTGTTGGTTGGTTGTGTGTTGGTTGTTTGGTTGGTTTGGGGGTGTTTTGGCTGGTTTTCGACACGCCGGTGGTGGTGAGTGTTTTCTAGGGGTTTTGTGGTGTGTGGTTGGGGGTGGGTTTGTGTTTTCGGGGTGGGGCGTGTAAGTTATTCATCTTGCTGCCGGTTGGTGAGCTTCTGGACTGGGTCCGGGTGTGTTCGCCGGCTGTGTGGTGGTGGTTTGAGAACTCAATAGCGTGTACTGTACTACTTGACCAAGGTTGATGTCGTTGCGGCTGTCGTGGCCGTGATGGTGCTTGGTCGTCTTTTATGATGCCAGTTCCGTTGTCCGCCTGCATGGTTTCGTGTGGGTAATCCTGTCGGGTTTTGATGGATGGCGGAGGTTTTTTGTGTGACCGTCCTTCCTTATTGGATGGTCCGTCTGATTTCTTTTGAAATGGATTTGAGAGTCGTTTTTGGCTTTCTGCAATGTTTGTTGTGGAGGGTTCGATTCTGGCTCAGGATGAACGCTGGCGGCGTGCTTAACACATGCAAGTCGAACGGGATCCCTGGCGGCCTGGCTGCCGGGGTGAGAGTGGCGAACGGGTGAGTAATGCGTGACCAACCTGCCCTGTGCACCGGAATAGCTCCTGGAAACGGGTGGTAATACCGGATGCTCCGCCCCACCGCATGGTGGGGTGGGAAATGCTTTTTGCGGCATGGGATGGGGTCGCGTCCTATCAGCTTGTTGGCGGGGTGATGGCCCACCAAGGCGTTGACGGGTAGCCGGCCTGAGAGGGTGACCGGCCACATTGGGACTGAGATACGGCCCAGACTCCTACGGGAGGCAGCAGTGGGGAATATTGCACAATGGGCGCAAGCCTGATGCAGCGACGCCGCGTGCGGGATGGAGGCCTTCGGGTTGTAAACCGCTTTTGTTCAAGGGCAAGGCACGGCTTCGGGCCGTGTTGAGTGGATTGTTCGAATAAGCACCGGCTAACTACGTGCCAGCAGCCGCGGTAATACGTAGGGTGCGAGCGTTATCCGGATTTATTGGGCGTAAAGGGCTCGTAGGCGGTTCGTCGCGTCCGGTGTGAAAGTCCATCGCCTAACGGTGGATCTGCGCCGGGTACGGGCGGGCTGGAGTGCGGTAGGGGAGACTGGAATTCCCGGTGTAACGGTGGAATGTGTAGATATCGGGAAGAACACCAATGGCGAAGGCAGGTCTCTGGGCCGTTACTGACGCTGAGGAGCGAAAGCGTGGGGAGCGAACAGGATTAGATACCCTGGTAGTCCACGCCGTAAACGGTGGATGCTGGATGTGGGGCCCTTTCCACGGGTCCTGTGTCGGAGCCAACGCGTTAAGCATCCCGCCTGGGGAGTACGGCCGCAAGGCTAAAACTCAAAGAAATTGACGGGGGCCCGCACAAGCGGCGGAGCATGCGGATTAATTCGATGCAACGCGAAGAACCTTACCTGGGCTTGACATGTGCCGGATCGCCCCGGAAACGGGGTTTCCCTTCGGGGCCGGTTCACAGGTGGTGCATGGTCGTCGTCAGCTCGTGTCGTGAGATGTTGGGTTAAGTCCCGCAACGAGCGCAACCCTCGCCGCATGTTGCCAGCGGGTTATGCCGGGAACTCATGTGGGACCGCCGGGGTCAACTCGGAGGAAGGTGGGGATGACGTCAGATCATCATGCCCCTTACGTCCAGGGCTTCACGCATGCTACAATGGCCGGTACAACGCGATGCGACACGGTGACGTGGGGCGGATCGCTGAAAACCGGTCTCAGTTCGGATCGCAGTCTGCAACTCGACTGCGTGAAGGCGGAGTCGCTAGTAATCGCGGATCAGCAACGCCGCGGTGAATGCGTTCCCGGGCCTTGTACACACCGCCCGTCAAGTCATGAAAGTGGGTAGCACCCGAAGCCGGTGGCCCGACCCTCGTGGGGGGAGCCGTCTAAGGTGAGACTCGTGATTGGGACTAAGTCGTAACAAGGTAGCCGTACCGGAAGGTGCGGCTGGATCACCTCCTTTCTACGGAGAATTGAGCGTGCATGGTTGTGTGCACGGTTGTGTGGCTGGGGTTTGCCGAGTGCGATGGTTTCGTCGCCGCCCTGGCTTGCTGGTGTGGAAGAGTCATATTGGATCACGGTCGTGTTGGTCGTGGTGGTGTGGTGCGTGCTGTTGGGTTCCCTGGCCGCCACCGGCCCCCCGTGCGGGGGTGTGGTTGCCTGTGGGTCCCCCAGGTCGGCTGCCCGGTGCCTGTTGGTGCGGGGTGGGTGTCCTGGTGGGGTGGTGGTTTGAGAACTGGATAGTGGACGCGAGCATCGGCCCGCCCGTTGTGGGTGGGGTTGGTGTTCGTACTGTGATTCGAATCCGAGGAATCGTTTTTCTTGGGTTCGTTCGTATCGTGTGGGGGCGCGCCGTGTGCGGTGCGTCTCCGTGATCTGATGTCGTTCTAGGGTTTTTCAGTAGTGCTTTGGTCATGGCGGCCGTGTTGTGGTTGTCGTGATGGGCGTATGGTGGATGCCTTGGCAGACAGTACCGATGAAGGACGTGTGGGGCCGCGATAGTCCTGGGGGAGCCGCCGACATGGCTTTGATCCCAGGGTGTCCGAATGGGGCAACCCGCCAGCCGTCATGGGCTGGCACCGCACTTGTGCGGGGGGTACGCAGGGAAGTGAAACATCTCAGTACCTGCAGGAGAGGATACTCCGTGAGTAGTGGCGAGCGAAAGCGGATGATGGCTAAACCGTGCGTGTGTGATACCCGTCGGGGGTTGCGCGCATGGTGTCGTGGGAACGCCTGTCCAGCGGCCGACGCCGTTGGCTGTGGTGATAAATGCATGCGTGAGGCGAACCGGGTTGGATACCGGGCCGGAGAGGGTGATGGCCCCGTAGCCGTATGCGCGTGCACCATGGATGGTGTCTCCCGAGTAGCGCGGGACTCGTGGAATCCCGTGTGAATCCGCCCGGACCGTCGGGTAAGCCTGAGTATACCTGTCTGACCGATAGCGTACGAGTACCGTGAGGGAAAGGTGAAAAGCACCCCGGGAGGGGAGTGAAAGAGTTCCTGAAACCGTGCGCCCGCGAACCGTCGGAGCCCCCTGGTGGGGTGACGGCGTGCCTATCGAAAAATGAGTCTGCGAGTCAGTGGCATGTGGCGAGCATAAGCCGTGTGGTGTATGCGTAGCGAAAGCGAGTCTTAAAAGGCGTTTTGAGTCGCGTGTCCTGGACCCGAAGCGGGATGATCTAGCCCTGGTCAGGTTGAAGCGTGGGTAAGACCGCGTGGAGGACCGCACCCACTTAGGTTGAAAACTGAGGGGATGAACTGGGGTTAGGGGTGAAAGGCCAATCAAATTCCGTGATAGCTGGTTCTCTTCGAAATGCATTTAGGTGCAGCGTCGGTTGATTGCGTGTGGGGGGTAGAGCTACTGGATGCTTGCGGGCCCGTACCGGGTACCAACAGCAACCAAACTCCGAATACCCATCGCGTCTATTCCGGCAGTGAGTCGGCGGGGGATAAGCTCCGTCGTCGAGGGGGAGACAGCCCTGACCGTCGTCTAAGGTCCCCAAGCGCGTGCTAAGTGGGAAAGGATGTGGAGTCGCATAGACAGCCAGGAGGTTGGCTCAGAAGCAGCCATCCTTGAAAGAGTGCGTAACAGCTCACTGGTCTAGTGGTTCCGCGCCGACAATGTAGCGGGGCTCAAGCACGCCACCGAAGACGCGGATGCAACGTTGTGTTGCGTGGTAGGAGAGCGTCCCACACCGGGGCGAAGCGGCGGGGGAACCCGGCCGTGGACTGTGTGGGAGTGAGAATGCAGACATGAGTAGCGAGAGCAGGGTGAGGATCCCTGCCGCTGGAAGACCAAGGGTTCCAGGGCCACGTTCGTCGTCCCTGGGTGAGTCGGGTCCTAAGGCGAGGCCGACAGGCGTAGTCGAATGGATGAACGGGTCGATATTCCCGTACCGGCTTTCGGACCGACCAGCAGCCCGTGTGAACAAGGGCCATCCGATACGGTTGATGGGGGCTTCGGCCTTCTGATTCCGTTGCTGTTTGGCCTGGACGCGCATGGGTTGAGCGTTTCAGGAGTGACGCGGACGGGTAGCCGGCCGGGGAGGTGGTTTTCCCTGGTCAAGCGTGTGGCCCCGCCCCCAGGCAAATCCGGGGGCATGATGGGGTGAGGCGTGATGATGGGCGCTGTTCAGGCGTGATATCCGGTGATCCCGTCGGCCGAGAAAAGCTTCGGCGCGAGGTCCGTTGCCGCCCGTACCCCAAACCGACACAGGTGGTCTGGTAGAGTATACCGAAGCGATCGAGCGAATCCTGGTCAAGGAACTCGGCAAATTGCTCCCGTGCCTTCGGCATAAGGGAGACCCCCGGCGGTTCCGGCCCCGTTCGCGGGCCGCGGGCGGCTGGGGGTGGCACAGGCCAGGGGGTAGCGACTGTTTACCAAAAACACAGGTGCATGCCAAGACGCAAGTCGCCGTATATGCACTGACGCCTGCCCGGTGCCGGAAGGTTAAGAGGATCCATCAGCGTCCCCTCGCGGGATGCGAAGTGGTGAATTCAAGCCCCGGTAAACGGCGGTGGTAACTATAACCATCCTAAGGTAGCGAAATTCCTTGTCGGGTAAGTTCCGACCTGCACGAATGGCGTAACGACTTCCCCGCTGTCTCGACCAGGAGCTCGGCGAAATTGCAGTACGAGTAAAGATGCTCGTTAAGCGCAGAAGGACGAAAAGACCCCGGGACCTTTACTATACCTTGGTATTGGCATCAGGTGCGGATTGTGTAGCATAGGCGGGAGGCTTCGAAGCCACGGCGCCAGCCGTGGTGGAGCCGGCCAGTGAAATACCGCTCTGTCCCCATCTGATGCCTAACCCGGACAAGTGAGCCTTGTCGGGGAGAGTGCCTGGCGGGTAGTTTAACTGGGGCGGTTGCCTCCCAAAGAGTAACGGAGGCGCTCAAAGGTCCGCTCGGCCCGGTTGGCAATCGGGTGTCGAGTGTAATCGCACAAGCGGGCTTGACTGCGAGATCGACGGATCGAGCAGGGACGAAAGTCGGAGATAGTGATCCGGTGCCGGCGTACGGACGCGGCATCGCTCAACGGATAAAAGGTACCCCGGGGATAACAGGCTGATCATTCCCAAGAGTCCATATCGACGGGATGGTTTGGCACCTCGATGTCGGCTCGTCGCATCCTGGGGCTGGAGCAGGTCCCAAGGGTTCGGCTGTTCGCCGATTAAAGCGGCACGCGAGCTGGGTTCAGAACGTCGTGAGACAGTTTGGTCTCTATCCTCTGCGCTCGTTGGAATCCTGAGGAGGCCTGCCCATAGTACGAGAGGACCTGGGTGGACGAACCTCTGGTATGCCAGTTGTCCCGCCAGGGGCACGGCTGGTTGGCCACGTTCGGGAGGGATAACCGCTGAAAGCATCTAAGCGGGAAGCCCGCTCCAAGATAAGGATTCCTGACACCCCCCCTGGGGGGTGTGTGAGACCCCATAGAGAACATGTGGTTGATAGACCGGACGTGGAAGCCCCGCGAGGGGTGGAGCCGACCGGCACTAACGGTCGAAGACAACCAACACCACCATGACACAAGCCAGGACAACCCCGGCGGCATCATCATGGCGGCACGAACACCAACATCCCTCAACACCCGCGTCCACGATCCGGTTCCCAATCCGCCACCCGAACGGAGAATAACAGAATTTTGCGGCGGCCATGGCCCAGGGGAGACGCCCGGTCCCATTCCGAACCCGGAAGCTAAGCCCTGGCACGGCGATGGTACTATGCCCGAGAGGACATGGGAGAGTAGCACACCGCCGCAACCACACTTCACCGAAGGCCCGGGGAACACACGTTCCCCGGGCCTTCGCATATCCCAAGCAACCCCCCACACGGGCAAGCTGGCGCCGTTCCCCGGCCCGGGCGGACAATCCCCACCGCCCGCACCGCCACACGGGAGGAACATATCACACCGCGCGATTTCCATCCCATGAACACCACACCAAACCAGAAGAACAACATCTCCTGACTATTTTCTTCCCACTTACGCGCCTTCAGCGCGGGAGCAGCACCCATTGCACGGGTCTGAAGTCGCACCTGTGCAGCAATCTGAAATTGCCCCCTGCCAGCATATCGGCAATGGCATGCCTATTCGATAAAGCAAAAGCCCACCGCGTGAGCGATGGGCGAATTGCATATGAAATCTTGTGCACACAGGTCACACGCACGTACGCATGGAGATATCTGCCGAGCGGGCGCCAATGTAACGCCGCTGCCATTCCAGGCATTGGTACGTCTGCGTGGCGTCGGACAGCGCGCGGTGCTCCTCAACATCGCCAATGCCGTAGCGCTGGATCAGATCGACAAGACGATGCCGTTCAGAGGGGAACAGCAGTCTGTCTATGTGCATGGTGTCAATGGGACGCACGGCAAAGCGTGTGGAGTCGCTGAACACGCGTTCCGCATTGGCAATGAGGAATGAGAGATCGAATTTGATGTTATGCCCCACCAAACGGTCATTCTCGGTCCAGTGTATGAAATCCCCGAGTATGTCGTCTATGACGGGCTGGTCTTCGAGCATCTCGTTGGAAATGCCGGTGAGCTCCGTAATGCGTGCGGAGACGCGTCTGCCGGGATTGACGAGCTGCGTGAACCGATCCACTATCTTGCCGTCGCGCACTTTGACGGCGCCGATCTCGGTGATGCGGTCATGCTGTGCGCTGAAGCCGGTCGTCTCCAGATCAAGTGAGATGTAATTCATGGGGATTCGCGATGCTGGCTTCATGGCCACCTCGTTTCTACCGTCCGCTTGCAGTTCCCTGCACCCTTCTTCTTGCCGAATAAATTACCACTTCCATTGTAGTACGCAATAAAATATTCGCTTTTCTTGTCTACCAGTCTATCGGAACACACCATGAAAATACGCGGCAAAATATTATCGTCGCAATTCATACGCAACCATTCACGATTCCACTATAAACGTGGGGCAAATGTGCGCGTGCAGTAAAAAATATGTGTATAGATTATAAAGATGGCGCTTAAACCAGCTGCGGGAACTGTGATGTGATCGTGCGCTCGTGATCCATATATGCGGTCGTCTCATGCATGGCCATGGTGATCGTTGCCTGACGAATATCCGCGCCGGGAGCGTCGTCACGGGCGTCTGCGGAGACGGTGAATGGCAAACGCATCTGGTGCCACACCGCATTGCCGTGCACGGACTGGCTGCGGCCCTCGTCAATGAACCCGAACGAGCTGTAGAATGGCAGCATTTTCTCCTTGCAGGCGAGCACGATGCCGTGCCTGTGCGAAAGCGCGCTGTCGAGAATCACGTGACGCATAAGGAACGAGGCGCAGCCACGATGCTGGTACATGGGTGCGGTATTGACGCCGAGAATCATCTGCCAGGGGGCATCGTCCGCATGCAGGGCCGTGGAGCCGTACATATCGTCGGTGAGGTCGGGTGAGCCCACGCATGGCCCGTCGATGAAGCTGACGAGCATGCCGTCGTCGACCTGGGCTGGGAAGCAGTCGTTGTCCGGCTCGGCGGGATTCACCAGAAGCCAGAAGTGGTTTGGATAGCTCTCCACTCTGTTGGCCAGTTGGTCGATGTCGGCCGCCTCCTGCGGAGGGAAGCACGCGGCCTCCACTGCCGCCAGCGCGTCGAGGTCGTCAAGCGTCGCATGTCGAACAAGCATAAGGAACATACTCTCTCAGGGCATACCCAATTGCGGGCGAAGCGGTGTTTCTGCGCCCGCGAGCTGAAATGGCGGCGTCCGAGGCGTGAATGGTGTGGCAGCGATGCCGCGGTTTGCCGTGAGTGCCCCAACTGGACTGCATAGATATAACACGTATTCGAATTTGCTTATACCTAGGCAGATGCCTGTGATTTCACCAGTATTGAGCCGCATATCAGTTTTGGCTATAGCCACGCCGGTGAATCGCCCGGCGCCGCTTCGTACAGTGTCAACTGTCGGTTCGAGCAAAGCTCCTCAAGAACAGGATGCAAGGCCGAACGGGCGGAGAGCAATGAAAGGAAGGGATCTCAGTGAAATACGCGATTCTCGGAGCAGGCGGCATGGGCATTCAGTACGGCGTGCTGTTGCAGGAATTCGCACATCAGCAGGTGGATTTCGTGGACACCTGGACCGAGAACGTCGAGAAGATTCGCGAGCAGGGTGGTGCCTATGTGTCGCAGGACGGCGAAGGACGTCACTTGGTGCCGATCAACGTGTACTACCCGGAGGAGTATGCCGGAGACCCGGACGTATGGATCGTGTTCGTCAAGCAGCATCAGCTTCCCGAATTCCTTGAGCGCACCGCGCCGCATTTCCGCAAGCATCAGGTGGGGTTCTCGGCGATGAATGGGTACGGGCATTTCGAAAAGCTCGCCGAGTACTTCCCGAAGCATCGCATTTATGGCGGCACGGCGTTGATCGGCGCGTATGTGTACGGTCCCGGTGATTTCAACTTCACCGGCGGCGCGCATGCGAAGGCGATGAACCTGTGCGCGTACGACGAGCATGATGTGGAGGAGGATCCAATCGAGCGGCAGCTGTTCGCCGAATTCCAGGCGGCCACGCTGAATCCGACCATCGTGCAGTATTTCCTCGGCATGTGTTTGGCGAAGATCGTGTTCAACTCGGTGCTCAACACGTTGTGCACGATGTATCAGATTCGCTTTGGCGAGTTCGCCTCACACCCCGCGGCTCCGATTCTCACCGAACGGCTGGTCGACGAGGCGTATGGCGCTGCCGAGGCCGCCGGCGTGCAATTGCTCGGCACACGGGAAAGCGAGGTGGAGACGATAATGCACACGGCGTCGATCGCGCATCCGTTGCATTATCCCTCGATGTATCAGGATCTAACGAAATGCCGCCCGACCGAAGTGGATTACATCAACGGCTACATCGCACGCTTGGGACGCGAACACGGGTACATCTGCCCGCTGCATGAGTTCGTGACGCAGGAGGTGCATCTCGCCGAGCATGCGTTCGCGATCCACCATCCCGACATCGCCGCCAAGGTGGTCTCGCAGTCTGTTGAACTCGCAGACTGACACGGCCTCCCCATCGCCATATTCAATATTCACAGATTTCAGATTTCATATTCACAGATTGCCTGACGCTGCGTTGCCGACGCTGCTTGGAATCCGCAGTCACGAGAGAAAGAGAAGACCCATGACCATCGCAACCGCATTCACCACCCTGAAATCGAAGCGTAGGACGCTCACGCGAGCCTTCGCCGCTGTGCTCGCCGCGGCGACACTGTTTGGCAATGCCGCCTGCGGCACTGCGCAGAACGCCAGCGCCGAGGGCATTGCCGAACCTGTGGATGGCAAGACGACGAAGGTGACGATCGGCGTATGCGCGGGACCGTATGGCGACATGGTCGAGGAGGTGTTCGCGCCGCTGCTCAAAGAGAAGGGGTACGAGGTGAGCACGAAGGTGTTCAACGACTACGTGCAGCCCGACAAGGCGTTGACCTCCGGCAAAATCGATGCGAATCTGATGCAGCACGGCAACTACCTGAAGAAGTTCAGCGCCGACAACAGTCTGGATCTCATTTCGCTGGGCCAGACGCCGACGCTCGGTCTAGGCATCTATTCGAACAAGTATCACTCGATCGATGAGATTGCGGACGGCGCCACCGTGGCCATTGCGAACGACGGTTCGAATCTCGCCCGCAGCCTCGGAGTGCTCCAGCAGAACAAGCTCGTGACGATCAAAGACGGCGTGGATGCCACGAAGGCCTCGGTGAACGACATCACCAGCAATCCGAAGCACCTGAACATCAAGCCAATCGACGCTGCCCAGCTGGCCCGATCGCTCGACACCGTGGACGTCTCGCTTGTCCCCGGCAACTACTCCTGGGCCGCCGGTCTCGACCCGAAGAACGCACTTGCCCTGGAGCAGCAGGACGACGGGGTGATCGAGGTGTTCGCCATTGCCGGCCAGAACAAAGACACGCATTTCGCCAAGACTGTGCGCGATTTGCTCGGCAGTGACGAATTCAGGCAAGCTATCGCCGCCAGCAAGTTCAAGGACTTCGGCAAGCCGGCATCGTGGGCCGAGTGAGCGGCTCAAGTGACCGAGACAATGCATCGCAGGCATGAACAACGAGGGAACATGGGTGTACAGAACACAGATTCCAGCACGATCATCGAACTGAACCACATCTCCGTCACCTTCCGTGAGGGCGGGCGCACGGTCGAAGCCGTCAAGGACGTCACCGTGCATGTGCGCGAAGGCGAGATCTTCGGCATCGTGGGCTTCTCCGGCGCGGGCAAGTCGACGTTGGTGCGCACGATCAACCTGCTCGAGCGGCCTACCGAGGGCCAGGTGATCATAGACGGCCACGACGTGACCGATCTCAAGGGCGGAGCGCTGCGTGAGCTTCGTAAGAAGATCGGATTCATATTCCAGGGATTCAATCTCATCGACAATGTGACGGTGGGCAGGAACGTCGAATTCGCGCTCCAAGCGGGCGGCTGGCCGAAGAAGGGGCGTCGCGCCCGTGTGGAGGAGCTGCTGGGCATCGTGGGATTGGCCGAAAAGGTGGACAGCTACCCATCCAGTCTGTCGGGTGGCCAGAAACAGCGTGTCTCCATAGCGCGCGCCCTTGCCAACTCGCCGCGCATACTGTTGTGCGACGAGGCCACGAGCGCACTGGATCTGGAAACCACCGAGGAGATTCTCACACTGCTCAAGCGCATCAACACCGAACTGGGCATCACGATCGTGTTCATCACCCACCAGTTCGATGTGGCGAAGGCCATCTTCGACGACGTTGCGGTAATGGAACAAGGCGTGATTGTGGAGCAGGGCACCACCTTCGACGTGTTCTCGTCACCGCATCACCCGACCACGCAGGTGCTGGTGGAGCGTTACCTGGGCATTGCGATTCCCGAACAGCTGGTGCCGCAATTGCCGCCCGGGCGATTGATCGAGCTGCGCTACAGGGACGATGGTGCGTTCCGTCCGCTCATCAGCGAGGTCGCTCAACACCACGATGTGTCAATCAACGTGCTGCACGGCAATGTAGGCTATTTCGGCACGCAAGCCGTGGGCACGCTCATCGTGCTGGTCAGTGCGCGACAGGGCGGCCAGCAGGGGGCGCAGATCGTGCAGGACGCCATCGACGAGCTCGCCGAGCACGTCCATTCGTGGCGTGAACTGAGCGAAGACCTGAACGACGATCTGGGGCATTCGGTGGATGAGGCATTCGCTGGCGAAGCGGCGGCCAATCGGTTGATTGGCACATACGGCGACGTAAACGATGTTCGGACAGACAACGAGGAGGTGCTCGCATGAGCGAGACGTTGGAGATTCTGCAAGACAATCTCGGCAAAGCGCTATGGGACACGTTCTTCATGGTGGGTGTGGCCACGTTGATCGGCGTGGTGCTCGGCACCGCCCTCGCCGTGTTGCTCTACCTCACGCAGCACAGACTGTTCACGCCGAACCATGCGGTCAATGAGATTGTCGGGTTCGTGGTGAACGCGATCCGCTCGATGCCGTTCCTCATTCTGCTCGTCGTGTTGATTCCGCTCATCCAGTTGCTCATCGGCGACCCATACACGCCCACCGGTGGCGCGATTGCATTGTCGATTGCCGCGGTGTCGTTCTTCGCTCGCGTGGCGGAGAACGCATTCCAGGAGGTGGATGAAGGATTGCTCGAGGCGGCCATCTCCACCGGCGCTCCGTTGCGGCAGATCATCTTCGGCGCGATTTTCCCGCAGGCGTTGCCGAGTTACATTCGCGGCATTGTGCTCACGATCATCTCGCTGCTCGGCTATTCGGCCATGGTGGGCACCATCGGTGCCGGTGGCATCGGCGATCTGGCCATTCAATACGGCTACAACCGTTATGAAACCGGCGTGCTCGTCGCCATCGTGCTGCTGCTCATCGTGCTCGTACAGGTGATCCAGTGGGTCGGCGATCGCATCGCCGTCAGGGTCACCCACTGAGTTCGTACGTCCATGGCGCGCATCCGCGAAAGTCGGGTGCGCGCTTAATGCGCTTATGGAATAGTCGGTTCCCCTGCAACGCATTCACAATCCGCACGCAACACTGCGGGGTTACGCCCGCACTGTCCGTCGCCTTCCGTCCATGCCATGCGCGGCATGGGCAGATGGGCCTGAGGGCTTTGTACGCAAGGGAAAACGCAAGGAACAAGGAACCAGGAACGAGAAAGAGGAGAGCAGGCATGGCCATTCATTTCGCCAAGGTGGCATTGCAGATTCCGCCGAACGTGTTCGAGCGCATGGATCGGAAGGTGCTCGCCGCACGGGGTCGGGGCGTCGATGTGATCGATCTGTCGAAAGGCAATCCCGACGGTTTCCCCGAGGAGTTCATTCGCGAGGTGACCCGTGCCGCCGTGGACGATCCGCTCAATGCATGCTACACACCGTTCGACGGCAAGCCGTCGTTCCTCGAGGCGGCGGCGAACTGGTATCACAATGTGCATGGCGTCGAACTCGATGCAAACCGCGAACTGTTCGCGGTGGAGGGCGCCGTGGACGGCCTGGCCGACCTGTTCAGCATACTGCTCGACGAGGGTGACGCGGTGGCGTTCGCCGACCCGTACTACCCCTCCTACCATTGCATGGCCAATATGCGGGGCGCGCATGAGGTGCTGCTTCCCGCGAAGGCCGAGTTGGGCTGGCTGCCGGACCTCGATGCGGTGCCTGCTTCGGTGTGGGATGGCGTGAGGCTGCTCGTGCTCAACTACCCGAACAATCCCACCGGCGCGCAGGCGCCGTTGGTGTTTTTCGAACAGGCCGTGAAACTCGCCGTGGAATATGACTTCGTGGTCGTGCACGATTTCGCCTACGCCGGCTTGGGAGTGGAGGAGCAGCAGCACAGTCTGCTCGAGGTCGTGGCCCATACGCCGGCCGGGTCGCCGGAGCGGGAGTGCACGGTGGAGATCTGCTCGCTCTCGAAGATGTATGCGATGGCGGGATGGCGTGCCGGATTCATCGCCGGTAGCGAACGCATTCTTGACGTGGCGAAGAATTTCCACTATCAAATGGGTTCTATGATTACTTCGTTCGTGCAGGATGCCGGTGTGGCCGCGTTGAACAGCGACCAGACCTGCGTCGAAAGGCAGGCCGCGCATTATGCGGGCCGCCGCGCCATCGTGGCCGATGGCCTGCGCGAACTCGGGTACGATCTGTTCGATTCACAGGGCGGACTGTATGTGTGGATGCATGCCCCTGCCGGCAGGAGCGGCGAGGAGTTCGCCGACGACCTGCTCGACAAGGCGGGCGTGGCGGTGCTACCCGGCACCTGTTTCGGCAACGTGGGCGCACAGTACGTGCGCCTGAGCCTGCTGCAGCCCGACGAGCGCCTGGCCGAGGCGGTCGAGCGCATCGGTACCTGTTGTTGTTGATTGTCGCATTCCAATTCGAATGCCATATGGCATTCGTCAATCTCATCATGCAATCTCAGTATGTGAGTGGCGTGGCGCGCGCGTAACGTGACTCATACACGCTTGGCGTGGCGCAAGACGCAGCCACAGCCAAAGAATACAGCACAGACAGCAGCAAAGGGAGGCCCATACATGTTCGATTGGGCATTCGTGGCCAAATATGCCCCGTTCTTCGTGAACGGTGCGTGGATGACCCTGTTCATCTCCGTGTTCGGCATTGCGCTCGCGCTACTCACCGGCATCATCTGCGCGGCCATAGAGACCGCGCGAATCCCGGTGCTCAGGCAGATCACCACCGTCTACATCGAGGTCAGCCGCAACACGCCATTGCTGGTGCAGCTGTACTTCCTCTACTTCGGTTTGCCGAAGATGGGCTTCGTCTGGTCCGCGGAACTCTGCGCGATTGTGGGACTCGGGTTCCTCGGCGGCTCCTACATGGCGGAATCGATGCGCGCCGGACTGCAATCCGTGCCGCAGATCCAGCGCGAGAATGCGTACATGCTCGGCTTCAACACCTGGCAGACGCTCACGCGGGTGATCGTACCGCAGGCGGTGAGCATATCCACACCGGGCATTGTGGCGAATGTGATCTTCCTCATCAAGGAATCGTCGGTGGTCTCGGCCATCGCACTCGCCGACGTCATGTACATGGCGAAGGACCTCATGGGCATGTATTACAACACTTACGAGGCGCTGTTCATGCTCATCGTGACCTATCTGATCATTCTGCTGCCGATTTCCATTCTCGGCACTTGGCTTGAGAGGAGGTTCGACTATGCAAGGCGCTAACATTCTGCTCGAACCGGGCGTGTTCCCCCGCCTGCTGCAGGGCCTGTGGGTGACGATCTGGATTGCCGCGGTCTCCGTCGGGTTGAGCATTCCGGTGGGATTGCTGTGCGGCTGGCTGATGACGCTGCGCAACCCGGTCATCCGCTTCGTCATGCGTGTGTATCTCGACTTCATTCGCATCATGCCGCAGCTGGCGTTGCTGTTCATCGCATTCTACGGCATTGCGAGAATGTCGAACTGGAATATGGATGCCACGGCGTCATGCGTGTTCGTGTTCGTGCTGTGGGGCGGTGCCGAGCTTGGCGATCTCGTGCGCGGGGCGCTCCAATCGATCCCGCAGATCCAATACGAGACCTCCTACATGCTGGGACTGAGCAACTGGCAGGCATTCGTCCATGTGATTCTGCCGCAGGCGGTTCGTCGCCTCCTGCCGGGTGCGGTGAACCTGTCGACCCGCATTGTGAAGACGACCTCGCTTGCCGTGCTGCTCGGCGTGGTCGAGGTGATCAAGGTGGGGCAGCAGATCATTGACGCGAACCGATTCCAGTACCCGACCGGAACACTGTGGGTGTACGGCGTGATCTTCCTGATGTACTTCATCGTGTGCTGGCCGTTGTCGTTGGTGGCGCACGCACTCGAAAAGAGGTGGGCAAATGACTGAGCGTACAGATTCCGTTGCCGCGGCACCGGCCGACGTGCCGGCACTGCAGGTAACCGACCTGCTCAAGCACTATGCGGACGCCGATCGGAACGTGTTCGACGGCATCTCGTTCTCGGTGCCGAAGGGCAAGGTGCTGGTGATTGTGGGACCGTCGGGCTCCGGCAAATCCACGCTGCTGCGTACCATCGCCGGTCTGGAGCCGATTCAGGGCGGCACGATCGCATTGGACGGCCAGGTGATCGAAACGGGCAAGCCCGGGAACGAGAAATCCAGCCGTGCGAAGCGGCCCGAGTCGCTGCGCACGAAGTTCGGCATGGTGTTCCAAAGCTATGAGCTGTTCCCGAACAAGGACGTGCTCGGCAACATCACCATGGCGCCGATGCTCGTGCAGAAGCGAAAGAAGGCCGAAGTGGAGCGGGAGGCGATGGAACTGCTCGATCGCGTGCATCTCGCCGACCGCGCGCATGCCAAGCCGCATGAGCTTTCCGGCGGCCAGCGCCAGCGTGTGGCGATCTGCCGCGCGTTGATTCTGCACCCCGAGATTCTGCTGCTCGACGAGATCACCGCCGCACTCGACCCTGAGATGGTGCATGAAGTGCTTGAAGTGGTCGTCGAACTGGCCGATGCCGGGCAGACGATGCTCATCGTCACGCATGAGATGCAGTTCGCGCGTGCCATCGCCGACCGGGTGATTCTGCTCGCCGACGGGCAGATTGCAGACCGCTCCACGAATGCCGAGCGGTTCTTCACCGATCCGCAGACCGAGCGCGCCAAGGAATTCCTGCATTCCTTCGACTTCGAACGCCATCGCAGCGCACAGGCCCATGAGCGCCTTGAAGCGTTCGACGAGGATGGCACGGGAGACGGCCAGCCTGCACACAATTAGATTTCCACAAGGAAAGAGACAAGGAAAAACCGGGCACGAAAGGGAAATATGAGCTCACTTTTCAAACAGTTGGGTAAGGCAGTCGCGGCGGCGGGAGCCGCAGTGATGATGATCACCGCTGTGGCGGCCTGCGGTCCGTCCGCTTCAACGCCGAGCGAGGCGGGATCTGCCTCCGGCAATACGCAGAACAGCACGAACGCCAAGGCGCGCACGCTCGACGAGATCAAGAAGTCGGGCGAGCTGCGTGTGGCGGTGTTCTCCGACAAGGCACCGTTCGGCTATGTGGACAAAGACGGCAAGTACGCCGGCTACGACATCGAGTTCGCCCAGGCGCTCGCCGACGGCCTCGGGGTGAAGCCCGTGTACACGTCGGTCGATCCGGCGGCGCGTGTGGACGTGCTCGCGTCGAACAAGGTGGACGTCACGCTTGCAAACTTCACCGAGACCCCGGAACGCGCCGAGAAGGTCGACTTCTCGAAGCCGTACATGAAGGTCGCGCTCGGCATCGTGGCACCGGATACGGCGCCGATCAAGGACGTGAAGGACCTCAACGGCAAGACGCTGATCGTGGCCAAGGGCACGACCGCCGAGACCTACTTCGAGAAGAACCACCCCGAGATCAAGCTGCAGAAGTACGACCAGTACGCCGACGCCTACAACGCGCTGCTCGACGGCCGTGGCGACGCGATGAGCACCGACAACACCGAGGTGCTCGCATGGGCCAAGGCGAACAAAGGCTACCGTGTGGACGTGACCGAGATCGGCGACGTCGACGTGATCGCCGCCGCGGTGCAGAAGGGCAACAAGGAGCTGCTCGACTACATCAACGACGAGATCGTGAAGCTTGGCAAGGAGAATTTCTTCCACAAGGACTTCGAGAAGACGCTCAAGCCGGTGTACGGCGATGAGGTCAATCCGGACGACATCGTGGTGGAATCCGGAGTGATCGAGAAATGAGTCGAATTCGACTCGGCGATGACATCGTGTGATCGCGGGGAACAGGGCGGGCGCCTCCCCTACGGGAGACGCCCGTTTTGTATGCGGACCGTTCATCTCAGCTCGTGGACCAAACATGCCGTAAAAATTCCATCTCCCGAAAACGCGATGGGAGTGGAATCCGCGGTTCGATACGGTTGGAGGAGGTGCCCGAATGAATACCGGGTACGGGATACAGAAAGAGGGAGAACATGAGCCCATCGCTTATCGGAATCGGCGTCGTTGCATTGGTGGTGATTGTGCTGCTGTGCATGGCGATCTATGTGGTGCCGCAACAGCAGGCGTACATTATCGAACGATTCGGCAAATTCCGCTCCGTGAGGTTCGCAGGCATCCATCTGCTGATTCCGTTCGTCGACCGCATTGCGATGAAGACGAATATGCGCGTCTCGCAGCTCAATGTGAAGTTGGAAACGAAGACGCTCGACAACGTGTTCGTCACGATTGTGGCGAGCACGCAGTACCGCGTGAATCCGGACAACGTGGCGAAGGCCTACTATGAGCTCCGTGATCCGCAGGGTCAGCTGTGTTCCTATATGGAAGACGCACTGCGTTCGGCCATTCCGATGCTCACACTCGACGACGCCTTCGCCAGGAAGGATTCCGTGGCGGCCGACGTGCAGCAGACGGTAGGTTCCGAAATGGCGCGCTTCGGCTTCACCGTGGTGAAGACGCTGATCACGGCCATCGACCCGAGCCCCGCGGTGAAATCAGCCATGGACTCGATCAACGCGGCCCAGCGCGAAAAGGAGGCGACTCGCCAGCATGCCGAGGCCATGCGCATCCAGATCGAGACCCAGGCGGCCGCTGAAGCGGAGAAGGTGCGTCTGCAGGGCGAGGGCCAGGCGAATTACCGCCGCGAGATCGCCGATGGCATTGTGGACCAGATCAAGAGCCTGCAGGAAGTTGGCATGGACATTGGCGCGGTGAACAACGTGGTGCTGTTCAACCAGTATCTCGATGTGCTGCGCTCGCTCTCGGAATCGAAGAACGCGAAGACGTTGGTGATGCCGGCGGCCACGCCGGGCGGCTATTCGGAGCTGTTCAACCAGATGACGCAGGCGATGCTCACCACGCAGGAATCCAGTCCCCAGAACTGATCTCATACGCACATATGCACAAATGCCGGGGCCGTGGAGATCTCCACGGCCCCGGCATTTGTGCATATGTGGTCCGGACGATATTCAGGAGTCGAGAAACTCGCGAATCCGCGCTGCCTGGGCGTAGCCTGCGCGGTACATGCGCTCAAGGCCTTCGAAGGTCTTCGACATGGTCGAGAGCCCGTACAGGCTTTCGGGGGAGAGGATGAGCACCTTGCCCTCCTGCTCGTACCGCCTGGCGAGCGCGACCTCGTCGTTGTACGTGCAGTAGCGGTTGAGCAGACGTTCGGCTGCGGCGGGATGGTGCCGTTTGAGAATGCGTGCCGGCGCGACGTCCTTCTGCTGTTCGCGGGCCACGTCCACCGGGCGTGTGAGCACGACGACGATGCGGTCGCAGCCGTCGTCAATGGCCTGTTGCACCGGAATCGGGTCCGCGATGCCACCGTCGAAGTACGGGACGTTGTCGATCACCACCGGCTGGCATGCCAGCGGCACTGCGGAACTCGCCTTGAGTATCGTGTAGTCGTCCTGTCGCATGTCCGATTTGTCGAAATAGCGCGACGAGCCGTCCTCGCCGTTTGCCGCCACGACGGTGAAGGTCGCCGGATTGTCGCTGAACGCGGCGTAATCCAACGGATTCTCGCCGTCGCTGTTGCTCAGCGTGCCGTACACGTAGTCGAGATCGCAGAAGTTGCGCTTCGTGATGTAGTTCTCCATGCTCGCATATTCCTTCCGGAACGCATACTGCGTGTAGAACGTGTGCGCGCGGCCCTGCTGCCGCGCCAAATATGATGCCAGATTCGCAGACCCCGCCGAGATGCCGTAGCAGTGGTCGAAACCGACGCCATCCTCGAGGCAGCGGTCTTCGACACCGGCCCCGAAGATGGCGCGGAAGCCGCCGCCGACGTCAATGATTCCGGTAGTGTGTGCGGTGTGGGTCATACGGGTCTCCTCATCTGATCTGCTTGGGTCTTACGGGAATGGCTGCAGACTACCTCTCCAGCAGTTGCTGCGCGAGTTCGGCTATGCGCTCGCCTGGGTCGGAATTGCGCAGGATAACGCTACCGTCCTGTTCCTCGGGGGCGAGTTTGCCGAGGGATTCGAGCACGACCTCCAGATGGCGTGCAGTGCCCTCGTTGCCATCGATGATCGCGACATTGTTCGGCAGCAACTCGCGGAAATAGTCCCGGTAGAACACGAAATGCGTGCAGCCGAGCACCACCGAGTCGGTGTGGGCGAGGTCGTACTGGTCAAAATAATCGTGCAGCGTGCGCATGACGAGGTCGTGGTCGTCGAGCTCTCCGCGCTCCACGATTTCGACGAGACGTGGGCACGGCTGCTTATGAATGGTGTGTGCATCCTCGAAACGATGCATGAGCGCGGCGAACTTCCGCTCGCGCAATGTGAGCGGGGTGGCGGCGACGATGACGCTCTGGCGTTCGCCATGCCCGCGGTCGCAGGCCACCTTGAGCGCCGGTTCCATGCCGATAATCGGAATGTCATAGTGCTCCCGCAGTTTCTGCACGGCACTCGACGTGGCCGTGTTGCAGGCGATGACGACCGCCTTGACACCCTGTTCGACGAAATCCTCGACAATGCGGAACGAGAGGTCGCGCACCTGCTCGGGAGTCTTTGTGCCGTATGGAGCGTTCGCCGAGTCGCCGAAATAGAGGATTCGCTCATGAGGCAGATCCGTTCGAATCTGCCTGACCACGGAGATGCCGCCGAGCCCGGAATCGAACACGCCTACCGGTGCGCTGGAGGTCATGGGAGTCTCTTTTCCTGCATGCGGGTGATATTGCAAGTCTCCAGTCTACAGACCTGCGCGTATTCCCCGCTTCGCTACGCGTATATGTACATCTCAGCGCCGGTTGCGGTAGAGTGGGCGATATGAGTTTGCCAGAACATATGATCAAGGCGCAGGGCACCGGCAACGATTTCGTGATGTATGCCGACCGCAGTGGGGAACACGCGCCACAGAAGCAGGACATCATCCAATTGTGCGACCGTCATTTCGGCATCGGTGCCGACGGCCTGATCCGCATCACGCACCCGGGGCATGTGGCCGATCTGGACGGCCACGATGCCCAGGAGATGCGCAAGGAGGGCGTGGAGTGGTTCATGGACTACCGCAACGCCGACGGCACGCTTGCCGAGATGTGCGGCAACGGCACGCGTGCCACCGCGCAGTTCCTCGTGCAGCAGGGAATGCTGAAGCTTGAGGAGGGTGATGCGTTCAAGCTCGGCACGCGCGCCGGAGTCAAGCGCATCACGCGCATGCCGGACAACCCCGAATTGGGCCGCCAATTGTGGCGTGTGGACATGGGCTCGTGGTCGATGGGGGTGAAGGACGAATACACCGTCACGATTCCGGGTGACACCGGTTCAGGCAAAGGAACGTTCGTCGACATGGGCAACCCGCATGTGGTGACCGTGGTGGAGGACGCCTATTCGACGCTGCCGGTATTGGGCGAACTCGATCTGACCCGTGCCCCCCAGGTGAGTCCAGAACTGCCGAACGGGCAGAACGTGGAGTTCGCGCGCATCGACAACCTCGACACCGAGCGTGATCTGGGCGACGCCTCAATGCGCGTATACGAACGCGGCTGCGGTGAGACGATGGCATGCGGAACCGGCCTGTGTGCAACGGCGATCGTGCTGCGTGCGAAGACGCAGATCGACCACTGGCGCATCCGCATCCCCGGCGGTATCGTGCGCGTCGATGTGACCGATGACTCGGTGATGCTCACCGGCGCCGCCGCGCTCACCGCCGAGTTCAGGCTCCTGCAGTAGGCCGGCGCACGACACCCACCATCTCAGCGGAACAGCATCGCGCCGTCTTTGACGAGGATCAGCGTGATGAGCGCCACGATCCACACTGCATCGACCATGAGATCGATGTTGAGGCGGTAGTAGGTGCACAGCGAGGGCGCATGCGGCGGCAGATGCTGCACGGTCACGGTGGCGTGCGAGACCGCCATGAACTGGATGGTCGTGGCGAACATGAGCACCAGGCACCATGGGCACAGTGCGTTGATGACGAACAACGACTGCGACGTGAGCCAGTACGAGTATGCCAGTGCGGCCAACGAGCCGAACCATGTACAGGTTGCGAACCATTTCGGCATGGTCATACGGGCCATGCCGATCACGGCGATGGTGACGAACACCGATTCCGCGGCGATGCCGAAGAACGCGTTCGGGAAGCTCAACTCGCCGAATTTGACGATTTCCGATTGCCAAGCCTGTGCCACGGTGGAACAGGAGAGCACGGCGTTCACATCGCATCCAAGCGACTGACCCGGGTGCCTGGCCATCTGCAGCGTCTCCGCCGACAGCACGAAGGAGACCAGCAATGCCACGCCCGAGGCGAGCAGCATGACCAGATAGGTCCATGTGGCCCCATTGCGCCAACCATGCGGTTGAAGGTCGGTGGAAATCGACGATGACTGTGGTTGGGACAGCTGTTCCGTGTGGTGTGCCATATGATCCTCCAGTCTGCGCGGGGCATTCGTTCATGCCGCCGGGCGAATACGTTTCTGGCGTTCACGATACCGTATGCAACCTGAACGTCGGGGCACAAGTGCGCATTCTGGGAGAAAATACCGGTCAGAATCTCAAAATCTGCACATGTGGCGGTTACATTCGTTTACGATGGAATCATGAGTGAATATGTCATGCCAACGAGACCGCCGCAGGAGGGCTGGGATCTGCATTGCCATACCGTGTTCTCGGATGGCACGCGCACGCCGCGTGAAATGGTTCAGGAGGCGAAGTCGCTCGGCTTGCATGGTGTGGCAATCGCCGACCACGATACGACCGCCGGATGGGAGGAGGCCGGGCAGGCGTCGCACGACCTCCATCTGCCGCTGATGCGCGGTACGGAAATCACCGCGCAGGATGGCAATGTCTCCGTGCACATGCTCGCCTATCTCTACGATCCACGCAACAGGCATATCTGCGACCTGTTCGAGAAGACACGGCGCTCGCGTGTGGAGCGCACGAAGAAGATGGTCGCACTGCTTGCCAAGGATTACCCGATCTCCTGGCAGAGCGTGCTCGAACAGACCAAGGAGGGCTCGCGCACGACGATCGGACGCCCGCACATCGCCGACGCGCTCGTGGCCGCAGGCGTGTACGCGAACCGCAACGAGGCGTTCACCGATGCGGTGAGCACGCACAGCAAATACTACATTCCCACGCCGTCGCCATCCACAAGAGAGGTGGTGCGTGCGGTGGAGGGCGCCGGCGGTGTCTCGGTGATCGCGCATGCGGCCGATCCGAGCCGCAATCGCGTGCTGCTTTCCGACGAACAGATTGCACGCCTCGCCGATGAGGGGCTTGACGGTCTTGAGGTGTGGCACCGTGGCAATCCCGAGGGTCAGCGTGCGCGCCTGCTTGCATTGGCACAGCGGTACCACCTGCTCGTCACCGGAGGCTCGGACTGGCATGGGGCGGGCAAGCCGAACGCGCTCGGTGAGAATCTCACCGATGACGCCACCGTGGCCGAGATCGTGCGGCGCGCTGCGATTCCGCTGTGTCGTTGAGCTATCGCTGTGTCACTGAGCTACCGTTATGCCGTTGAGCACTGCCTCCTCTTGGCTTGAAATGCGTGGGCCGGACGGTTCGGGAGGAACCGTCCGGCCCACGCATTGCGAATGCCGAAGCCCACGAATCAGCCGAGATTGCCGAAACCGACGGTGTGACGCTGTTCGGAGCCGACGATCACGTACCCGAGCGAATCCGCCGGCACGACGATGCGGCGATCCTTGTTGTCGGTGAGTACGACCGGCTTGTGTTCCTCCAACGCACGGTCGATGGTGGCGGTGACGGTCTCCGCGGCCTCGTCGGTGGTGAAGGTGACGGTGCGGGCGACGTTCTGGATGCCGATTTCAATGTCCATTTCGAGTCCTTTCGATATGCGGCGGTTGCCTTCCGCTGCAAACAGCTACGTTATATACAATCGCATTGCTCGCCAGTTATTTCAGATTCCCGGCAGCCGAACGCGAATGGCCTGCCCTCAGCCTTTCGTACGGTCGAGGGCGTCGGACGACCCGTCGGCCGAGACGGCCTGCGTGCCCGTCTGCGAATCCGGACCCTGCGTGCCTTCCAGACCGGCGCGGGCGTCGCGCATCGCGCGCTCCTCACGCTCGAGCAGCGGAATCACCGTCGTCTCGGCATCGGAGCGGCTCGCGGCCACGGAGGAGGCGGTGGAATCGGTGCGGTCGCCGATCGTATCGTCGTCGGCATAGTGGAAGTCCTCTTCGCGTACGATCTGCGTGCCACGCGAGGAGCTGTCGTTGATGCCTATGATCACGGTTTCGCTAGAAAGCACGGGCGAATCGTTCGTCGAATCGTCCACGGCAGCCACCGGATGCGAGTTCGTGCGGTCATCCACGACCTGCGAATAGGAGCGCGAACCGGTGACATCGGTCTCGTTGGTAGAATCATCCGGGAAGCCCGAGGCGTTCGTCGGTGCCGCAGTACGAGGATTCTCACGCAGCAGCGTGTTCACGGTGACGGTGCTCGGTGCGTTGCCCGGAGCCGCCGCGGCACCGGAGGTCGGGCGAGCGGTGTGCGCGGCGCGGGCGGAGACGCCGAGTTTGTGGGCGAGCCTGTCCACCTGTGCCTTGAACTCCATGATGCGGTCGTTGTCGCCGGCATTGAGCGCCTTGATGAAATCGCCCACCTGCTCCATCTGCACCCACAGATTCGCACGCAGCATGATCAGATCGTCGAGTCGATTGCCCAACACCCGGCCGTACGCGGTGATCACGGCGTTGCGATGCGTCTCGTCGAGCTTGGCGAACACCCATGCCAGATCGCGGGCCGGATCGTTGATCTGCATGTCCTGCCAGTTCGTGATCGCCGTGATCGAGGAACCCGAATAGATCAGATCGCCGTCGGAGAAACCGCCGTGCACCGGACGTGTGGAGAACGACCACAGTCCCTCGGTCTCCATGATGGCACCCCAGCGGCTCGTAATCTCCTGAGGAACATGGCCTGCCTGCCGCAGCCGTTTGATCCACGCGGTGAGCTGCGCATGGATCTGGCCGGTGGTGAACACCGGGTAATGTGCATCGGTGATGAAATTCGGGCGCAGACGATGGATCGCGCCGAGCGCGGTACCGAAACTCGAACAGTCGTCTATGGTCAGCAGCTCAAGGGAGCGTGCGACGCCGTCCGGATGCGTCGTGATGAGCACGGCCGCGTCTTCAGGACCGTCCTTGCCCGCATGGAATGCGAGCACATGCTCGGTGCCGAACCCAAGGCCTGCGAATTCACGTGAGCGGTCGACCACGGCCGCGGCACGCCCACGGGCATGGAGCCGCTTCTTGCCGCGCGGATCGTATGCCGCGTACACATTGAACAGACGCCCGCGCATATCCTGCACCACGGCCTGCTCAATGCCGACCGCACGGTCGGTGTCGTTATCCTGCTCGCTATCGCGAACCCCCGCCACGGACACGTTCGGCATCGTGGCAGATGCCAATGCCGCCAACTTCAGATTGCTTCGCTCACTCACAGTGCAATCATGGCATGCGCACGGTACAAAATCCAATGATTGCAACGCTTTACGTTCGTTGTGAACGGAGCGGCACACCGCGTATGCGCTCCTCTGGGCCACACGCCTGCTACAACTTTCGGCGCTCCCGTGGCACAATGGCGGCATGAGCGAAACAGCACAGCCGGAAGAGGGCGCAGGCAGTGAGGCACACACCGTCGCACATGACGCAGCCGAGACGGACATGGCTGACCCCGAACGCATTCTCGCCACGCTCGATGACACCCAGCGATCGGCCGCGTTGGCCGTGGACGGCCCCGTGCGCATCATCGCGGTCGCCGGCGCCGGCAAGACCCGCACGATCACCCGGCGCATCGCATACGCGTGTGCGAGCGGGGCATGGGATCCCACCCGGGTGCTCGCAGTGACGTTCTCGGTGAAGGCAGCCAACGAGATGCGCGGACGCCTGGATGCACTGCAAGTGCCTCGTGGAGTGCGCGCATCCACGTTCCATTCGGCCGCATTGCGTCAGATGCGCGAGGTGTGGCCCGATATATGCGAAGGGCCTTTCCCCGACGTCGCCGAAGACAAGGGCTCCCTCGTGGCCCAGGCGCTGTATCGCTTCAACGGAATCAAGCCGAAGGAGCAACCGAAACAGACCGTGTACGAGGTGGGCGCCGAAATCGATTGGTGCAAGGTCTCGCTGATCACCGCGAAGAACTATGCACGCGTGTGCGCGGCGACGCACCGCACACCGCCGGCCGGTCTTGAGCCCGGGCAGTTCGCCACCGTCTATGAGCAGTACGAGGCGGAGAAGAACGGCCGGTTCGAGATTGATTTCAACGACATCCTGCTGCTGGCGTGCCATGTGCTCGACGCCTTCCCCGACGTGGCCAAGCGCATCCGCAAGCAGATCGGTTGGCTCACCGTCGACGAATACCAAGACGTCTCGCCATTGCAGCATCTGCTCATGAGGCGCTGGCTGGAAAGCAACCGCAACATCTGCGTTGTGGGCGACCCCGCGCAGACCATCTATTCGTTCGCCGGAGCCACCAGCTACTATCTCGAGCATTTCGGCAAGGAGTTCGCTCCGCTCACCGCCGATATCGCGTTGAACCGCGACTACCGATCCGTTTCACCCATTGTCGGCTACGCGAACCGGGTACTTGGCGGCTCCGCGCAACGTCAGGATTACATCAGGCTCGAATCTGGGCGCGGAACGGGCCCGCGCGTGATGAGCCGCATTTACGAGACCGACGAAGCGGAGGCCCAGGCGGTCGCACGGCAGATCTCGCGCATTCTCGCACAGGGAGCCAAGGCGAGCGACTGCGCGGTGCTCACGCGCGTGGGCGGCCAACAGACCATTGTCGCCCAGGCGTTGAAACAGGCGAACATACCCTACCGGCTGCGCAGGAACATGAACTGGCAGTCATCTGCGCTCGCCGGCACGGCACGGCAGGAGACCGCGGAGACATCGAATGCCGGGGTGGAGCAGCTTGGCGTGGAGAAGGGACGCGTGACAATCTCGACGATCCATGCGGCCAAAGGCCTCGAATACAAGCATGTGTTCGTGATAGGCCTGTCGGAGGGATTGTTGCCCTACAAGCCGCAAAGCGATGACGGCAATGTGGAGGAGGAACGGCGTGTGCTGTACGTGGCACTGACCCGTGCGGAGGACACTCTCCACCTGTCGTTCGCCAAACGATCGGATTCGCAGACCACCTATGTGCGGCGTCTGAGCCGATTCCTGCAGTAAGTGCGTGAATTCGGCAACACTAATGCGAACGGGGCCTTCCACCTTACAGTGGAAGGCCCCGTTCATGTATGAGGTTGGATTATTGCTCGGGAGTGCCGCTATCCGTGTCTTCACTGGTATTGTCACCGGAATCGCCGGATTCGTGCTTGCTCTCGGTGCTGCTATCACCGGCATCCTCTGCGGATTCGCCCTCATCGGTACCGTTTTCGGATTCGTCGAGCAGCTTGCTCAGCTCGGCGTCCCAATCGATGTCGTCTCCGTGTTCGGTTGCCGTCTGCACTGTTTCGGAATCTGCGTCCATGTCCGTTGCATCGGCCTCCGGCTCAAGTGCCGGCAACAGGTCGGGATGCGACCACATTGCGTCACGTGCCTCGATGCCCTGCTCGGCGGTGACGCGCTCCCACAGCTGGGCCGCCTCGCGCATGCGCTTGGGGCGTAGCTGCAGGCCGATGAGATTTTCGAACGTCCGTTCAGCCGGTCCGCCGACGGCGCGCTCGCGGCGCATCATCTCGCGTAGCTGCTCGATATGGGGCAGATGCGCCATGCCGGCACGCCACATCACGCAGTCGACCCATCCCTCCACGAGGGCGAGCAGCGTCTCAAGCGACCGCATCGCGTCCTTCTGCTCCGGAGTGTCTTCGCCCATGCCCACATTCGTGAGATTGAGTGCACTCGACAGTGAATCGGGGTCGAGCCCCTCGACGTCGCGCAGCTCGTCCTCCATTGCATCCAGATCGATGGCGATGCCGCGGGCATACTTGCCCAACAACGCTTCGAACCTTGGCATGAGCCACGGCACGGTGGCGAAGAGGCGTGCATAGGCCTCCTCGTGGAGCGCCAGGAACGTGGTCACCTCGTCGGCGTCGATCTCCAACGACTTCGCGTAGTCCTCCACATTCTGCATGATAAGGCCGCCAGCCTGGTTCTTCAGCAGGGCAAGGCCTTGGTCGAAGGAACCGCGCACTTCGTGGGAGAGCGCGCCGGCCGCATTGCCCAGCTGCATGCTGAACGTCGCCTTCGCCAATTGCTTCATCAGCTTTTTCGGGTCGCGCATGCTTTCCGGGATCGGAATCGGGATGGGCCCAGCGAACATGCCGGTGATCTCGCCTCCGAACTGGTCACCAAGACGCTCGTTGATCACGGCGTTCATGGCATCGGCCATTGATGAGGCGACCGGAGAGGCGAACTTGGCCCACTGCTCGATGGTGCCGTTGAGCCAGCTGGAACGGGTGAGCGCACTCGCTTCGCCGTCCACCGGGTTGAATTCGGTGGCGGTGTCGAGCCATAGATTCGCCTCGCTCATTGCCCGGCGCATCGTCTCGCCTTCGCTCGCCGTGACCACTTGCTCGCTGTCTTCGCCGTTGACATATTGGCCGGCGATCGTTTTCGCGATGTTCACGTCGATGGCCGCGTTTTCGTCGGCCATAGGAGGCTGCGCTGTGCTCTGGGTGTCGTCCGCGGAGGCTCCTGCCTTGGCGCTATGGAAGCCGACCGGATTGGTTGGCGCCCCATTGCCCGGTTCACCCATGCCGAACATGGAGCCCATCGAGGCGTTGCCGCCCATGAACATCTGCATCATCTGCTTCATCTGTTCCGGGCTCGGAAGAGATGAGGGATCCTGGCTCATCAGCTGCTCGCGCAGCGCATCGGGCAACATCGACAGCTGTTGGAACGCCTGTTCGCCCTGCACTGGTCCGAAGCATTCGATAAGCCATTGACGGATCGCGTCTTCACTCATGGCAGATCCTTCCCTGTATGTCGTATGTCATATAAGTCTTAAGTCTGTATCTAGCATTTCTACTCACAATACGGGTTAAATATTCCGGATGCGTCATGGTGGTGGATTGCCGTGGAATGCGGAGGCCAAGGCCTGCCCATACTATGGAGACATGTCTTCGTTGAACCCACATGAGTCGATCGTGCACCCCGATTCCAATGGCTCGCAGACGAACGAGCCCCATCATGGCATGTTCCGGCGTCTTCGCGTGCGCTGGCATAACCGACCCAAACGCTATTTCATAGGCCTGTTCACTGTTGTGCTCGCGTTGTGCCTCATGCTCGCGCCGAGCCCGTACGTGGTGGAGAGTCCGGGCCCCACCGAGAACGTGCTCGGCAAGGCAGACGGCAAGGAAGTGATCTCCGTGGGAAATGCAACCACCTACCCCGATAGGGGCAAACTGTTGCTCACCACGGTGAATGCAAGCGGTGTGCCCGGTTACCCGATCTCGAACATCTGGGCATTGATCGGCTGGCTTGAGCCCCATATGAACGTGCTGCCGAGTGAGGCGGTGTTCCCGGTGGGGCAGAGCAGTGAAGAATACGACCAGGAAGCCAAGGCGGACATGGATTCCTCAATGGAGGCCGCCACCGCCGCGGGCTTGGCCTATGCGAGGCAGCTGGGGGCCAATGTGTCCGATGCCGACGTCTCGATGCACATCGAAGACATCGGAGGGCCTTCCGCCGGCATGATGTACGCGCTTGGTCTGGTGGACAAGCTCACGCCGGAGAACGAGGCGAATGGCGTCACCGTGGCCGGCACCGGCACCATCGACAAGAGCGGCAAGGTGGGGGCGATAGGCGGCATCGACCTGAAAATGATCGGTGCCCAGCAGGACGGCGCCACATGGTTCCTCGCCCCTGCGGAGAATTGCGATGAGGTGGTGGGGCATGTGCCGAACAGATTGCGCGATGTGAAGGTCTCGACGCTCGAGGAGGCCTACACTGCACTCGTCAAAATAGGCAAGGGCGAGGCGGCTTCGCTGCCCCGCTGCACGGTGACGCAATCCGCGGAGCACAGTGGCATCGAGGAATGATCGGCATAGTTGGCGGAGGGTGGCCGTCGATGTCCAAACAGTCCCGACCCATTCGCGCATGGCTTGCAAACAGGCCTGTTCCATGGCTTTGGTATATTTACGAGCGTGAATCAAACAGCATCAGACAACGCTGAGGAGTTCGGCTTCCGCCAAGGGGACCTGGTCCAGGAATGGCTCTGGGACGATGACGTGGATGACTCGATCCGAGAAAAAATCGAAAAACTCACCGATGAGGAGCTGGTCGACGAGGAATATGATTCCGCGGTCGACGGCGCGATCATTTGGTGGCGCGATGGCGACGACGAAGATGAACTGTCGGACACAATCGTAGATGCCTACGCAGTGCTGGGCGACGATGGCCCATTGTGGGTGCTCACCCCCAAGCCCGGCCGTGAAGGGGCTCCGTCGCCGAGCACGGTGCAGAACGCCGCGAAGACCGCGGGTATGAATGCGGCGACCCCGCTCACCGTGAGCGATGATTGGAACGGTATTTTGCTGCGCGCATTCGGCAAAGGCAGATGAACGGCTGACTCCTTGGAATGAATCCGAATTTCATGGAGTATTCATGCATAGTCATCAAAGACCCGGCATGTGCCGGGCCTTTTCGTATGCGACGACGGGATTCGCAATCACACGGTGGACGACGCTAGAGCAGGCAGGCAACCAGCAGCAGCAATGCCGCACAGATGAACACGATGAGCGAGTCGCGTGTGCGCGGCAGCTTGCCATGTGCAATGGTGATCGCCACGCCCATGCCGCCCGCGACGGCGAAGAGTGCGAAGACCACCCAACGGATCGTCTCACCGGCCGGATTGATCACATGGAACAGGGTGAGGAACATCGGCACGAGGATCAACGCGGCAAGCGACATGAACACGATTGCGAGCACACGGTCCGCCGTGCGCAGCGAATGGTCATGATGCCGCGTGCGCTTCAATGCATCGACCTCGGCAGTGAGCTCCTTGATACGGCGGTCGAGCTCGACGTCGCACCATTTGGACTCGCGGTCAAGACGGGCGATCTGGTTCTCCAGATCGTCAATGCGTTCGTCGTTCGGGTCCGGTTTGCGCACGAAGGAGGGGAGCAGCTGTGGCAGTGCGGAAAGTTGGTTGGAAACGCTTTCGAAAATATTGGTCATATTGCCGAGTATAGGAATCAAAAGAGGCGCCGGAGACGATATGGCTTACGGAGAAGAAACGTGGGCGATGAGGGACTCGAACCCCCGACATCCACCGTGTAAAGGTGGCGCTCTAACCAACTGAGCTAATCGCCCGCAACAGACCACTATACAGGAGGGGTGGAAGAGCCGCGGCGGACGCGGCGGCCCGGATGCGGCATGTACGCCAACTGACTAGAATCGTGAGCGTGGGCAGCCGCGATGGCGGTGTACGCGACCACGAGCGTAATGGGTCTGTGAGCGAACGTATTCTTGAGCTAGGCTTGTAGCTCGTTGAGCTGCGTGGCATGCCCGGACAGCCCACGGAACACAGTATGGAAGGAACGTCGATGGCGCAGGAACAGGAATCGAGCAGCACATCCACCAGCATTCCCCGCGTTGGAAAGCATTCCAGGGGGTATGATCCACGTCAGGTGGATGCCTTCGTGGCCCAGGCCCATCGACTCTATGACGAAGGCGATCCCTCGCTCACCTTGGCCAGCATACAGAATGCCTCGTTCGCCATGGTGAAGGGCGGGTATGTGCCGGCGAATGTGGATGCCATGCTCGACCGTCTGAAAAGCGCGTTGTGTGACAAGCAGACGCTTGCCGAGATCAGCGAGCTCGGGCGGGTGGCCTGGAAAGCGCAGATGGAGGAGTCGCTGCGCGAATTGCAGCGCCATGCAGACCGCGACCACGGTGCCCGATTCGCCTCGGGACAGCATAAGGCGCTCTCATACAAGCGCAAGCAGGTCGATCGGCTCATTGACGACATCATGGACAAGGCTGCCTACGAGCTGTCCGAGGTGACGACCGACGGAACGCATCCGGCCGTGGGTGACGACCCATACCCGAATCTCAATGCGAAGGCCATAGAGAACGCGGCGTTCACCGTGGTGAAAGGGCCGCGCGGTTACGACCAGCGACAGGTCGACTATTACCTGGCCACTTGCGCCGATCTGCTTAACCGGTTGGAATCCTACCAGCGTCTCAATGAGAATGGCAGCATTCCAGCCGCTGGCACGGTGGAAAGCGCGGCTCCGTCGACACCGGTGAATGGCGTCAAGCCATTGTTCGCCAATGTGCCGCAGGCACCCGTGGCAGGTACGCAGGAGAATTCGGCCTCATCAACCAACAGCATGGCGAGCGTCTCTGGGACGCCGGCGCAGGCAGCCGCGGAGCAGCCGGATTCCACGCACGGCAGTTTTGACGAACTGCATGCCCAGGAGGAGGCCATCTTCAACACGGGCACCGTCAGCCCATCACCGGTGATTGTGCCGCCTACCGTCAGCCAGACGCCTGCCGCGCCAGTCGCGGCCGCTGCGTTGCCGTTCTCCGAGGACTCCGCGCCAACCGAGACGATTGCCCCGGTGGTGGAGAATCACGACACGCCATCTGCGAGCACACTGGGGCCGGGAACGCATAGTGCCGCGCATGCCTCCCTTTCGTCCATTCAACCGATCACGCCCGCGCCGCGAACCATTCCGTCGTACGAAAGGGCGGCCAGCCAAACGCCATCCACATCCGTTGCCCAGGCTCCGAGTGCCCCGAACACAGCGGATGACAAAACCGACGATGCCGAGACGGTTGCACCGGCACAGACGAAACCTTTTGTCGCTGAACAGCCACAGGCCTCTGAAACGTTGTCGTCGCTGGCGTTGATGGCGCATGAGACCTCGAGCATTCCGCAGAGCTCAAGCTCCTTGGACGAGGCCAAGTCAATCTTCGACACGCTGTCGGTGCCGAAGCTCACGAGTGTCTCGATCCCCGACCTGCCGATGCCATCGTCGACCCACGCCCCAACGGATTCCTCCGATCAGTCGCAAAATTCGGGGGAAAGGAACGACGACGTCGTGCGGCGCTATATTCGTGAGAGCCAGATGAACATTGACATTCCCGATCTTGCGTTCCCCGATGCGCCGTCAGGACGTGACTTGGCCCCGAGACAGTAAGTCAGCGGGCACGTATTCGCATAACGATTGAAATCCGGGGGTGGAACGCTCAATGGAAGCAGAGCATCAACGAGTCATCATTCTGGGATCCACCGGTTCGATAGGCACCCAGGCACTTGACGTGATCGATCGCCATAGGGATCGGTTCGAGGTGGCCGGTCTGGCTGCTGGGGGCTCCCATGTGGGGCTGCTGGCAGAACAGGCCGCCTCGTTCCATGTACCGCTTGTGGTGGTGTCGAACCCGCAGGCCGAGGAGCCGCTTCGGCAGGCATTGGACGCCAAGGGCGCCCACGCCACACAGATTCGCAGTGGACAGGACGAGGTGGTGGCACTGGCGGGTGCCGGAGCTCCCGTGGTGCTCAATGGCATCACCGGATCCATAGGACTCGAACCGTCGATTGCCGCGTTGCAGGCCGATTCCCAGCTCGCTCTGGCCAACAAGGAGTCGGTGGTGGCCGGAGGCCACCTCCTGTTCGATGCGCAGACACGTGAACACCAGATCAATCCGGTGGATTCCGAGCATTCGGCCATTTGGCAGAGCCTACGCGCAGGTACGCATGCCGAGATTGCCAAACTCATCGTCACTGCCTCGGGCGGCCCGTTCCGTGGTTGGACACGAGAGCAGATGAAATCCGTCACTCCGCAGCAGGCGCTGAACCACCCGACGTGGAACATGGGGCCAGTGGTCACCATCAACTCCTCGACGCTCATGAACAAAGGTCTTGAAGTGATCGAGGCGAGCAGACTGTTCAACGTGGCCGCCAACAACATCGAAGTCACCGTGCACCCGCAATCCATCGTCCACTCGATGGTCGAATTCTGCGATGGCGCCACAATCAGCCAGGCATCGCCGCCCGACATGCGACTGCCGATCGCTCTGGGACTCTCCGCCCCGGTGCGTCTCGATGACGTGGCACGTGGATGCGATTGGACGAAAGCCGCGGAATGGACGTTCGAGCCTCTCGACAACGATGCGTTCCCGGCGGTGAATCTTGCGCGCCAATGCTTGAAAGCCTCCGAGAAACACACTACGGTGTTGAATGCGGCCAACGAGCAGGCGGTGCACGCCTTCCTCGACGGTAGACTGGCCTATCTTGACATTGTGCCGAGTGTGGCTGAGACGATTGAACAGATGGATGCGCAGATGAGCGCGAATCCACTGTTCGAATCGGTGGCCGAGGTCGAGGAGCTCGAGCGGGAGGCGCGCGTGCGCGCCAACGAGATCATCGCCGCCAAGGGATAGTCTTTCGACATCCGCGCAGACAACAGTCTGCATACATAAGACACAGCACACCAGACACAGAACACGCGGGACCTGGCGCGGGCATGCCGTGCAGTACCGCAGAAAGAGTTCCAGAACAGGTATGAGTGAGCCAACGTTCCGTAAGACAGGTGAGGCAGCGGTAAGCGAGAGCCCGCTGCATGCGCGCCGCAAGTCACGCCGCATCATGGTGGGGCCGGTGCCGGTCGGCGGGGGAGCGCCGATCTCCGTGCAGTCCATGACCAACACGAAGACATCCGATGTCGGTGCCACGCTCCAGCAGATCGCCGAACTCACGGCAGCGGGCTGCGACATTGTGCGCGTGGCGGTGCCGAACCAGGAGGATGCCGATGCATTGCCGAAGATTGTGGCGAAATCGCCGATTCCGGTGATCGCCGACATCCACTTCCAGAGCAAGTACGTGTTCGAGGCGATCGACGCCGGCTGCGCGGCAGTGCGCGTGAACCCGGGCAACATTCGCAAATTCGACGAGGTGGGTCCGCAGATCTGCAAGGCGGCCACAGACGCCGGCATCTCGCTGCGCATCGGAGTCAACGCCGGCTCGCTCGACAAGGAGCTCTACGCCAAGTACGGCGGCCCCACGCCCGAGGCACTCGTGGCGTCCGCGCTCAAGGAAGCGCGCATGTTCGAAGATGTGGGTTTCCACGATTTCAAGATCTCGGTCAAGCACCACGACCCGGTCACCATGGTGGAGACCTACCGGCTGCTCGCCTCCAAAGGAGACTGGCCGCTGCACCTGGGAGTCACCGAGGCAGGTCCGGCCTGGCAGGGCACCATCAAGTCTTGCGTGGCCTTCGGTGCGCTGCTCGCCGAAGGCATCGGCGACACGATTCGCGTCTCGCTCTCCGCGCCCCCTGTCGAAGAGGTGAAAGTGGGCTGCAAGATCCTGGAATACCTCGGTCTGCGACCGCGCAAATTCGACATCATCAGCTGCCCGAGCTGCGGCCGTGCGCAGGTGGATGTGATCCAGCTCGCGAACGCCGTCACCGAGGGGCTCAAAGGCATCGCCGCACCGATTCGCGTGGCCGTGATGGGCTGCATAGTCAACGGTCCGGGCGAGGCACGGGAAGCAGATCTCGGCGTGGCGTCAGGCAATGGCAAAGGGCGCATCTTCATCAAGGGAGAGGTGGTCGAGACCGTGCCGGAAGACAGAATCGTGGAGACACTGCTCAAATACGCCCATGAGATCGCGCAGACCATGGGCGAGAGTGAGGACGGCATGGGCACCGGCCCCGTCGTCATGCCGCTGACCGGCGAGAATCTGCACCGGTAGACGACTGCGCCGCATGCGGAATGCGAACGCGAATGTGCCGGAACGGGAACAGGAAACAGACAAGTCGATAGGATTCAGCGTGTCCAAAGCTCACGAAGTACCGGAGAGGCAGGGCTTCAGCCGCACACGTCGGCTCATGATCACACTGCCGATCTTCATCATTCTGCTCGGCGTGCTCGTCATGGCGTCAAACTACACGCGCCTGCCGGCAGACAACACGCCCACCGGGCAGACATTCGCCACGCTGTCGCCGAACACGGCGGTCACCTTCGATACACGTGAGCAACTGCCCAAACAGGGCGCCTACAAGGTGCATGAATGGCATCAGGCCATCGATGCGAAGCAGCCGAGCACCGGTGATGTGCAGCGCATCAACATCAACTTCCGGGAGCCCCAAGGGGCCGGAGACAATCTGCCGGCGGTGATTTTCTTCCACGGCGCGGGCTACGGCACATGTGACAATTCATTCGGCGACATCGCCACGGCCATGTCATCCGCCGGCTTCGTCACAGCGGTCATAGACAAGCCGGTGTGGAACACGAACGACATGACCCGTGACTATGAGGGCTCCGCGGTGATCTACGAGCAGGTCATCAACATGATGCGCGGATTCAAGAACGTGAATCCGAAGGGCGTGGGACTCTATGCGACGTCCGAAGGCGCATGGATCGCGTCGTATGTGGTGCAGCGCGACGACAATCTCGCCTTCCAGGTGTTGCTTTCGCCCATGGTGTTCTCTGCCCGGCACGCACTCGCATTCCTCGCCGTGCAGGACTTCGCCCTTGTTGGCGCGAACGAGGGGTACCAGTCGATAGTGCGCCGCGTCTTCTCGCTAGACCTGCCGGCCCTGGGATTGACGAACGCCGACCTCAACACGTCGGTGTCGGCCGCCTACCGCATTCCCACCCTCGTGGCCTATGGGGCGAAGGATGTGATGACCGCACAGGTGCAGGGCTTCAAAGACATTCTCGAACAGGCCCACAAAGCCGGCAACTACAATGTGACGCTGCGCAGCTACCCGATTGCGAACCATGTGCTGCGTCTGGGAGATGAGGCGATGGAGAACACGCCGTTCGCCGACGATTACGTGCGCGACACGGTGTCGTGGGTGGCCGGCACTTCGCGGGGCCTCACACAGACAAGCGAGCCCGTTGCGGGAACGCCGCTCTACCAGTCGATCGCAGTGCCGTTGGAACTGCATTCACGCCCTGCGATGACGTGGTATGGCATTGTGGTGATGGGGCTGAACCTCATCATGATGCTCATATCGGCCGTTCTGCTCGTGGTCACCCTCATACGCGCGATCATGCGTCGGGTGCGCCACCAGTCACATGGCATGGGCATGCGCAAGCCGTTCGCACGCGCTCTGAGATTCACCGCGATAATGACGGCGGCGGCCGGTCTGCTCTTCCTGGGCGGTTTCGCGGAAGTGGTGATCGCCGTCGTGCAATTGGCGTGGGGCAAGGCTCCCAATCCGAGTGCCGGCATGATGTACTGGAGCTGGCCCGTCACCCAGTTCGCATGCGTGCTCGTGCTGTGGGCATGGGCGTCGATGATCGAGCACATCATTGAGATCTGGTCGCAGCGGGGACTGCTGCAATGGCCCATGAATCGCGACGCGTGGCGTGCGCTCGCGCACAACGACGATCAGATCATCGCGACCAGCAGATTCGGCCGCGTGTTCTTCTGGATCCTCACGATCACGCTGATCTCGATGCTGCTGTGCTTCTCCTTCTGGGGATTGTTCAGGTTCTAGGGAGCCCGTCGCATGGCGCTATACAGGGACGAGGCCGTGGTGCTGCGCACCGCCAAACTCGGCGAGGCCGACCGCATCATCACATTGCTTACCCGCGACCACGGCAAGGTGCGTGCGGTGGCGAAAGGCGTGCGCCGCACGAAATCGAGATTCGGGGCGCGCTTGGAGCCGTTCATGCGCATCGATCTCCTGCTGGGTGAGGGTCGCACTTTCGACAGCGTGCGGCAGGCGGAATCCGTAAGTGCGTATGCCGGCGGCATCACGGGAGATTATGCCACATACACTGCGGCCAGCGCGATGTGCGAGACCGCGACCGATCTGCTCCCCGCCGAGCACGAGCCCGCAGCAGCGCAGTACCGCCTGCTCATCGCCGCATTGGGCGCATTGAGCAGGCATCTGCATGACCCTCAGGCCATTGCACTGTCGTATATTCTGCGCGCGATGTCATTGGCCGGCTGGACTATTCGCCTCGACTCATGCGTGGTGTGCGGCAGTCAGGACGTGGAGTTCTTCTCGGCTTCGGCAGGCGGCGCAATGTGCCCGAATGACCACACGCCAGACGCCGTGCGCGTGCCGGCGCATGTGTTCGACCAGTTGCGGGCGCTCGAACAGGGGGACTGGCCGCAGCTCGACATGCTGCAGACGCTCGACCCGCGGTGCGAGAACATCGTTCGCGAATGGGCGCAATACTACCTTGAGCGACCGATTCGTTCTCTGCGCTTGCTAGATTAGAACCATGGCTTTTGATGCAGTGGACTACAAATCCTTGAGCGTGCCGGCCGCGCCGTTCTCCGACCCCACGATTATCCCGGACTTCCCGAAGAACAAGGTTCCCCGTCATGTCGGCGTGATCATGGATGGCAACGGACGCTGGGCGCAGCAGCGCGGTCTCATTCGCACGGACGGTCATCAGGCCGCCGAACCGGTGGTGTTCGACACGATTGCCGGCGCAATCGAAGCCGGCGTGCGCTACTTGAGTCTGTACACGTTCTCCACCGAGAATTGGAAGCGCTCGCCGCAGGAGGTGCGCTTCCTCATGGGGTTCTCGCGTGACATCATCCACCGCCGTGTGGCGCAGATGGACGAATGGGGCGTTCGCGTACGCTGGTCGGGGCGCAGGCCGAAGCTGTGGAAATCCGTCATCGACGAGCTCGAGGTGGCCATGGAGCGCACCAAGCGCAACAAGGTGATCGATGTCGTGTTCTGCATCAACTATGGCGGCCGTGCCGAAATCGCTGACGCCGCCGCGGCAATCGCACGCGAGGTGCGCGATGGCAGGATCAAAGGCGACCGCGTCACCGAGAAGATGATTTCCGAACATCTGTACAATCCCGATATTCCGGACTGTGATTTGGTAATCCGCACTTCCGGCGAGCAGCGCACGAGCAACTTCCTGCCGTGGGAGGCCGCCTATGCCGAGCTCGACTTTGTGCCCGAGCTGTTCCCGGATTGCGGCCGCGAAGTGCTGTGGGGTTCCATCGACCGCTATATTCATCGTGACCGTCGTTTCGGGGGCGTCAAGAAGTAAGGGTGCGGCTTTCGCATGCCTCCACTCGGGGATTAATATTTCTCTGCGAGACAGACTCAGGTCGGCCACTTGTTTTGTCTCAATTTGGATCTTCCAGTGAAATAAAACAAGTAGCCGTTCCTTGATTTGTCTCACTGGGAAGAGATACCTGAGACGGAGCAAGCAGATGTTACTTGATTTGTCTCGCTGGGAGTGTCTGTCTGAGATGAAACAAGTGGCGTGTGCCGGGTTTGTCTCACGGAGATGGATTGTCTGAGACCAAGCAAGCGGCCGTTACTTGGTTTATCTCATGAAGGGGTCTGCAAGCGAAATCTATTAAGTGCAGATTACTTACTTCGTTTCGCTGGGAGGGGATGTTTGAGATCAGGTAAGTAATTCGCACTTGGTTTGTCTCGCGGGGAGCGTGTGCCCAAGACGAAGTAAGTGGCTGTTATTTGGTTTATTCGCTCACACGGCGGCAATAAAGCGGAAAACGAAGCTCAGATGAGATGAATTAACGCAGTTAACAGTGCACATATCGCGATTCGGCTTGTGTTGCAGCGTGCGAGGAACCTAGTCTGCACATATGAGAGTGAATATTGCGATGAACCAGTTCCTCGACGAGGCGCAGCAGCAGCGCCGGTGTGCCGTCATGCCGACACGTGCGGTGCATCAGGCGTTGCTGCGGCGCGTGCGTACAGGTGAAATCGTGTCGCCCATGCGGGGATTGTATGCGCGTGCATCGTATTGGAAATCTTTGGACACCGTGGAACGGAATCGGCATGTGGTCCGTGCGAAGAGCAGGCAGCATCCGGAATGGGTGTTTGGCGGTCTGGAAGCAGTGTGCATGCATGGGTTGGATCATGATTACGCATTGCATTCCTCCAATTTGACGGTGCTTTCCCCGACACACGCACAGGCAAAACCTGTGCACGGGATCACTCACATATGCATGCCGAATTGCAACTATGCAGTGATAGATGGCGTGAAGGTGCTTCCCCTTGCACAGACTGTGGCCATGGGGTTACGCAGTTTTGATTTTGTGAATGGCATGCAGATTGCCAACTGCGCGCTTCGGCACGGACTCACCAAGCAGGAGATTGGAGACTGCATGAGCCGGCTCGGCAACTGTGGCGCGTCAGCTTGGCGGGTGCTTGAATATGGCAGTGACCGGTGTGAGAATGGCGGTGAGTCGCGCGCGTACGGCGTCATGCTCGACGAGGGAGTGGCACCGCCTTTGCTGCAATAACATTGCAGATGGCCAGACCGGACGGCATGCTCGTCCAGATTTCTACTGGGTACGTGATGACAGGTTCGTGATTGTGGGCGAGCTCGACGGCAACGAGAAATATGTGAATGCTCAGATGACTGGCGGTGCCTCGGTGGAACAGGTCGTCGATGCCGAGCGTGAGCGCGAACGTCTGCTGTTGCGCAACGGTGTCGACCGGATCGTCCGCTTCCGTGTTCGCGAGACCTACGACCGCGCGCAGTTCATTCGCAAGCTGCTCGAAGCCGGAGTGCCGCTATGCAAATGAGCCATGTACATGATAGACGCGTGGGCTGTGCCGGGTGTCAGCAACGCGATGCCAGCAGATTCGCGATGTCGCCCGTGAACCGCGCGAGGAATCGTTCGCGGGCGACGCCCACGGCCACATGCGTGGGGCGTAAGGAAGCATCGATGAATCCCTGCGGATTACCGATGGTGCGGCCGCGCACGCCGGTGCCGTCGTCGGTTCTCGTCTCCACACACATGGGCAGGTCGAGCGTGCCGACGAACGTCGAATCGAGCACCACCGCAGCGGCCAACGGATCGTGCAACGGCATGCCGGCGGCGAAGATCGGGTCGCTGGCCGCGTTCGCGCGAATGGAGAACTCTGCGATCGCCGTGAGGAACCGTGAGGCCTCGGTATGCGCCGCGTTCCAAGGGGTGACATCGGTGGAACCCAGAAGGCAGCGGTGGGTGACGTCGAGCCCGACCATCGTCACGTCCGCGCTACTGCGCAGCACGCGATCTGCGGCTTCCGGATCCTGGATCATGTTCGTTTCACAAACGAGGTCGTAGCAATTCCCCTCTTGCGTGAGGGTGCCGCCCATGAACACGATGCGCGCCTGCCTCACCGCTTCCGGGTCGAGTGTGAGCGCGGTGTCGATGTCGGTGAGCGGCCCGGTGGCGAGAATCGTGAGGTCGGGGCCGAATCTGCGGGCGGCGTCGACGATCATGCGCGCACCGGCGGTGGCCTGCGAGCAGCTCTCCTGCGGGAATTCGAGTTTCTCGGGAGTGGGGATGTGCGCAGACCCGCTGGGAATCGTGAGTTCTGGCATGGTGGGCAGATCGGCGTGCGCCTCGCCCACTTGGTAACCTCCTACCGAGATCGCAGTGCCGCACTCGGTGAGGTTGCGAATCTGTGGCGCGGTGAGTGTGACGAGTCCATTCGCATCACTGGCGAGCGCCTCGCCGGGCGTAGTCGGCGTGAAGTCGGCATTGTCGCCGTTGCCGGTCTCGATGCCGACACCTCCCAGACCATCGCTGCCGTGGAATCGCGCGCAGCCGGCGTCGGCGATGAAATACGGTGCCCATGAGGGATGCCTTGCGCCGTCAAACACCGGTATATCGGAACGCCTGAGCAGACCCAGCACAGCACGGGTGTTACGCGCCGCCTGTTGCTCGAGCACGTTGCCGTAGCTGGCACTCACGCCATGCAACCGGACGTCCGGCTGTGCGAGAAGCAACGCCAATGCGAGCGCATCGTCGATGCCGGTGTCCATGCTCGCCACGATGTGGTGTATGTCGGTCTGCGGATTCGTCATGCCCATGTCTGCGTTCCTTGTTGCTGTGTGCGGTTGCTGCGCGCTGCCGTCGTGCCGCTAGTGCGTCTGTTTCAGGAATTCGTCGGTGGCGAGGTCCTTCGACTGCGGCGCTGTATGCACCACGCGTCCGTCCGCGTCCGTGTACGCGTCGGATTGTGCGAGGAAGTCGAAATACTCCTGTGTGCCTTGGTAATCCGCCAATCCGAACGTCTGCTTGCCGGAGATGATCTGTTCGCGATCGCCCCAGTACTGCCCGTCAATGATCGTCGTCATTGACTCGCGCACGAATTCGGGGTTGAGATTCGCTTCGGGTGCCTCCTTGACGAGAATGTCGGCGGCTTCGTCACCATGTTCATATGCATACTCGTAGCCGCGTTGTGTCGCCTGCACGAAGCGTTTCACGAGGTCGGGATTCTGCGCGATGAGTCTGTTGCTGGTGATGATGCCGATCGAATCCGCGTTGCCGGGCACGCCGTATTCCGGTTCGGTGAAGCAGTTGAGTTTCGGTCCGTTGAGCTTGGCCTGCACGCCTTCCCAGGTGGAGTAGAAGCCGCCGAAGTCGGCGCGGCCGGATTCGAGTGTCTGGAACGTGGAGGTGCCCACCGTCACCTTGTCGAAGTTGCCTTTGCCGCCGTCGTGCTGGATCATGCGGCGCACCACGGCGTCGGACTCGCTTGAGCCGAAGGTGGCGAACGTCTTGCCGTCGAGGTCGCGTGGTCGTGTGATGGATGTATTCGAGGCCAGCGCGCACCAGATCGCGCTCGTCTTCTGCTGGATCTGCATCACCTGCCGGAGTTCGGCCCCTTTGGTGGAGTAGGTGCTCACGTTGGTGAGATTGGAGAGCGCGAAATCCGCGACGCCGTTGTTCACCGCCTGCTCGGCGCCGGATTGTGCGACGGCGACGATGTTCACGTCGAGCCCTGCCTGCCGGTAGTACCCTTTGTTCTTCGCCACGTAGACGCCAATGTGGTTGGTGTCGGGCGCCCAGGACAGCATGAATGTGACCTTCGTGAGGCCGTCGTTGCTGCTGTTCGCGCTGCCTGCGGAACCGCACGCCGTGACTGCGCATATGGTGAGCAGGGTGGCGAGCATGGCGATGATGCGAGTGAGATGTCGGTGAATATGGCGGAGGGCTTTCATATGGTCACTTTCGAATTGGTACTCAGATTTGCGGATTTGTGGATTCACTGGGCGTCCGGGTCGGCGTCGTCGGCCGGCGTGCCGATGGTGAGTCGCTCGACGGCGTGCACGGCGAGTAGCAGCAAGCCGGTCATGATGATGATCACGAAGGTCGCGGCGAAGATGCGCGGGGTCTGGAAGGAATTGTAGGCGGCCTGCAGCCAGATTCCCAGACCGCTGCGTGCGCCGAGGTACTCGGCGGTGGCGGCGGTGGCGAACACATAGGCGGCACTCACGCGTACGCCGCCGAAGATCTGGCGCGCGGCCACCCGCAGATCCACATGGAACAGTGTCCATGCGCGCGAGGCGCCACAGGTCATCGCCACGTCGTCATAGAAGGCGGGGACGGCCGCCAGTCCTCGCATGGTCTGCACGACAATGGGGAAGATGGCGAACACGGCGACGATGACGATCTTGCCCACCGGTTCGAATCCGAACCAGATGAGGAACAGCGGGGCGATTGAGATGAGCGGCAGCGTCTGGGCGGCGGTGAGCAGCGGGAACAGTGCTGCATATGCGGTGCGCGAGCAGTGTATGCCTATGCCGAGGAGCACGCCGAGCACGCAGGCTATGGTGAATCCGCACACGCCCTCGATGAACGTCATGCAGGTGGCTGGCCAGAGGGTGGGCCACGAGATGATGGCTGAGCGGACGATCTGTGTGGGGGAGGAGATCATCGTGACGGGCGGATGGGCTGCATCAACCCAGACCTGCCAGATGAGCAGCAGTGCCACGATGGTGGCGACGGTGGGCCAATACCTCCACGCAGGTCGGCGTGGGCGGTCCGTGTGATTGCGCAATGAGCTGTGAAAAGCCATGGCACCTTACTTTCTGCGCGTGTGGCGCTGTGAGGTCGCCGGCTTCAGGCAGCAAGGTGAGGAGTCTACCGCCGAACGACCAGAAAAGTTAACTCTGCCATGCTTGTGCATGGCGACTGCAACAGTATAGGCCACCCTGTGGGCATGCGCCCACGAAGAACAGCGGCGGGGCACAAGCCGATGCCTGTGCCCCGCCGCTGGTACGGTGCTGCGTTCGTTCACTCGAGTCCGATGGACTTGAGCGAGTGCATGGTGAGGGTGCCGATGTGCGTGGTACCGGATTCGCTCACGAGTTCGACGGCGCGTGCGCCATCGCCAGGGAACGAGTACGAGCTCATCGCATGCTTGCCGCCGTTGACGTAGACCTCGACGCATCCGCGGTCGATGAACACGCGCAAGTCAAGCGTACCGGCTGCGAGCTCGGCGTCGCTGAGCTTGGCCACCCGGTAGCCTTTGTCGCCGTTCGCCACGTTCTGCCGGTCGATGACGACGCCGCCGATCTGCGCGTCGAACACGATTGCCGTGTAGTGGCCGTCGCTTGTGGCATGCACATGCAGTCCGGCGCGTTCGGCGGTGGTTTTATGCAGATCGAGGCTCATCTCAATCTCCAGTGCACCCCCGTCATCGTCGAGGATCCTGGAGGTCTGGTTCGTGCCGAGGTCGAGCGAGTCGAAGCCTATGGTGTTCTCGCGCAGCCCCTCCATTTCGATGGTGGGGGCGGTGACCAGGTTACCGTCATCGCCCAGCGTGATCTCGCGGGGGAGGGTGAGGTTGCCGCACCAGCCGTCCTCCTCCATCGGGATGGGGGCGACGAACGGGCTCATCCAGCCGTACATGATCTGGCGCCCTTCGGTATTGAACGACTGTGGCGCATAGAAGTTATGGCCTTCGTCCCACAGGCGGAACTCGGTCTCCGGCTTGAAGCTCTCGCCGGGCTTCCATGTGCCCACCATGTAGCCAGCATTGTTCACGTTGCGGTTCATGAAGCCATTTGGCTTGGCCCCCATTGCGGAGAAGCCGATGACCCACTTCTCGTTGCCCTGTGCATCGCGGATCGGGAAGAAATCGGGGCATTCAAGCATGAACACGTTCGGGTCCGGATGCTCGAACAGCACCCGATCGAAGCTCCAGTGCACCATGTCGCTCGACGTGTACAGCCACATCTGGCCACGATGCTCCTTCGACGAGACACCGAAGGTCATATACCAGGTGTCGCCGGTCTTCCACACCTTCGGGTCGCGGAAGTGGTGGTCCACCTCGTCGGTGGGGCAGTCGATGATCATGCCCTCCTTCGTGAAGGTCTTCAGCTCGTCGTCGTTCGGCTTGGCGAGCATCTGCACCTGCCAGTCGCCCCCGGTGTTGTCCTTGCCGTTGGCCCAGCGGTGACCGGTGTAGAAAATCCACGGCTTGCCGTCGTCGCCAATCACGGTGGAACCGGAGAACACACCGTGGCGTTCCTGTTCGAGGCTTGGCGCGAAGGCGATGGGTCCGCGGTGCCAGTCGACCATATTGTCGGAGGAGACGTGGCCCCAATGCATCGGGCCCCACTGTGTGCCGTAGGGATGCAGCTGGTAGAACACGTGCCAGCGTCCGTTGTAGCGGCACAGGCCGTTCGGGTCATTGATCCACCCGCCGTTGGAGGCAATGTGGAACTTTGGGTACCAGCGGTTGTTGCGGGTGGCTTCCAGTGCCGACGCGCCTGCTTCAGCGAGTGACAGCTGCTCGGCATGGTCTGAGATCGGCGTGAGCACAGGGTCGAGCGCCGGGTCGGGGGTCAGAATGCCGTTGGCGGGAATATTGGTGGGAAGGGCTGCCATCGTCGTTGTCCTTTCGGATTCGGCTGTCTGATTTCGTTTGCGTAATCGGAGACGTTTTCAGTCGACATCTGTCTCCTTTTGCGCAGGATTGCAAGATATACGGGTTTCATTTGCGTAAATGGGGACAGCTGGAGGCTGCCATCTGTCCCCATTTACGCAAATGAGGGGAGGGAGAGGAGGGGCAGAGATATGAGAGAGTGACGGGGGAGAGGTGCGGATGGGGCTTTACATATCCTCGGAATCCGCGGAGAGGATCGCCTCGTCGGTGGCGAGCGACGGCACTTTCTTCGAATCGCGGATGAACGGATCGCCGTCCACTTGCTCGTCGTCGCGCTTAATCACGAAGAATCCGTAGATGGTGGCAGCAAGCACGATGGCGGAGATCGTCAGGAACGTCGTGCGGTCGCCCATGCGGTCATGCAGCATGCCGAGCGGGGTGGAGAAGACGACCTGGCCGATCTGCGAGGCAATCTGGAAGCCGACCATGTAGAGCGTCGCGGAGAGCTTCGGATTGAAGTGGAGTGTGAAATAGCGGAACGCCGGCAGGCAGAACAGCGGCACTTCAATGGCGTGGAACATCTTGACGATCGAGATGGCCACCGGATCGTGGAAGATGCCGCACAGCCCGATGCGAAGGAACATCACCGTGGATCCGAGCAGCAACGCGTTGCGCACACCCACCTTGCGCATGATGATCGGCACGACGCCCATCATCGCGGATTCGCAGAACACCTGCACCGAGTTGAGCGTGCCGTAGACGGCGTTGCCGGTGGCCTCATTCGGGAAGAGCGAGGCGTAGTAGGTGGGGAACATCTGCTGGTCGAATACGGTGTAGAACGTGTTGGTGAGCAGCATGAACACGATGAGCACCCACAGTGCGGGCATCTTGAGCACGCCGAGCATGTCTTTGATGGTCGGGTTGGTGGGCGCGGCATTCGGATCGGCGGCTTCCTTGAGCGCTTCGCGCTGCTCGGCCGGATACCAGGTGAGGTACACGATGAGCATGCCCACGCCGAATGCGGAGCCGAGCCAGAAGTTGATCATCGGGTTGATGTTGAACACGAAGCCGGCGACAAGCGCCACAATGGCATAGCCGAAGGAGCCCCATGCGCGGGATTGGCCGTACTCGAAGTTGAAGCGGCGGCTGTACCGTTCGGTCACGGCTTCGATGAGCGAGCAGCCTGCCATGAAGCCTGCGGAGAGCACGACGGAGCCCACGAGTGCGGCGGCCATCATGTTCGTCTTCATCAGCGGCGCGTACACGAACTGCACGAAGGGGCCGACGAGTGCGGCGATCGCCGAGATGACGAGCACGAGACGGCGCTTGAGTCCGAGATTGTCCTGGATGAGGCCGTACCCGAACATGAGGATGAGCGTGGCCAGCGAGTTGATCGAATAGATCGTGCCCACTTCCGCGCCGTTGAGTCCCATCGAGTTGAGCCAGCGCTGGAAGAACGACCACCAGATGCCCCAGGAGCAGAAGAACAGGAAGATGCCGGTTGAGCTTTGCAGGTAGGAGGGGTTCCTCCACACCTTCGCGGTTGTTGCCATGATGTGAACCTCGTTGTCTGAGCCTAAGCTGCGTTGTACATGACGGCTCCCGCGCATTGCCTCGGTTTGTGCACCGTGTGCCCGTGTTGTGCGCAGGAGGGGACAGGCCTCGCTGGGTCTGCTAGGGGAGCACCATTCGCGTCGTCTGTGTCGGTTGTGGTGTTCCGCATACTCTCAGAATAGAGCGTAAATCGATTTACGTCAAACGATTGACTTTTTCATAAAACCAACACATTTCCTGAAGCGCTTAATGTCAATCGTTTGACGCATTCTTTAGTGCCGCAGTGACCATGTGTCACGTGGTCGTCGGCGTGTCGCGCACCGATCCCTTCTCGATCAGCGTGCAGTGCACCTTCACCGGCGATGGTGTGTCGAGCAACGGCATCACCGCAGTCGTATGCGGCCAATCACCTTCATTGAGCGGGCGGTTCTCGATCATCGACACGAGCTTGTTCGCGGCCCAGTAGCCCATCTCGTAGTGGGGAAGCTCAATGGTGGTGAGTTGCGGCTCAAGTGTCTCGGCAAATACGCGATGATTGTCCACGCCAATCACTGAGATATCGCGTCCCACGGCCAGTCCATGTCGTGCAGCCGTCTCGTATACATACCAGGCGCGTGCGTCGTTGAAGCAGAAGAATCCGTCGGGCTGCTCGGTGTCGAATAGCGCTTCCACGGCACGTAGTGCCGGCCCGTTGTTGAGCACATCGCATTGCAGTCGTTCGTCGAAGCACATGCCGTGGTCCGTGAGGGCCTGTCGGTAACCGGCGAGCCTGCCAGTCTGCGCCACCATGGGTTCGGCGCATCCCACGTACGCTATGTGGGAGCATCCGGCTTCGATGAGTCTGGTGGTGGCGTCATAGCCAATGCGGAACTCGTCCGGTTCGATGGACGGGAAGCGCCTGGTTTCCTCTGCAGCGTCGACGAGCACCAGAGGGAATTTGGCGAGTGATTTGGGCGCCGTCATCACGCGGTTCGACATCGCGGAGTACAGGAAGCCGTCCACGCCGTATCGTTTCAGCGCACGGATCTCGCTTTCCAGAGCCTGTTCGGTGTCTCCGTTCACGGTGAGCAGCATGTATCCAAGCGAGCTCAGGGCGTCTTGTGCACCCTGGATCATGCCGCCTGCATACGGCGTGGTGGCCACCTCGACGCTGATGAACCCGATCATATGCGTCCGGTTGGTGCGCAGGGAGCGGGCCAGCACATTGGGCTGGTACCCCATTCGCTCTGCGGTTTCGCGTATGCGATTCGCAAGCCGCGGGTTGATGCGCCCTGAATCACGCCCATTGAGCACGAGTGAGACCGAGGAGACAGAGACTCCGGCCGCTTGTGCGATTTCCTTCATCGTCGTCATGATTCCACCTTATACGCCCCGTGCCGCAGATGCGTATGACACACCGATGTGGGCTCGGATCCTCACGTCTGCTTACCGTTTGGTGAGGATCTCGTTCACGAGCTGCTGCTTTTCGCTGATCTGCCCTGAGAAGCCCGGGCGAATGTCGAGCTTGAGCGTCACGCCGGTGCGGTATCCCTGTTCGGCGAGTTTCATCGTGGCATCACGTACCACTTTGAGCACATCGTCAAGGTTTCCCTCGATGTTCGTGAACATGGCGTTCGTCTCGTTCGGCAATCCGGATTCGCGGATTACCTCCACCGCTTCCGCCACGTATTCGCTCAGCTCGGCGCCGACACCGCTGGGGGCGATCGCCACTGCCGCCACCGTGTTGATGATCGGTTTGCCGTGCTCGTCCACGGGCACTTCCTGCCGCACCGCATTGCGATCGGGGCTGTTCATGTGTCTTCTCCTTCGTCGCAGGCGTGCGACCGTGCATGTTTCTGCGTCGCTCGGCCGCACGGACATTTCAGATTCTTTTGCTCAGTGCATCGCCCAGGCATGGTTCATCGGACCGTGACCTTTGCCGAGGTCCAGATTCGCGCGCAGGGCTCCGCTCAGGTATGCCTTGGCATCGCGTACGGCATCTTCGAGGTCCTCGCCTTGGGCAAGGTACGAGGCGATGGCGGACGACAGTGTGCATCCCGTGCCGTGTGTGTTGTCGTTGGCGATGCGTTCCCCTTCGAACCACGTGACGGCACCAGTCGGGAATGCAAGCACGTCGTCGGCGTCTTTCACACCATGACCGCCCTTGACCAGCACGCAGATGCCGTAGTCCTTGGCGAGCTGCACGGCCGCGGTCTCCATGTCAGCCTGGTTGCCGATCGGCATCCGGGCCAGCACCTGTGCCTCAGGAATATTCGGGGTGATCACCGTGGCAATCGGGAAGAGACTGCTGATCTCCTCGGCGATTGTGTCATCCGCGGCAAGGCTCGACCCGCTTGTGGCCACCATGACCGGGTCGACCACGATGTTCGTGGCCTGGTGGTCCCTGAGTTTGTGGGCGACGGTCTTCACGGATTCAACGCCCACGATGACGCCGATCTTCACTGCGGTGGGTCGAATATCGTCGAATACCGAATCGATCTGGGCGCCCACGATGTCGTGGTCCACGGCGGCAATGGCCTGCACGCCGGTCGTGTTCTGCGCCGTGATGCCCGCCACCACGCATTCGCCGAATACACCGTTGGCGAGCATCGTCTTGAGGTCGGCGGGAATGCCCGCACCGCCGGAGGAATCGGTTGTGGCGATTGTGAGCACGGCCGGCAGCTTGGTCGCAGCAGGCTTGCGTTCCGCGTACCGGGGCTTCTCGTCGCCGCGAATGGCGGTCCAGTCATCGACCAGCCGGCGGGTGGCCTGCTCCGGGTCGGGGGCGCCGGCAATGGCGGAGACGACGAACCAGCCGTCGGCCTTCGTCTTGGCGAGCATAGGAATGTCGTCGGCTTTCACGCCACCGCCCACGATGAGCGGGTATTTGCTCATCGTGCGCATTTCGTCGATGGAGGAGGCGTCCAGCGTGGTGATATCGCCGTTTTCGTCGACGATCATGCTGTCGGGCTTCGTGGCCGTCATGTGCAATGGGCCGGCTCCTATGTAGTCGATGGTGCCTTTGGGCAGATGGTTGGCCTCGCGCACTTCGTCGACGGTTTTCGCCGACAGTCCAATGATCGCGTCAGGGCCGAGCAGCTTGCGTGCGACCACTGGATCGAGGTCATCCTGACCTATGTGCACCCCGTCGACCTTGATGCCCTTGGCACGGGCCTCGAGCGCGGCGTCGACCCGGTCGTCGATCACGAAGGCCACCGAGTCCTCCACGTGATGGCCTGCGATCTCTTCGGCGATGTCATTCGCCAGGGAGACGATCTCGGCGACATCCTGGGTTTTGGCGCGCAGCTGGATGAAACTGGCGCCGCCGTCAAGGGCCTTGGCCACGACGTCGAGAATCGGCCGGTTGCCGCAATCGTCGGGGCCGACCACGAAATAGAAGCGCAGATCGAAACGGCCGCGCATGGATGGGTATGGGAACGAGTTCATTGTGTCACCTGATTCGTGTGTTGTGTGTCGGCATGCCGTGCCATGGCAGATTCTAGGCCAAATAGAGCGGTGCGGAGGCGATTTCCTCCGGCGTAAAGTTCCACAGTGCGTCGAGGAACGCGGTTTGGAATGATCCCGGCCCATGCGATGCTCGTTCGGCGGCTTCGGAAGATACGTTGTAGAGCATCGAGGCGGCCAATGATGCCACCAGTGGATCGGCCACCGCGAGGTAGATGGCCGTGACACCGCCAAGCGAGCATCCGGCACCCGTGATCTTCGTCATCATCGCGCTTCCACCGGGAAGGCGGTAGACGAGTCGTCCGTCGGTGACGAGATCGACTTCGCCGGAGACCGCGACGGCACCGGTGTGGGTGGGGGAGTGGAGCGCCAGATACGCCGCGAGACCGGTGGCGGCGGTGATGGCGGCATCCACACTGTCGGCGGCCTCCACACCTGCGGGCCCATTGTGCTCATCCGTTCCGGCTGCATCGCCCAGTTGCCACATATCGTGCAACACCAGTGCCTCCGATGCGTTGGCGCGGATGACGGTGGGAGGGTAGTCCTTGAACCCCTCGAGAATCTCGGTGCGTGCGACGCCAACGCCGGCTGCCACCGGGTCGAGCACCCACTTGCAGCCATGGCGGCTCAGATGCTCCGAAATCTCCTGCAGGGCATCGCGGTAGAACGGCAGCAGCGTACCCACGTTGATGTATGTGGCGCCGCACGAAGAGGCCAGCGAGGTCACATCGTTGGGAAGGAAGCTCATGGCGGCGGTGCCCCCCGCGGCGAGCTGCGCATTGGCCACCAGGTTAATGGTGACGAAATTGGTGAACGACTGCGCAAGCGGGGTCTGCTCGCGAACATCCTGCGCCGCCTGACGTATGCGTTCACGAATGGGGTCGTCTGGTGCGACCTCGTGTAGATTGGATGTGCCGGAATTCGGCGTGGTCGACGCTGTGGTCATCTGTACTCCCTACTCTGGTGCTAGCCAACAGGTTCGAAGGGTTAGGCGCGAAGCCACTCTCAGCTCTATCAGCTCCCCTGACATGTGTATTCCAAACGTATTGAACACTCTCGACGCCTGCTGCGGGCATGCGTGTCATCGCCCCGCCATGGGCACCGGAACGGGATGCCTGCGTGTCAGCCGCCAACGGTAGGGTGAAGCCTTGTATAAGACCCCAAACCGTTCAAACCAGAAGGTGCATTGTGGCTAATTCCAAAATCGATGAAGTCGTCTCCCTCGCCAAGCGTCGCGGCTTTGTGTTCCCGGCCGGCGAGATCTACGGCGGCACCCGCTCCGCGTGGGACTACGGCCCGCTCGGCGTGGCGCTCAAAGACAACATCAAGCGCGAATGGTGGCGCTCTATGGTCGTCACCCGACCAGATGTCGTGGGCGTCGACACGTCGATCATCCTGCCGTCCGAGGTGTGGGTCGCCTCCGGCCACGTATCGGTGTTCAACGATCCGCTCATCGAATGTCTCACCTGCCACAAGCGTCATCGCGCCGACAAGCTCGAGGAGTCGTACGCCGAGAAGCACAACGACCAGCTGCCCCCGAATGGTCTCAAGGACATCGTGTGCCCGGACTGCGGCACCCGCGGCAATTGGACCGAGCCCCGTGACTTCAACATGATGCTGCGTACGCACCTCGGTCCGGTGGAAGATGAGAACAGCCTCCATTACCTGCGCCCCGAGACGGCACAGGGCATCTTCGTGGACTTCAAGAACGTGATGACCTCGTCGCGCTCCAAGCCGCCGTTCGGCATCGCCAACACCGGCAAGAGCTTCCGCAACGAGATCACGCCAGGCAACTTCATCTTCCGCACCCGTGAGTTCGAGCAGATGGAGATGGAGTTCTTCGTTGAGCCGGGCACCGATGAGGACTGGCACCAGTACTGGATCAACGCCCGCACACAGTGGTACATCGACCTCGGTGTGAACCCCGAGAATCTGCGCCATTACGAGCATCCGAAGGAAAAGCTCGCCCACTATTCGAAGCGCACCGTCGACATCGAATACCGCTTCGGTTTCCAGGGCTCCGATTGGGGTGAGCTCGAGGGCGTGGCCAACCGCACCGATTTCGATCTCGGCGCCCACGCCAAGCATTCCGGTGAGGACCTGAGCTACTTCAACCAGGCCACCGGCGAGAAATACATTCCGTACGTCATCGAGCCTGCAGCCGGTCTGTCGCGTTCACTTATGGCCTTCCTTGTGGATGCCTACGACGTCGACGAGGCCCCGAACACCAAGGGCGGCGTCGACAAGCGCACAGTGCTGCGTCTCGACCCGCGTCTCGCTCCCGTCAAGGCCGCGGTGCTGCCGTTGAGCAAGAAGCCGGAACTGCAGTCGGTGGCCCAGGACCTCGCGCAGGATCTGCGACTCAACGACTGGATGATCGACTACGACGAATCCGGTGCAATCGGTCGCCGCTATCGTCGGCAGGACGAGATCGGCACCCCGTTATGCATCACCGTCGACTTCGACACGCTCGACGACCAGGCCGTGACGATTCGCGAACGTGACACGATGCAGCAGGAGCGCGTGGCGCTCACCCAGGTCGCCGACTACGTGGCCAAGCGCATCAACGACAAGCGCACGCGCGTGCCGCTCAAGCCGGTGTCGATGGGTGGCGCCGAATGGCCCGAGTCCGTGCATATCGCCGAGGCCGGTGGTCTGTACTGATCCGCCATGCATCAATCGCCTGCGCCCCGTATGCCTGAGATTGTGGGACGCAGGCGATTTTGCGTATGAGGTGTGCGTGCGAATAATCCATACGGTATTCTGTACAATTCGAACACATGAACGAGGGGATATGAGCGAGCAGGAGACGATACTGAACACATCCCGGCAAGGCGATGCAAGCCAAGATGCCAGGGATTGCGCAGATGCCGGTGCACGGCATGAGCCGGTTTCGGCCGGTCCGTTGGCGCCGATCAGGCTCGGCGATGTCATGGTGAACACGCCGGTCATGCTCTCCCCGATGGCGGGTGTGACGAACTGGCCGTTCCGCGTGCAGTGCGAGGAATATGGGCCCGACGGCCTCTACGTGGCCGAGATGGTCACTGCCCGCGCGCTGGTCGAGCGCAATCCGAAGGCGCTCAGGTTGTGCAGGTTCGCACCGAGCGAGCGCATCAGATCGCTGCAGCTGTATGGCGTGAACCCGTCGATTATGGAACAGGCGGCGCGGTTCCTGGTGGACAACGGCATGATGGACCATCTCGATCTCAATTTCGGATGCCCGGTTCCCAAGGTCACCCGGCGTGGCGGGGGATCGGCATTGCCATGGAAAACGGATCTGTTCACCGAGATTGTCCAGCGCGTGGTTACGGTGTGCGCGCCGGCGAACATTCCGGTGACAGCGAAGATTCGCGTGGGGCTGGACCATGAGCATGAGACCTTCCTCGAAGCCGGGCATATAGCCCAGGAGGAGGGGTGCAGCGCGGTGACCCTGCACGCCCGCACCACTGCCGAATACTATGGCGGTCATTCGGATTGGTCCCGGATCGGTGAGCTCGTGGGCGCACTCGACATACCGGTGTTCGGCAACGGCGACATCTGGGGCGCCGAGGACGCCATCGCGATGGTGAACGAAACCGGGTGTGCTGGAGTGGCGATCGGGCGCGGGTGCCAGGGGCGGCCATGGCTCTTCGGCAATATAGGCAACGCCTTCGCCGGCAGCGACGTGCGCATCAACCCCACCCTCGGCGAGGTGGGGCGCATCATCATGCGCCATGCCGAGCTGCTCACCGAGTTCTACGATGGGGACGAGCGGATGGCTGTGCACGACCTGCGCAAGCATGTCGCATGGTACCTGAAAGGTTTCCCGGTGGGAGGCTTCACCAGGCGCGCGTTCATGGAATGCGAGAGTTTGAAGGATGTTCGTGAGCAGGTGGACGCGCTTGACCCGAACATCGAGTATCCTGAACGGGTGGTGGACCAGCCGAGGGGTCGTGTTCGCTTTGCGAAGAAGGTGCATTTGCCATATGGTTGGCTCGATTCGCGGACCACGACCCATGAGGAGCGCGAGCGACTGTTCGGCGACGACCCGATGGATGCGAGCTACTGAGCGACACGTTTTAAGAAAACTTTCGGAAATCGGGTCTACGGTGTCTACGAGGAATGTGAAAAGGAGGGTGAGCGGATTGGCCTTGTCCAGTGGAGGGAGGCCTGTTTTCTCACCCATCTGCGGTACAGTTGTGTACAACCGTGAGTGACAGGAGACTAACGTGAGCGAGATCGCCCAGACCGACAATTTCAACGACACCACGATTATCAAGGTCGTTGGTGTCGGTGGCGCAGGTGGCAATGCAGTCAACCGAATGATTGCCGAGGGTCTGCAGAATGTGGAATTCGTGGCAATCAACACGGATGCGAAAGATTTGCTGCGCTCCGACGCCGATGTCAAGATCTCGCTGAGTGACGCCTCGAGCCGAGGGCTCGGCGCTGGGGCGGATCCGGAGAAGGGCGCGAAGGCCGCCCAGGACCACCAGTCCGAGATCGAAGAAGCCGTCAAGGGCGCCGACATGGTGTTCGTCACCTGCGGTGAGGGCGGTGGCACCGGCACCGGTGCAAGCCCACTGGTCGCCCGCGCAGCACGCCAGCAGGGCGCGCTCACCATTGCAGTCGTCACTCGTCCGTTCTCCTTCGAAGGCCCGCAGCGTGCCGCCTCGGCAGCGCTGGGCATCGACAATCTGCGCGAAGAGGTCGACGCGCTCATCGTCATTCCGAACGACCGACTTCTTGAACTCGACGACAGCTCCATTGGCATCGTGGATGCATTCCGCACGGCCGACACCGCTCTGCTCGCCGGTGTTCAGGGCATCACGGACCTGCTCACGATCAATCCGTACATTCACGTCGATTTCTCCGATATCACGTCGATCCTGCAGAACTCCGGCACCGCACTCTTCGGCATCGGCGCCGCACGGGGCGAGGATCGTGCAGCACAGGCCGCAGAGATCGCCATCAGCTCGCCGTTGCTCGAGGAGAGCATCGACGGCGCCAGCGGCGTGCTCATCAACATCGCGGCTTCGAACGACCTGAAGCTCGCCGAGGTGAACCAGGCCGTCGGCTTCGTTCGCGAAGCCGCACATCCGGAGGCGCAGATCATCTTCGGTCTCGCACTCGACGATGCCTATGGCGATGAGATGCGCGTCACCGTGATTGCCGCCGGCTTCAACGACAAGAAGAAGCTCGCTCAGGCCAATGAGGACGCCCAGGCCGCCGCTTCGGCGCCTCAGCACACCGTCAAGCCGGTGACCAAGCCGGCCGTCGCTTCAGGGCAACCCACCATCCTCACGTCTCCCATTCCCTCCACCGGTCCGGTATTCGAAGAGGAGAAGAAGACGGATGAGAAGATCGTGGCCCAGCAGCCGACGCCGAAGCAACGCTCCGAATACGATGCCTCGTCCGACACCAGCAGCTATCCGTATACGGCACTTGGTGATCTAGGTGACCTCGACATTCCGGAATTCCTGCAGTAGTCGATCCGTTTACGGCACGGTCCGAATTACAATACCTGTAGAACCCATAGAGTCAACCTGAAACAGGACAGCAAAGAAGGAAACGCGAATGGCCGGATTCATGAAGAGGACCATGTCTTATCTGGGAATGTCCGACGTCGTGCCGGAAGACGAAGATGACGAGGTCATCGACGAGGAGCCGGAGTCGTCATTCGACACCGATCGTTCCGTCACGCCAATCCCGGCCACGTCCACGCAGCCTTCCACGAGCCAGCGCAAGTCGGTGGCACCGTTCCATGCGAACATCAACCGCATCACGACGATTCACCCGCAGAGCTACGAAGACGCCCAGCTGGTCGGTCGTGCACTGCGAGACGGCATCCCGGTGGTGCTGAATCTCACCGATGTCTCTCAGTCACAGGCTTACCGCATCATCGACTTCTCGTCTGGTGTGGTGTTCGGCATCTCCGGCTCCATCGAACGCGTGACCGAGCGTGTGTTCCTGCTGAGTCCCGCGCGTGTGGACATTGTGGCGGAGGACACCGAATCGGGTATGTCAGACAATCTGTTCGAAAACTGAGGGAGTGTCCGCACAGGACCTCCCCGCGTCATTTGCTGTTCGAGGAAGCATGTTCCTAGTCATTCGATAGGCTGGGAGCATGCTTTCGACGTTATTCGGCTTCTTCTTCCATATTATCGACCTGCTCATCGAGGCTTACATCGCGGTATTGTTCGCCCGCATGATCTTCGATTGGGTGCTGGTACTGGCGCCGCGGTGGCGGCCGACCGGTTTTGTGGCGACCCTGCTGCGCATCATCTACCAGCTCACCGAGCCGCCACTGCGCTTCCTGAGACGATACATCAAGCCGATTCCCTTGGGGCGCGTTTACTTCGATGTGAGTTTCTTGGTGTTGTATTTCGTGCTGGTAATCTTGCGTATATTGATCTGACCGATGGAAAAAGTCCGCTTGTCATGTGAAAAAGCCGTCCATGCGGTGTGCTTGCGCAGGTGTCGTGATAGCATCAAAAAATAAGGTCAACTAAGCTGGGTCTATCCCAAAGCGAGGTGGTAAGATAATGGCTCTTTTGACGCCAAAGGATATTCGGGAGCACACCTTCCAAACGGTGCGCTTCAAGGAAGGGTACGATGTCGATGAGGTCGACGACTTCCTCGATCAGGTAACCGAAACCGTGGAGGCTTTGGGCAAGCAGGCAGTTGCAGGTGGTCAGTCCACGCAGGCACTCGGCCCCGACGTCTCCGCACTGAATACGAAGATTTCCGATCTGACTGCGCAGGTCCAGTCCCTGCAGCAGGAAAACCAGTCGCTCAAGGCCGCTGCCGCAGAGGGTGTGGGTGAGCAGGCAGCAGCACAGATTGCTCAGGCGAATCAGGCCGCACAGGCTGCACAGGCGCAGCTCAAGGAAGCCGAGTCGAACAATCAGGCGCTTTCCACTCAGAACGAACAGCTGAAGAACCAGATCGAACGCCTCTCCGCGCAGGTCGATCAGCTCACCGCACAGGCGGCACAGAACTCCGATCAGCCGGATCTCGCCAAGGAGCTGCAGGAGATCACTCGCCAGCGTGATCAGTTCCGCGCTGACAGCGAGAATCTGCGTCATGAGCTCTCTGCTGCCCATGAGCAGACGATGCGTGCCCAGCAGGCCGAAGCCCAGATCAAGGACCTCACCAAGCAGCTCGAGGAATCGAAGCAGCGTGAGGAACAGCTGCGTGACCAGGTTGCCAAGGTCGAGCCGAACACCGAGACGGGCAGCCTGCAGAAGATCAAGAGCGCAGCCGCTGCGGCCAACAGCGAGCCGGAGCGCGCCACCGCGATGCTCACCCTCGCGATGCAGCTGCACGACCAGTACGTCGACAAGGGCAAGGCGACCGCCAAGGAGATCACCGAGCAGGCCCAGCGCAAGTATGAGGAGCTCATCTCCAAGGCCAACGACTATTCGAACCGCACTCGTTCCGAGGCCGACGATTACAATGCCCGCACCCGCGAGGCTGCCGATGCCTACAGTGCGAAGACTCGTGACGATGCCGATTCGTACAGCGCCAAGACGCATGAGGATGCCGACACGTACATGAAGAACAAGCACGCCGAGGCAGATCAGTACGTGGTCGACAAGACCAATGAGGCGAACACGTACGCGGATCAGAAGACCGCAGAGGCGAACACGTACGCGGATCAGAAGACCGCAGAGGCGAACAACTACGCCGCCGCCAAGACCAACGAGGCCGACACCTATGCCGACTCGAAGGCCCATGAGGCAGACGAGTACGCTCAGAAGAAGCAGGACGAAGGCAACACCTACGCCCAGCAGAAGAAGAGCGAGGCCGACCAGTACGTGGTCGAACGCCACGACGAGATCAACGCCTTCGAGGCCGAGGCCAAGAAGCGTGCCGACGACTATTCGGAGAAGACCCGCACTGCGGCCGACGACTACGCCCAGCAGGTACGCGAGAACCTCGAGACCCAGTCGAAGGTGATCGAAGGCAACATTCAGGGCCTCAAGACCTTCGAGACCGAATACCGCGCACGCCTCACCGAATTCCTCGGCCAGCTGCAGGCACAGGTCTCCGACACGAACAACTACAAGGACATCGACAAGGCCAACTGATACCATTAGCCAATGTTGAATTCGAAACCAAGACGGCCGCGTGCACGCGTGGCCGTCTTTGCATCTATCGCCATCGTCGCCCTTGGAATAGATCAGCTCACCAAATATCTGGCACAGACCTATCTGACCGAAACCGATTACATTCAGGTGATCCCACGGTTCCTGCACCTGACGTTGGTCCATAATCCCGGGGCCTCGCTGGGCATGGGGGCCAACTCGACTTGGGTAATCAGCCTCTTCGCCATCGCCGCATGCTGTGTGCTTGTCTGGCTGGCTTGGCGCACCACATCGATGGTCTGGACCGTGTTTCTGGCACTCGCCTTTGCCGGGGCGTTGGGGAACCTGATTGATCGCGTGGCATATGCCCAAGGATTCCTCAATGGCAAGGTCGTTGATTTCCTCAATTACGGTTGGTCGGTGGGCAATGTGGCCGACATCTTCCTCATGATCGCGGGAATAGGCATCATCGTGCTCATTTTGTGCGGAGTGCCATATAGGGGGAGCGACGAGCGGCAGCCGGCTGAAACAGCGAATGCCGGGCATTCCGATAACTAGGCATATGGAAGGAGCGCAATGAGCACGATCATTCCGGCGCCCGATGCACTGATCGGGAAGCGGTTCGATGTGGCTGTAGCCAAGATGATGGGCATCTCACGGGCCAAGGCCACTGAACTCATCGAAACCGGGCAGGCACGTGTGATCGGGCGTGACATTCATAAATCCGCCACATTGCAGGACGGCGACACTGTTGAGATTGACGTGCAGGAAGAGAGACGGGAACTCGAACCCGTCTCGACTGAAATGGGAATCGCCTATGAGGACGACGACATCGTGATAGTAGATAAACCGGTTGGTGTGGCGGCGCATGCCTCAGTCGGCTGGACCGGGCCCACAGTGCTGGGGTCATTGATCCAGCGCGGTGTGCACATCACATCGATGGGGGCTGCAGGACGGCAGGGCATTGTTTCGCGGCTCGATGTGGGAACCTCAGGGCTCATGCTCGTATGCAAATCCGACCTCGCATACAAAGAAATGCGCAGGCAATTCTCCGAGCACGAGGTGAAAAAGACCTACCATGCGCTCGTGCAAGGCAATCTCAAGGAAGACAAGGCCACCATCGAAGCTCCGATCGGGCGGGCAAAGGTCTCCGATTTCCGCTTCACGGTCACGCCCGCGGGCAAGGAGGCCATCACCCATTGGGACGTGATGGAACGCTTCGGCGAGACCACACTCGCATCGATCAATCTCGAGACCGGACGCACCCACCAGATTCGCGTGCATTTCTCGTCCATCGGGCACCCTCTTGTAGGAGACCCGATGTACGGGGCCAATCCCCGTCTGTCGCAGGCACTGGGGCTCCAACGTCAATGGCTGCACGCCATGGAGCTGGAGTTCCGGCATCCGCGCACGCACATCAACACTGTGGTCACCTCGCGGTATCCCGCCGATCTGCAGCATGCGCTGGAGACGGAGCGTGAGCGCTTCGCCCAACGGGAGCACCAGCGGTTAGAGTCGTCGCGAGGATGACGATGGCGGTGATTTCCCGCGACTGGCTTCCGCGATCGCCAATACCACGAATATGATCATCGCGCAGGTTGGTATAACTGCCAACGGCGTGGTGAACAACAGACTGATCCACGCCTCCAGCTCGCGCACCCCGGTGGAATAGCCGGCCGCATGATCGCAGCCAAACAGTATGCGAATGGCCTGCACCATGCCGATGGCTCCGGGAAGGGCAAGCAGGGCGCAGAGCGGAATGAGCGCGACATATACGGCGATGCGCCTGCCGTGGGCCGGCTTCGATGCCGCCATAGGCAACCTCCTTTCCCTCGCGTCGGCTTACTCGGCAATGTTGCCAACACTCTAGCGACGATGCGGCGCTGTTTCCATATGAAGCGATTGATGTGCTGGAAATGCCGAGTGTCGAAACGGACATGGCGTGTTCGAAGGGTTGCGGGGCACCTCTGCTTGCGCCCTGTACAGCAAGCAGATTTCAAGGTACATTAGAACACTATGACCAATTCCGCTGATTTCGTGCAGTTGCACAACCATACGCATTATTCGTTGCTCGATGGCGCATCGAAGATTCCCGATTTGGTGAAGTACACGAAGGAATTGGGAATGGGCGCCGTGGGCATCACGGACCATGGCAACATGCATGGCGCGTATGAGATGTACACCGAGGCGGTGAAGCAGGATGTCAAGCCGATCATCGGCATCGAGGCGTATGTGACGCCGGAGACGGCGAGGCAAGACAAATCGCGCGTGCATTGGGGCACGGAGGCGCAACGGCGTGATGATGTGTCCGGTGGCGGCCTGATCACGCATTTGACACTGTGGGCCGAGGACGACGAAGGATTGAGGAACCTGATCAGGGCCTCTTCGGTGGCGAATCTCGAAGGACGTGTGATGCGCTATCCGCGTATGGACAAGGAGGTGCTCTCCACCTACAGCAAGGGCGTGATCTGCGGCTCGGGATGCCCATCGGGCATTGTGCAGACCCGTTTGCGCCTCGGTCAGTTCGATGAGGCCTTGCGCGCGGCGGGTGAGTTGCAGGACATTTATGGCAAAGACAACTTCTTCATTGAACTGATGGACCATAATCTTGAGATCGAGCGTAAGGTGACGAAGGACCTGCTTGAGATCGCGAAGAAGCTCGGTGCGCCGCTGCTGGCCACGAACGATTCGCATTACGTCCACGAGGAGGATGCTGGCGCGCAGGACGCGATGCTGTGCATCAATTCAGGCTCGCATCTGGATGATCCGGACCGGTTCAAGTTCGATGGTGAAGGGTATTACATGCGTTCCTCGCAGCAGATGCGCGAGCTGTTCCGCGACCTGCCCGAGGCATGCGACAATACGATCGAGGTGGCGGAACGTTGCAATGTGATGTTCGACGACCACGAGGACGGTGCGTTCATGCCCAAGTTCCCATGCCCGGAGGGTTGGGACGAGACGTCGCTGTTCCTGAAGAAAGTGGAGGAGGGCCTCGAACGGCGGTACGAGGGCAACGTACCAGCGCATGTGCTGGCACAGGCGGATTACGAGTGCGGTGTGATCTGCCAGATGCAGTTCCCGGGCTACTTCCTGGTGGTGGCCGACTACATCCAGTGGGCCAAGGACCATGGGATCATGGTGGGGCCGGGCCGTGGCTCGGCGGCAGGATCGATGGTTGCCTATGCAATGGGCATCACCGAGCTGGATCCGTTGGAGCACGGTCTGATCTTCGAACGGTTCCTGAACCCGGAGCGCGTGTCACTGCCGGATATCGACGTGGACTTCGACCCGGAGGGCCGTCTGAAGGTAATCGAGTACTGCGGCGACAAATACGGGCACGACAAGGTGGCGCAATGCGTGATATACGGCACGATCAAGACGAAGCAGGCGCTCAAGGATTCGGCGCGCATCATGGGCTACGAGTTCTCGATGGGCGAGTTGGTCACCAAGGCGTTGCCGCCGGCGGCAACGGGTGGCAAGGACGTGCCGCTGCATGACATTTTCGATCCGGGTGCGAAACGCTATGCGGAGGCGCGTGAATACCGCGAATTGTATGAGTCGAATCCCGATGCCAAGCGAATCACCGACGAGGCGATGGGCATCGAGGGCCTGATTCGCCAGACGGGTGTGCACGCATGCGCCACGATCATGGGATCGGAGCCGATCACGGACACGTCGCCGCTGCTGGAGCGTACGGACGGCACGGTGACGACGACATTCGAATACCACACATGTGAAACGCTGGGGCTGGTGAAGATGGACTTCCTGGGCCTGTCCAACTTGACGGTGATCGGTGACACGCTCAGGAACATCGAGGCCAACGGCAAGGAGCCGATCGACCATACGAAGATTCCGCTTGACGACAAGGAGACGTACGAGCTGCTGTCGCGCGGCGACACGCTGGGTGTGTTCCAGCTCGATTCCGACGGCATGCGTGCGTTGCTCAAGCAGCTGAAGCCAGATAACTTCAACGACATCTCGGCATTGATCGCCCTCTACCGGCCGGGCCCGATGAGCATGGACTCGCATACGAACTACGCGAAACGCAAGAACGGGTTGCAGAAGATCGAGCCGATCCATCCGGAGCTTGCCGAGCCGCTCAAGGAGGTGCTCGACGAGACCTACGGCCTGATCATCTACCAGGAACAGGTGCAATCCGCCGCCCGTATTCTGGCCGGCTACTCGCTGGGCAAGGCCGACGTGCTCAGACGCGCGATGGGTAAGAAGAAGCCCGAGGTGCTGGCCAAGGAACAGGTGCCGTTCTTCGAGGGCATGAAGGAGCACGGCTATTCCCGCGAGGCGGCACAGGCGGTGTGGGACGTGCTGGTGCCGTTCTCGGGCTACGCGTTCAACAAGGCACATTCTGCCGCCTACGGGCTCATCTCGTATTGGACCGCCTATTTGAAGACGCACTATCCGGCTGAGTTCATGGCCGCTCTGTTGCAAGGTGCCTCCACGAACAAGGACAAGACCGCCCTGTACCTGGGCGAGGCGCGCCGCATGGGCATCAAGGTGCTCTCGCCGGATGTCAACGAATCCGTGTACGCCTACTCCGCCGTCGGAGACGTGGTGCGTTTCGGACTTGGCGCCATCAGGAACGTGGGTGAGAAGGCAGTCGCCGACATCATTGCCGAACGTCAGGGCAGCCATGGCAAGTACGTCAACTTCATGGACTTCATTCGCCGTGTGCCTCTGACCGCACTCAATAGGCGCCTGGTCGAATCGTTGATCAAGGCGGGTGCCTTCGACTCGATCGACCCCAACCGGCGTGCCCTCTACCAGATTCATGAGGCTGCGATCGACTCGGTCACCGACCTCAAACGCAAGCAGGCCACTGGGCAGTTCGACCTCTTCGCCGACCTCGACGCCGGTGCCGGTGATGGCGAGGCCGAAGCGCTCGGCGATGTGTCGATCAGCGTACCCGACGTGGAGGAGTGGGATAAGAAGACCAAGCTCAACTTCGAACGCGAAATGCTGGGCCTGTATGTGTCCGACCACCCGCTTTCAGGCATGCAGTCCGTGCTCGCCAGCCTGCGTGACATGTCCATCGCGCAACTGATCGACCGTGCTCCCACGATGCCCGAGCGCAGTCAGGTCATGGTCGCCGGGCTCATCACCAACGTCGACTCACGCGTCTCCAAGAAGGGCAACCGATGGGCGATCGTGACGATTGAAGACATGGAGAGCTCCATCCAATGCCTGCTGTTCGGCAAGGTGTACGAGGCGCACGCGGCGGAACTCGCCGTCGACACGATCGTGCAGGTGCGTGGCATGGTCGAGGCACGTGACGAGACGATCTCGTTGCGCGCCACCGACCTCATGGTGCCCGTCATCGAAGCCGGTGAGGACCGTCCTGTTTTCGTCCAGCTGCCTGCGCACGCCCTCGATATGCAACGGCTCGAACAGTTCTCGCAGATCCTCTCCAATCATCCCGGTGCCTGCGAGGTCAGGCTTGCCATCGTCGATGACAATGGCGGCGTGACCCTCATGACCCTCGGCGATCGCTTCCGTGTGCGCCGTGAGACCGGCCTGTTCGCCGATATCAAGGTTCTCTTCGGCGCCAACGCACTGCCTATGATCTGAACGGCGGTTTGCGTGAACGGAGACGGCATGCCATCGCATGCCGTCTCCGTTCACGCAAACCGGATGCCTGCCATCTTCTCATCTGATCGTTGTCATTGTTTTGCGTAATCTGGGACAAATTCCACACGGAGCGCGTCCCCGACTACGCAAATTTGCTGGATTGACGCGAACATGGGGACTCGTCGGGACACGTCAGCGGGCAATCTCACGATGCAAAAGGCCCGATGCTCTCGTTTTCCTTCTCGTGACAGGCGCTTGGTACCATAGTGGCTTATGAGCCAAGATAACTATATGCGCATCATTGATTTGCGCGGCAAGGAACTGACACGCGCCGAGATGCTCGACGCGATGCCACGAGCTGAGATGGGAACCGACGAAGCGAGCGAGATCGTGCAGCCGATTCTCGACAACGTGAGGGAGAACGGCGCCGCAGCGTTGCGTGAATATGCCGAGAAATTCGACCACATCGTCCCCAAGTCGTTCCGTGTACCCACCGACGTCATGGATGCCGCCGTGGCGAGCCTCGACCCGGAAGTACGCGCAGCGATTGAGGAATCCGTGCGCCGTGCCCGCGCAGTCGCGAAATCGCAGGTCCCGGAGGACTTCCACACCGATCTGGCCGAGGGTGCGCGCGTCAGTGAGCGCTGGATCCCGATCCAGCGTGTGGGTCTGTACGTGCCCGGCGGCAAGGCCGTGTACCCGAGTTCCGTAATCATGAACGTGGTGCCGGCACAGGCCGCCGGTGTCGAAAGCCTCGCCATCGCCACTCCGCCAAGCCGTGACAATGCGCAGGGTTGGCCGAACAAGACGATTCTTGCCACCTGTGCCATTCTCGGTGTGGACGAGGTCTACGCCGTCGGCGGTGCACAGGCCATCGCGATGTTCGCCTATGGCGCCGCCGACCTCGACAATCCGGTCTCCCCGGTGCTGTGCGAGCCGGTAGACAAGATCACTGGTCCGGGCAACATCTTCGTGGCCACGGCCAAGCGTCTCGTCTCGGGCATTGTGGGCATCGACGCGGTCGCCGGTCCCACTGAGATCGCCATCATCGCCGACAAGACCTCGAACCCGGCATATGTCGCCGCTGACCTCATTGGTCAGGCCGAGCACGACGAACTCGCCGGATCGGTGCTCATCACCGACGACGAGCAGTCGGCCGAGGCGGTGCAGGCCGAGCTCAACAAGCGTGTGCCGCGCACCGAGCACTCCGAACGTGTAGCCACCAGCCTCTCCGGCAAGCAGTCCGGCATCATTCTCACCGACGGCATCGAGCAGTCGATCGACGCGGCGAACGCCTACGCCGCCGAACACCTTGAAGTGCAGACTGCAGACACGGATGCCGTGATCGCGAAGATCCGCAACGCTGGCGCCATCTTCCGCGGCAACTATTCCCCGGTGCCGCTGGGCGACTACATGTCGGGCTCGAACCATGTGCTGCCCACCTCGGGCACCGCACGATTCGCCGCTGGTCTCGGCGTGCACACGTTCATGAAGCCGGTGGAGGTCATCGAATACGACGAGCAGGGACTGAAGGAGCTCGCCGCCAGGGTGAACGCCTTCGCCGTCTCGGAAGATCTCCCGGCGCACGGCGAGAGCGTGCTGACGCGCTTCATTGACGATCCGTACAACAAGGAAACCATTACCGAACAGGAAGAAGAAGCAGGATTACGATGAGCGAAGCGATGATTCCGGCGGATCTGCCACTGCGTAACGACCTCATTGGCGAGGTGCCCTACGGCGCCCCGCAGCTTGACGTCCCGGTGTGCCTGAACGTCAATGAGAACCCGTATCCGCCGGATCACGCCGTGGTTCGCAGCATAGTGGAGCGCGTCAAGCAGGTGGCGCCCACACTCAACCGCTATCCGGACCGCGAACACATCGGACTGCGCGAGGCCTTCGTCAAGTACCTCAAGGAGGAATCGGGGGCGCAGCTCACGGTGGAACAGGTGTGGGGCGCCAACGGCTCCAACGAGATCATGCTCCAGCTGTTTCAGGCTTTCGGAGGCCCTGGCCGTGCCGCACTGGGCTGTGACCCGGCCTATTCGATGTACCCCGAGTATGCACGCGACACGTTCACCAGTTGGCACACCACGCACCGCAAGCCGGACTTCACCCTTGATGTGGACCGTACCATCGAGGACATCGATGCGATCCAGCCGGCCATGGTGGTGCTCACCAGCCCGAACAATCCGACCGGCACCGAACTGCCCATGACCGATCTCAAGCGCATTCTCGAACATTGCCAAAGTGCTCAGGTCGCTGGTGCACACGATGGGGTGCACCCGATCGTGGTTGTGGATGAGGCCTATATTGAATTCCGCAACCCGGGCACGCCGTCGGCCACGACGCTCATCAACGACTACGACAATCTGGCCGTGAGCCGCACCATGAGCAAGGCATTCGCGTTCGCGGGAGCCCGAGTGGGCTATCTGGCGGCCAGCGAAGGTATTGTGGACTGCCTGCGCATCGTGCGCATGCCATACCACCTGTCTGCCGTGACGCAGGCGGTGGCGCTGGCGGCCTTCGATCATACGAAGGAACAGCTGAGCCAGGTGGACCACCTGCGCGAGATTCGCGAGCAGACCGCCGCTTGGCTCAAGGAACAGACCTATAAGGGCCAGCCACTCGAAGTCGCCCCCTCGCAGTCGAATTTCCTGCTGTTCGGCGGCCATTTCGACAATCGCGGAGCCATCTTCGACCAGATGCTCCAGCGTGGCGTGCTCATTCGCGTGGTGGGGCCGGAAGGCTGGCTGCGTGTGTGCATGGGCACCGACGAGGAGATGCGCCGATTCCGCGAGGCGCTCGTCGAATCGATGCGCGCCGTCGAGAACGCCTAGGCTGCAGACATACGTATACCCGCAAAGGAGACATGGAGACACATGGCACGCACCGCGCACATTGTTCGCCAGACCAGCGAATCCAGCATCGACCTCGAACTCAACCTTGACGGCACCGGCAAGACGAACATCGAAACGACTGTGCCGTTCTACAATCACATGATGACGGCACTGGGCAAGCATTCGCTCATCGATCTCAACATCGTGGCAAGCGGCGACACCGATATCGATGCCCATCATACCGTGGAGGACACGGCGATCGTATTCGGGGAGGCGTTGCGCCAGGCCCTCGGCGACAAGCGCGGCATCCGTCGCTTCGCCGATGCCACAGTGCCGCTCGACGAGGCGCTCGCCAAAGCCGTCGTCGACGTCTCCGGGCGCCCATACTGCGTGTGCTCGGGCGAACCCGAAGGCTTCCAGTACGCAATGATCGGCGGCCACTTCACCGGCTCACTTGTACGCCATGTGATGGAATCGATCGCCTTCCACGCGCAGATCTGCCTGCACATGCATCTCATTGCCGGCCGTGACCCACACCACATTGCAGAGGCGGAGTTCAAGGCGCTCGCCCGCGCATTGCGCTTCGCCATAGAACCCGATCCCCGCATTCAGGGACTGATTCCGAGCACGAAGGGCGCGCTGTGATGTCAGACGACGACAAGCGAAATCCCAACAATCCCGATAACCCCGGCGACGAAAACGACGCGTTCTGGGCCTTCGAAAGCGACCCGGATCTCGCACGTGAGATGGAAAGCCTCAACCAGGAGCTTGCGAATCTCGAGCAGAATGTGAGCACCGACGATGCCGGGGAATCCACGACCGGGGAATCGGAAGACGGCAACGCTCCCGAAGACGTGTCCGACGAATTCTCGCAGATCATGAACGCGAACGCCGAGACAAGCTTCGACGACGAACTCGAGGGGATTCTCGGCAACAAGGCGAAGCGTGCGATTCTGGTCACACGCCTCACCTCGGCCGATCTGCTCGCCGCCTTCTGCTCGCTCGCCGACATCACCGCGCAATGCATCGATTCGCATGAGGGGGCGGTGGCAGTGCTGCGCAATCTCAACGGGGACGGTCCCGAGGCGGCCGCGAAGGACCTCACCGAAGTGGTGGCGGGGCTAAGCGTGCTGTTGCTCGTGGATCGCGCCGACAAGATGACCGCCGTTCCCTATGCGAACGGCACCGCCGAGGACGCGGAACTGCCGCCGCCGTTCGTGCTGGAGACGCTCGCGCATTTCGTGGAGGATCTCATGCTCGGACTCACCACAGTCGATGCGCTCGCGCAGCAGGGTGTGAGGATTGTCAATTCCGCGGATCTGGATCACGACCATGCATTGAAAATCATCGCCGAGCATACGAACTTCGGGCGTGACGGCTCGTCGATTGACTGAGTGCACGGGGCACAGGGAAGAAAGTGAGATTATGAAATCTGTAGTCGTGTTTGATTATGGGTTCGGCAATGTGCGCTCCATGATGCGCGCGCTCGCCAATCAGGACCTTGACGTCACGCTCACCTCCGACTACCGCAAGGCCTTGGAGGCCGACGGGCTCGTCGTGCCGGGCGTGGGCGCATTCGGTGCCTGCATGCAGGGACTGCGCAAGGTGAATGGCGACAACGTGATCTACGACCGTCTGCGTGCGGGGCGCCCGGTGCTCGGCGTGTGCGTGGGCGAGCAGATCATGTTCACCCGTGGCACCGAGCATGACCTTGACACGCCTGGGCTGCAGCTCATTGACGGCGAGGTGAGCAGACTCGATGCCGACGTGGTGCCCCACATGGGATGGGATACCGTCGATGCCCCCGAAGGCTCCGTGCTGCTCAATGGCGTGGAGGGTGAACGGTTCTATTTCGTGCACTCCTACGCCGCTTTCACCGCGGCCCCCGCGGATTTGACGCAGTTCGACATCGACCTCGGCGATGCCGAGCAGAAAGTGGCGTTCTGCGATTACAGCCGTAGCCATTTCGTGGCCAGCTATGAGCGCGGACCTCTGTTCGCCACGCAGTTCCACCCGGAGAAGTCCGCGCAGGCAGGTGCCAGACTGCTCACGAACTGGGCCGCCATACTCTAGTTGTGTTGTTATTTGCCATATTTTCAGATTCCAGATTGGGGTAGAACATGTCACTGACTTTGTTGCCGGCCGTTGACGTCCGTGACGGCAAGGCCGTCCGTTTACGTCAGGGTGAGTCCGGTTCGGAGACGGACTACGGCTCGCCGCTCGACGCTGCACGCACGTGGGTGGAGGCCGGAGCACAATGGATCCACTTGGTCGATCTCGACGCCGCCTTCGGCACGGGGAACAACCGCGCCCAATTGCGTGAGATCGTCAGGCAGCTCGGAGACAAGGTGAACATCGAGATGTCGGGCGGCGTGCGTGACGATGCCTCTCTGGATGCCGCGCTCGACGCGGGCGCCGCACGCGTGAACATCGGTACCGCCGCACTGGAGAATCCGGAGTGGACGGCCCGCGTGATCGACAAATACGGTGACAAGGTGGCCGTTGGCCTCGATGTGCGTGGGCATACGCTTGCCGCCCGCGGCTGGGTGAAGGAGGGCGGTGACCTGTTCGAGACGATGCGATTCCTCGACGACGCCGGCTGCTCGCGCTACGTGGTCACCGACGTGACCCGCGACGGCATGATGAGCGGGCCGAACATCGATCTGTTGCGTGAAGTGGCCGAGCGCACCGAGGCCAGAGTGACCGCCTCCGGCGGCATCTCGAAGCTCGACGATCTTCGTGCCATCAAGGAGCTGCTGCCGCTCGGCGTCGACTCCGCGATTCTGGGCAAGAGCCTCTACGCGGGCGCCTTCACGCTCGAGGAGGCACTTGCTGTAGCCAATGCGTGATATTGCACAGTGCGCCAATTGAATAGTGCGTCAATGGGGACATCTTTCTGCCGGAAAATGTCTCCATTGACGCACTTCATATATGTCATATATGTATTCGAGTTGTTTGCGTCACCGCATAACAGGCTATGCGCAAGGGAGCTCACCGGATGCGATGAGTTGGGTGAACAGCTCGAAATCGTCTTCGTTCTGGTCGGCGTATGAATCGCAGAAGCTCATCATCGCCGTCTCGAATTCGTCGCTGTCGCCCAAATACCCGCTGATCGCCATGCTGTCGCCGCTGCGCGCATGCGCATGGGCGAGACACCACGCACACAGCGAACCCAGATTGCTCAACGAATCCGCATGCAGCGTGTCAAGATCAATGGAACCCTTGCCATTCCACAGCTGTCGCACGTAATAGTCGCGCGGCAGACCATCGTTGGCCACGAACTGCGACCACCCGAGCAGAATGTCGGCGGTCGACTGCACGAGCTTCTGACCTTGGATCACGCGCTCACCGTGCGTGCTGTAGGGGGAGTGGCCCACGTATTTGGCCAGCACGCTGGCCACCGCCTCCTTCATCTGCAGAATGAGCGGGTCGTCTATGTCACGGCCTATGAACGCGCTGATCCAGCAGCGGGTGCCAACGGAACCGACGCCGACCACTTTGCGCGCTGTGTCCTGATAATGGTACTGTTCGAGCACATGGCGACGGTCCTCATACAGCGAATCGCGGTAGGTGTCGAACAGCTGTCGCAGGCGGCCGCGCAGCGCATCGATGTCCTCGTAGCCGCGAATGTCGTTGATCTGCACGAGCTCGGGTGGCTCGGTCTTGAAACGGAGTCGGTTGCCGTCGAGATAGGTGAGCTTGTTGGCTGCCTTCTTGGAGTCCTTCGAACGCGCCTTGGCTATGGCGCCGTGCAACGTTTTCGACGGCTTCGCTTTCATCGCCTTCTCCAGATGGGCGAGGCTGTCTTCCACATCGAAATGGGTGTACCACGTGTCAAGGAAACCCATCTGCGAGAATTTCCGTAATGTTTCACGGTACTGTTTCACGCAGCGGTAGACGGCATCATGACGCTCCTTCTCCTTGAGCCCTATGTTGCGCCCCGCAATCTCCACCGAAACGGCAAGTCGCTTGATATCCCATTCCCATGGGCCTGTGGCCGTCTCGTCGAAGTCGTTGATGTCGAACACGAGACGTTTGGACGGCGAATAGAAGATGCCGAAGTTGCCTATGTGCGCATCGCCTATGCACTGCACCGGAATGCAGGTGGTAGGGGTGCGGGCGAGATCGTTCGCCATGATCGCCGCGCCCCCTCGGTAGAAGGTGAAGGCGTTTGCGCTCATGCGCTTGAACCGCAGCGGCACCAGGTCGGGAACGCGCATCTTGTTCTGCTCCTCGAGCAGACCGATCACGTCACGGCGCTTCGTGCGCACGCGCCATACGGCATGCGAGGAGAGCGGGAAGCGTTCGCGGAGTTTGAGACCGGCGTTCGTGCGATCCTCGGGGTCCTTGAACTCCGTCCACGCGCTCATGTCGAACATCGGATGCGCTTCGCTTGACTCTACGAGATTTCCATCGCTCATACTTGCACAATACCGCGCGGGCAGACACAATCCGCGTTTATACGGCATTCCGTACGGATTCCGTCCGTATGTCGATGCGGTGTCCACATACCGTCTGTTAACGCGTGCCGTAACATCGGTTTGAAACGATGGGGTGCTATGGACAAACAACAAGAATTTGCGCTCCGAACCGTTGAGGAACGCGATGTTCGCTTCATTCGCCTGTGGTTCACGGATGTATTGGGAACATTGAAATCAGTGGCCATCGCGCCTGCAGAGCTGGAGGCCGCATTCGAGGAGGGCATTGGTTTCGATGGCTCCGCGATCGAGGGCATGACGCGTGTGTCCGAAGACGACATGATCGTCAAGCCCGATCCGAGCACCTTCCAGATTCTGCCGTGGCGCGGAGGTCCACAGGGCACGGCGCGTATGTTCTGCGACGTGCTCACTCCGGAGGGAGAGCCGTCGCTCTCCGACCCACGCCATGTGCTCAAGCGCTCGCTGTCGAAGGCCAAGGAGAAGGGCTTCACGTTCTACGTGCATCCCGAAATCGAGTTCTACCTGTTCGAGAAGCAGGACGACTGGTCCAAGACCCCTGTGCCGATCGATCAGGGCGGCTATTTCGACCATGTGCCGCGCAGCCCAGGCATGGATTTCCGCCGCGCCACCGTCAACATGCTCGAGCAGATGGGCATCTCGGTCGAATACTCGCATCACGAGGCGGGTCCCGGTCAGAATGAGATCGATCTGCGGTATGCCGATGCGTTGACGATTGCCGACAACATCATGACCTTCCGCACGGTGGTCAAAGAGATCTCCCTCGAACGTGGCATCCATGCGAGCTTTATGCCCAAGCCGCTCGCGGACGCGCCGGGTTCGGGCATGCACACGCACCTGAGCCTGTTCGAAGGCGATGCGAACGCGTTCTACGAGGCCGGTCAGGAATTCAACATGTCGCTGACGGCCCGTCAGTTCGCTGCTGGCATTCTGCACCATGCCGCCGAGATCTGCGCCGTCACCGACCAGTACGTGAACTCCTACAAGCGTCTGTGGGGAGGCAATGAGGCCCCGAGCTACATCTGCTGGGGACACAACAACCGTTCGGCCCTGCTTCGCATTCCACAGTACAAGCCAGGCAAGGGCAATTCCGCGCGCATCGAGTTCCGCGCGCTCGATCCGGGAGCGAACCCGTACCTTGCCTATTCGGTGCTGCTGGCGGCAGGTCTCGACGGCATCGAAAAGAAGATGACCTTGGGCGAGCCTACGAGCGACGACGTGTGGGAGCTCACCGACGCCGAACGCCAGGCGATGGGCATTCAGCCACTGCCCGAGTCGCTGGACGAGGCCCTGAAGATCATGGAGAAATCCGATTTCGTGGCCGATGTGCTCGGCGAGCATCTCTTCGAGTTCTTCCTGCGTAACAAGCGCAAGGAATGGGAGGAGTACCGCAGCCAGGTGACGCCCTTCGAGCTCAAGAAGTACTTGGCCAAGCTCTGAGCTGTCGATGCGAATATGCCGAGAAAAGCGGCGGGGTGTTCCGAATGTGATTCGGAACACCCCGCCGCTTGCATATGCATGCACATGGGGGACACTATCGCAAGGCTTTCTGGATGCGCTGCACACTTACCGGGTAAGGAGTGCCGAGCTCTTGCGCCCAGAGCGACACGTAGAACTCCTCGAGCATCCAGCGTGCCTTAAGCGCCTTGGCCATGAGCTCGTCGTGCTTGGCTCCGGCCGGCTCCTTGCGTGCCTTTTCGAGCGCTTTGTCGACGATCTGCTTGGCTTCGTCGGCCTGCCACGCCCAGCGCACATCGCGGTTCTTGTCGGTTTTCGCCTTGGAGAGTCTGCTCATGTCGGCCTGCAGGTAGACCGGCAGTCTGCGGAATGAATCGGGCGGCGTGGCACCGATGAAACCGGGATGCACGAGTGTGGCGATGTGTTCGCGCACCGACTGCAGCACCGAGAGCATGGGCAGGTCGGCCTTGCCGCTGACCGCCTTGTCTACCTGCGCATAGGCCCGCAGCACCTCGATCGCGTCCTTGGCCACCTCATACACGGCGTCCTCGAACACTTCCTTGACGCCATCCACGGCCTCGCTCAACGCCTCGTCGGAGCTCAGTTTCGCAATATCTGGCAGCAATCGCTTCACCGTCTGCAACTGCAGGTCGTCGGCGAGCGCCTTTGTGGTCGAATACGGCGCCGATGCGAGCATGAGGGCCTCGGCACCGAGCCAGCGTGACGAGATGCGTTCGGCGGGCAGGCGCAGCCGATCGAGCGCCCCTCGCCAGAGCATCTCCTCACGCGCCTCCGTGGTGGCACCGGCTTTGCGCAGCAGATCCGCCTCGGCCACCACCTGCCCCTGCTCGGCGGCCTTCTGAGCCTGCCGGTGCACGATTTTGCGTGCGGATTCCTGCGCCTGTTCGGCAAACTGGCGCTGTAGCTCGACCAGCGACTTGCCTGTGCCGAGCACCACCACGCCATCGTCGTACGAACGGCGGCGGTGGGCACGCTTCGGCCGAGGCTTCGGCTGCTCGATCACGAAATTCATGCGCAGGTATGGCGGCAGCTTGTCGGCGAGGCCATCGAGCACCTCCGGGTGAATCTGCGCCCCGACCACCTCGATGGCGGCCTGCGTGAACACGTGCGCGAAATCCGGCCACACGCCTCCGTCAACCTGTGCGGGGGAGTCCAGTGTGCCGGAACCCGGGTCGGATTCGAAATGGGAGTCGATCCAGTCCTCGATCTTCGTCGCGGTGTCTGGCGCCGGCACGAACTGCACGCGCAGCGCCTTCGGCAATGCCTTGATCATCGCCACAATGAGCTCATGACGCAGCCCGGGCACATTCCAGCTGAACTGCGGTGCCGAGATGCGTGAGAGCACGCCGAGCGGAATGTGCACGGTGACGCCGTCCGCCGGATCGTGCGTGTCGTAAACGTAGCTCAGCCGCAGCTCGATCACACGTTCGTCGGAACCGACGGTGACCCAGTGGTCGGGGAAGTCCTCCATGCTCACCGATTCCTGGTCGAGGAGCCGCTCTACCTTGGACGGGTCGAAATCAAGCAGATGCGGGTGAGCCTCAAATTCGCCCTTCCACCATTTCGCCAGGTCAGCCACGCAGGTCACCGTGTTCGGGATCACCTCGTTATAGAAATCGTACAGATCCTCGTCGCTCACCGTCTGCGCCACCTGACGTGTGCGATTCGACTCCTCCTGAGCCTCCTCGATGACCGCCCGGTTGGCGTCGATGAACTCGTCGTGCGCGAACCGCTGCTGAATCTCACCTTCCACAAGTCCCTGACGAATCAGGAAATCACGTGCCTCGAGCGGGTTGATGCGCCCCCACTGCACGGTGCGCCCCTGCACGATGGGCAGCCCATACAGCAGCACATTCGATTCCGCCACTGCGGAGCCACGTGAGGCGGACCAGTGCGGGTTCGCATACGTGGTGCGGGTCAGATTGCCGGCGAGCGGCTCCGCCCACGCAGGGTCGATCGCAGCGCAGTAGCGCGCCCACAGCCGGCTCGTCTGCACGAGTTCGGTGCTCATCACCCAGCTCGGCGTGGATTTCGAGAGTGCCGACGCCGGGAAAATCGCGAAATGCGTGCCTCGCGCACCCAAGTAATCGTTCTTCGCCATCTTCTGTGCACGTTTCATCGCCCGCGCTCGGGCGGCACCCTTGAGACCGGTGAAATCGGACGCCTTCGGCTCATGCACGACCTGCATGCCCATCATCGAGAGGAGACCGGCCAACATGGAAGTGTGAATGCCTTGACTGTCCCATGAACAGGCGAGCGAATGCGCAGCCTGCTGGTTGATCGGCAGTTCCCGGATCTCACGCGGCGGTCGCGACACCGGAATCGGTTCGCCCACATTGAACTTGAGTTCGCGGCACAGTTCGCGCAGCTGCGAGACGAGATCCCTCCACTGGCGCATACGCAGGAAATGCAGGTATTCAGTCTTGCACAGCCTGCGCAGTGCATGGCTGCTCATCTCGCCATCCGCCCCATATGCGCGGTCCCATATGTTCAGTGCGGTGAGAAAATCACTGGTCTCGTCGGCGTAGCGGTTGTGGATGCGATCCGCATCCTCGCGCTTCTCCTCGGGGCGTTCACGCGGATCCTGCAGGCTCAGGAACGCCACGACGACGAGCACGGCGGCCAAGGTGTTCGGTGTGGTGGAGCGGCCGGCCTCGATCACCATGCGGCCCAGACGCACGTCAATCGGTATGCGCGCAAGCTGGCGCCCGGTGTGCGTCAGTTGCATGACGCCGCGTTTGCGAGAGATCGCACGCAATTCGGTGAGTTCGTTGATGCCGTCGGAAACCGCCTTGATGTCAGGCGGGTCGATGAATCCGAAATCGGTGATGTCCTCCGCCGTCTTCGCCACGCCCACCGAGAGCATGTGCAGCACGACCGCGCCGAGCGATGTGCGCAGAATCTCCGGCTCGGTGAAACGCGGGCGTGACTCGTAATCCTCACTCGAATACAGACGGATCGCAATGCCGTCGGCGATGCGGCCGCAGCGGCCCGAACGCTGATCGGCACTTGCCTGTGAGATCGGCTCGATGGGCAGCCGCTGTACCTTCGCCTGCTTCGAATAGCGCGAGATACGCGCGTTACCCGGATCCACCACATAGCGTATGCCTGGCACCGTGAGCGACGTCTCGGCCACGTTCGTGGCGATGACGATGCGCTGGTGCGTATGCGGTTCGAACACACGATGCTGTTCCTTGGCGCTCAGACGTGCGAACAGCGGCACGATCTCAATGGCGTCCGGCCTGCGCATGTCGGCGGCACGCGGGCCGAAATGATGGCGGAGCGCCTGCTCGAAGTCGCGGATGTCGCGCTCGCCGGAGGCGAACACGAGAATGTCGCGTGGCCCTTGGTCGTGCGTGGAGAGAATCGCCAATTCGGTGCATGCGCGCGCGACCGCGGTGGGCATGTCCATTGCCTCGGCGTCCGGGTTCGTGATGTCGTCGCCGGACGTTCCGTCCGCGAACCCGGGAACATGCCTCATCAGCGCGGGGGTGCCTCCCAGCGGCTCATAGCAGATCGTGACCGGGTACGTGCGGCCGGAGACCTCGATCACCGGCACCTTGGTGTGCAGTGCGTCTTCGAAATGCTTCTGGAACTTCACCGAATCGATCGTCGCGGAGGTGATGATGAGCTTCAGGTCGCGGCGCAACGGCAGCAGGGCGGTGAGATAGCCGAGCAGGAAGTCTATGTTGAGACTGCGTTCGTGCGCCTCGTCGATGATGATCGTGTCATAGCGTGTCAGTTTCGGATCGCGTTGGATCTGCGCGAGCAGAATGCCGTCGGTGACCACGCGCAGGCGTGTCTTCGGCGAGCTTTCGTCGGTGAACCGCACCTGGTAGCCGATTTCGTCGCCCAGGTGCACGCCCATCTCATCGGCGATGCGTTCGGCCACGGTGCGCGCGGCGAGACGGCGTGGCTGCGTGTGCACAATCTGCTTGCCATGCGAGCCGCGACCGAGTTCGAGCAGGATCTTCGGCAGCTGCGTGGTCTTGCCGGAACCGGTCTGCCCGGAGATGATCACCACCTGGCTGGAACGCACCGCATTGGCAATGGCTTCGCGCGCGGCCGAGACAGGCAGCTGATCGGGGTATTCGAATTTCATAACGTCTTTCTGAAGATAATCGGTGTTCAGGTATTGCGCTGTGCTAGGCGAGCTTATGCACGTCAATCACCCGGTAGCCCTTCGAACTGGCGTATTTGCCCACTTCGTAGCCGTCGCCGAGATGTTCGGCGAGCCAGGGGATGAGCGAATCGGAGCCCAGATTGCGCTGCACCACCAAATAGGCATGGCCGCCGGAGGCGAGGCGCGGAAGCCACTCCATGAGCAGTTCGTGGAGCGCTTCCTTGCCGATGCGGATCGGAGGGTTCGACCAGATTACGTCGAAGCGCACGTCACCAGGTACTACAGCCGCAGCGCCGGCGTGAATATTCCCGCAGCCGTTCGCCTGGGCGTTGCTACGTGTCAGTGCGATCGCTCGCTCGTTGATGTCGACCGCGTATACGGTGGCCTCCGGCGATTCCAATGCGAGCGCGAGCGCGATGGCACCCCAGCCACAACCGAGATCGAGGAACGTGCCCTCAAGCGGGGGCATGGGCGCATGCCGGAGCAGCACGGAGGTGCCAAGATCCACGCGGTGCGTTGAGAAGACGCCATTGGATGTCTCGACGGTGACCGGATGGTCGCGCAATGTTACCTCGAGTGTCTTGCGTACATCGGCGGACTGTGGCGCGGAGCTGAAGTACTGTTCGTTCGCCGTGCCGTTCGACTTGCCCATGACATCCCCGTTTCCATGAAATACTGAAATATTTGCCGTACCTGTCTTGTTCACTATACGTACCATGATATAAGAACGCTTGCAGTTCAAAAGAAAGGCGCTTTTGACCATATTCGAGAACGGGGGCCGCATGGGCAACCCGAGATATACCGAGGATCCGCAGACCACAGATTCGCAGAACGTGCTCGACGGGAAGTCGCAGGTGCTGCTCGACGACGACCACGCCGGCTGGCAGGGTGAGGACGAGACCTGGCGCGAGCGTGAAGGGCACAACGAGCTCAAGCATGTGGCCGGTCTGGGAGAGCTCGAAGACGTCACCGAGGTCGAATACCGCAAGGTTCGACTGGAGAAGGTCGTATTGGTGGGGGTGTGGTCTTCCCGGGAGTGGACGCTCGCGCAGGCCGAGGAGTCGTTGCGCGAGCTCGCCGCACTCGCCGAGACGGCGGGCGCCGAGGTGTGCGACGGCGTGCTGCAGCAGCGGTCACGGCCTGATGGGACGTCATATGTGGGTTCCGGCAAGGCGCGTGAGATAGCGGACATCGTCGCCGCGAACGACGCGGACACGATCATCGTGGACGCCGACCTGCCGCCGAGCCAACGGCGTGCCTTGGAGGATCTGACCCATGTCAAGGTGGTGGATCGCACCGCGGTGATCCTCGACATCTTCGCACAGCATGCCACCTCTCGTGAAGGCAAGGCCCAGGTGGAGCTCGCGCAGTTGCAGTACATGCTGCCGCGTCTGCGCGGTTGGGGCGCCGCATTGTCACGGCAGGCGGGCGGACGTGCCGCCGGTGCCGACGCCGGCATCGGCTCCCGCGGCCCGGGCGAGACGAAGATCGAGATGGACCGTCGTGTGATCCGCACTCGCATCGCGAGACTGCGCAAGCAGATCAAGGAGATGTCGGGCACGCGCGAGGTCAAGCGCGGATCACGCCGACGTTACGGATTGCCCACCATCGCCGTCGTCGGCTACACGAATGCCGGCAAATCGTCGCTGACCAACCGGCTGACGGGTTCGACCGAACTGGTGGAGAACGCGCTGTTCGCCACCCTCGACACGGCGGTGCGCCGCACGCAGACGCGCGACGGCCGACTCTATGCCTATGTGGACACCGTCGGTTTTGTGCGCCGCCTGCCCACGAATCTGGTGGAGGCGTTCAAATCGACGCTTGAGGAGATTGCCGATGCCGACCTCATCGTGCACGTGGTCGATGCCTCGCACCCCGATCCGTTCTCTCAGATCGACGCGGTGAACGAGGTGCTGCAGACCATAGACGGTGTGGAGCGGCTGCCGGTGATCACCGTGTTCAACAAGGCCGACCTCATTGACGACGCCAAACGCGAGCGTCTGCATGCGCTCGCACCCGATGCGCATATCGCTTCGTCTGCGACTGGCGAGGGCGTGGACGCATTGCGTGCCGACGTCGAGTCGATGCTCGTCGATCCGGATGTGCATGTCGAGGCGTTGCTGCCGTACACCGAGGGGTCGTTGCTGGCGAAGGTCCGCGAGTATGGGCGTCTGGAGTCGCTGGAATACCGCGATGACGGCATTATGCTGCAGGCTTTCGTGGACGAAAGACTGGCGGCGCGAATCATGGACGTGGCCCTGCACGAGCCGAATGCCCCGGAGCACGGGGATACCGGGGAGTGATGCAGATCACACCGATGCTGTGGTGTATACAGCTCGTTGAAACATGCTCGTATCGTGTTCGCGTTGAACTATAAAAAGAATCGCGAGAGGCACCGCTGTGGCGCGATTCTGCTAAAGTACAGGTGAAAGATATGTGAATCCCGCCATAAGCGGGTAGTATGAGAGGTCGTCAGCATGGTGAATTCGCCAATTAAGCCAACCAAGCTTGCCATCGTCGGAGCCGGTGCAGTCGGTTCCACACTTGCGTTCGCGGCTGCGGAGCGTGGCATCGCCCGTGAGATTGCATTGCAGGACATCGCCAAGGAGCGTGTCGAGGCAGAGGTGCTCGACATGCAGCACGGTTCCAGCTTCTTCCCGACCGTTTCCATCGAGGGCTCCGACGACCCCGAGGTCTGCCGTGACGCCGACATGGTCGTCATCACCGCCGGCGCACGCCAGAAGCCGGGTCAGTCCCGCCTCGATCTCGCCGGTGCCACGATCAACATCATGAAGTCGATCATCCCGAACATGCTCAAGGTCGCCCCGAACGCGATCTACATGCTCATCACCAACCCGGTGGACATCGTCACCCATGTCGCCATGAAGCTCTCTGGTCTGCCGGCATCGCGTATGTTCGGCTCCGGCACCAACCTCGACTCTGCTCGTCTGCGCTTCCTCATCGCCCAGCAGACCGGTGTGAATGTCAAGAACGTGCATGCATACATCGCCGGTGAGCACGGCGATTCCGAGGTCCCGCTGTGGGCCTCCGCCACCATCGGCGGCGTTCCGATGTGCGATTGGCAGGCACTGCCGGGCCATGAGCCGCTCGATGCCGAGGCTCGCGAGCGCATTCACCAGGAAGTGAAGAACGCGGCCTACAAGATCATCAACGGCAAGGGCGCGACGAACTACGCCATCGCCATGTCCGGCGTCGACATCATCGAGGCTATTCTCAAGGACTCCAACCGCATTCTGCCGGTTTCGTCGCTGCTGAGCGACTTCCACGGCATTTCCGACGTGTGCATGTCGGTTCCTACGCTGCTCAACCGCAACGGTGTGAACTCCCGCATCAACACGCCGGTTTCCGACCGCGAGCTTGCAGCCCTCAAGCGCTCCGCCGAGACGCTGCGTGAGACGGCCGCCCAGTTCGGCTTCTGATTCGCGATGATATGAGTGCCGCCGGTTTTCCGGCGGCATTTCTTTTTCTGGCGTGTCACGGATGCCCGGCGCATACTGGATACACCACTTGACACGAGAATATGGGAGAGAGATGGCGCACGAGCATTCCCACGCACCGGTGAACGGCACCGGAGGGCACTTCAAACGACTCATGGTCACCTTGGTGCTGACGGCTACGATCCTGGTGGCCGAGGTCGTGGGTGCTGCGCTCACCGGTTCCTTGGCGTTGTTGGTTGATGCGGGGCATATGACCACCGATGTCGCCGTGCTCACCGCATCGACCGTCACGGCCGCGCTCATGCGTCGCAAGCCCGACAAGTCGAAGACGTGGGGCTGGGCCCGTCTGGAGATCATCACCGCCGCCGGTGGAGGACTGGTGCTCATGTTCGTGGGCCTGTATGCGCTCATCGAGGCGGTGCTCAGGCTCACCGGTGTGCAATCGGAGTCGGTGCACGATGTTCGGTTGCTGTTGTTCTTCGGCATTCTCGGCTTGGCTTCGAATATCGGATCCATGTTCGTGTTGCGCGCACAGTCGAATGACAACATGAATATGCGCGCCGCGTTCCTCGAGGTGTGCAATGATGCGCTTGGCTCGGTTGCGGTGATCATCTCGAGCATTGTGCTCATGTGCACGGGTTGGAGCGGATTCGACGCCATCGCCGGCGCGCTGATCGCATTGCTGATGATTCCGCGGGCCTACGGGCTGCTCCACCATGCGATGCGCGTGTTGCTCGAGGAGACGCCGGATGGTCTCGATCTCGACAAGGTGCGTGAGCACTTGTTGGGCGTGCCGCACGTTCTGGCCGTGCATGATCTGCATGCGAGCGTCGTCTCCACCGGCATGCCCATTCTCACCGCGCACGTCATTGTTGAGCCCAATCTGACCATGACCCAGGCGGGCGAGGTGCTCAGACAGCTGCAGGATTGCACGCGACAGCATTTCCCGGTGTCGATCGCGCATACCACGTTCCAGTTGGAACCGGAGGGGTATTCGAACGTCGACGTGGGGCAGATCCATGAATGATCGCCGCCGTACGCAGATTGGCGGAGCGGTTGCCATGGGCGTTTCGTGACGGACTTGTTGCATAAACGACCATACTTTGAAGGATTATGGTCGTTGAGTGATGGATGCGTTCGCTGAACGACCATAGTTGGCCCAAGTATGGTCGTTTTGTACTATTCGCGTTTACCTACCGACCATATTCCACGACATGCTATGACCCTATCGAGTCGCCTGCAGATGGGACGCGTCCCCGATGTGGAATGGATGGCGATATGAGGGTAGGAAAGAGGGCAAGAAATATGAATGGGACCCCGCGGCAAGGTGCTTTGGGGGTCCCATTTAGGTCAACACAGGGGTAAGTCTGTAGTCGCCGGTTCCTTCCGGCAATATTGATTCGTCAGATTTTGCGCAGTACGGTGACGACCTTGCCCATGATCTGTGCATGGGTGCCGTCGATGGGTGCATAGTTCGGATTGTGGGGGATGAGCCAAGTATGACCGTGCTCCTGCCGGAATGTTTTCACGGTGGCCTCGTCGTCAAGCAGCGCGGCCACAATGTCGCCGTTCTCTGCATTGTGCTGTTCACGCACGACGACGAAGTCCCCGTCGCATATGGCCGCGTCGATCATCGAGTCACCTTTGACCTCGAGCATGAACAGATTGCCGGTTCCGGTGAGCCGCACAGGCAGACGCATGACATCCTCCACATGCTGCTCGGCAGTGATGGGCTGCCCTGCGGCGATGGCTCCGACCAGAGGAACGTCGAGAAAGTCGGATGGTTCCAAAGCCATGCCGTCGAAGGGAACGACGGGATTGCCGCCGGATGTGTCGTCCTGTGTCTCAACAAGCTCGATGGCCCGGCCTTTGTTGGGGTCGCGGCGGATGAATCCTTTGCTTTCCAATGCATGGAGCTGATGCTGCACCGATGATGTGCTCTTGAGGTTGGCGGCTTTGCCGATTTCCCGCAGCGACGGCGCGAACCCTTGCTTCTCCAAGAGTTTGCGGATGGCATCGAGTACCTGCAGCTGCCGTTGCGTGAGGGATTCCAGGCTCGGTCGGCCGCCGGCCGGCGTGGGTGCGTCGAGGTTGCTCATGTCGTGTCCTTTCCTATGTGCATACCCTACCGCGAAACGCCTGAAAAATCAAACAGATGTTCGAACGGATTGACATCATCGAACAGATGTGCGAATATGGGCTACATCTGTTAGAACATTTGTTCGAAGGAGTGGTCATGCGTTCGAAGTCGATTGTGCAGGTGCAGGCGAAAACGGTGAACGAGCGATATCGGAATTCCTTCCTTCGCGCACATCACCGCATTCTTGCCGTGGTGGTGGCCATGCTGGCATGCTTCGCGCTGTGCTGTGTGACTGCTGGCGCGCGTGAAAACACTGTACCTTCGGAGGCGGCTTCCTCGGAAGTCGTGCACTACACGGTGCAACCCGGAGATTCGTTGTGGAGCATCGCTTCGAGGTTCCCCGGTGATTCGTCCAGTGCCTATCAGCGGGTGGAACGGCTCAAGCAGGTGAACAATCTGCCTGGGGGCAGCATTCAGGCAGGTCAGCATCTGGTGATTCCGCTGTGAGTGCTCTGCCAAGTGTCATGGCATGGCATTTCATGTGCAAATACATTCGGGGCAATGCGAACATGGGCCGTGGGCGCGCTATTCTTGGAGTATGCATTGTCCTTTCTGCCAGAATCCCGATACCAAGGTGATCGATACCCGAATCAGCGACGACGGCCACTCGATTCGCCGGCGTCGTGAATGCCCCAATTGCGGGGCACGCTTCAGTACGCTTGAGACCACGATGCTGTTGGTGAAGAAGCGATCCGGCAACGTCGAACAGTTCGATAGGAACAAGGTCATTGCCGGTGTGCGCAAAGCATGTCAGGGCAGACCCATTCACGAGGATGATCTGAAACGGCTAGGTCAGCAGGTGGAGGAGGACCTCCGTGCCCGCGGCGTGGCGCAGGTTCCGTCCGACGAGGTGGGCAAGGCGATTCTGAGGCCGCTGAAAGACCTCGACGAGGTCGCCTACTTGCGGTTCGCCAGCGTGTACCAGAACTTCGAGGATCTCGAGGATTTCCAGCACGCCATCGATGCGCTGAGGGATTCGGAATGATGCTGGTTTCCGCTTGCCCAGCTGAGCAAGCGGAAACCAGCATCAGCTCTGGATATCAGCTTTCGATGACCCGGGTGCGGATTGTGCCGGTGATGGCGTCCAGCGCGTCGATGGTGACCTCGTCGGGACACTTGGTCACGTCAGTCACCACATAGCCGATTTCACCCTCGGTGCCGAGCGCTTGTGCGCTAATGTTGATGTCCTGCTCGCCAAGCACCTGGTTCACCTTGGCCAGCACGCCCGGCAGGTTGGCGTGCAGATGGGCGATACGTGCCGCTCCTTTACAGGGGCCGGTGGTGATTTGCGGCAGGTTCACGGAGAGCATGGTCGATGCCTTGAACCAATAATCCTCAAGCCTTTGGGAAACGAACTGCGCGATGTTCTCCTGCGCCTCCAGCGTCGAACCGCCGATGTGCGGGGTGAGGATCATGTTGTCCTCATCGGCCAGCGGTGTGGAGAACGGGTCGCCGGTCTTCTTCGGTTCGTTCTGGAACACGTCAATGGCGGCCCCTGAAAGATGCCCTGAATCCAGGTGCTCCTTCAGTGCATCGAGGTCGACGACGAAGCCTCGGGAGGCGTTGATGAAGATGGCGTTCTGCTTCATCTGCGAGAATTGCTCCTCACCGAAGAAGCCGGTGTTCGACTTGCGGCCGTCCACATGGATGGTCACGGCGTCTGCCTCGTTGAGCAGCTCGTTGAGCGTTTCGCATCGACGTGCATTACCGAGCGCGAGTTTCTCCTCGAGGTCGTAGAAGATGACACTCATGCCGAGCGCCTCGGCGAGCACCGAGAGCTGTGAACCGATGTTGCCGTAGCCGATGATGCCGAGGGTCTTGCCGCGAACCTCATGGGAGCCGGAAGCGGACTTGTCCCATACACCATGCTTCATATGGTGTGTGTGGGCGGGGATGCGTCGCATCAGGCATATGATGTCGCAGATCACCAGTTCCACCACGGAACGCGTGTTCGAATATGGTGCGTTGAATACGGCGATGCCGTTCTTGGCGGCATGGTTCAGGTCCACTTGGTTCGTGCCGATGCAGAAGCAGCCGATGGCGGTCAAGGTGGGGCGTGCATCGATGACCGCTCGGGTCACCGTGGTCTTGGAACGCACGCCAAGCACGTCGACACCCTCGAGCGCGTCGATGAGTTCCCGTTCGGAGAGCGCACCCTTGCGGGTCTCCACTTCGAACCCGTGGGCGCGAAGGCTCTCCGCGGCGAGTGGATGAATGTTTTCCAACAGTAGAGCTTTAGGCATGCTTCCCACCTTAAAGGGTCAGTAGGTTTTCATCTTCTCTTGTCCGTACTATAAGCAGACGCTGGGTCGGGCGTGTCAACGCCACATACAGATCAGCCGCCGCAGCCAGACGACTCGGGGCCTCCTGTGCAATCAGTCCCGGCTGGGCCACAATCACCGCATCGTATTCCAAGCCTTTCACCGACTGGGCGTCGCAGACCAGCAACTGGGAATCCTCGATGTGCATCTGACTGGTGTCGGCGATGCGCTTGAACCGCCGTGAGATGGCACTGCGGGCGGCGTCTTTGATCTCCTGGGGCACAATGACTGCCACGCGGCCGTTGCCGTCGCTGTCGATGAATTCCTTGGCGAGCGATGCCGCGTGGAAGCTCAGTTCGTCGTACATCGTCGTGTCGTCGTCCACCACCAGACGCTGCACCGAGTCGGGAATCGAGCGAATCGCCTTGACTGTGGAAATATAGAGTCCTTCGCGCTCGGCGAAAGACGAGGCGAGGTTCGAGACCTCCTGCGGGTTGCGGTAGTTGATCGTCAGTTCATTGAGGCTCCAGTTATGCTCGCCGAAGAGCGGTGTCATCGTCTTCTTCCAGTCGCGCGTGCCGCCAAGAGCCGAGGTCTGAGCGACATCGCCCACAATGGTGAATGAGCGTGAGGGGCAACGGCGTATGAGCATGCGCCAGTCCATGGCGGTGAGTTCCTGCGCCTCATCCACCACAATGTGGCCATAGGTCCATTCGCGGTCGGCGGCAGCATGTTGTGCCACCAGTTCGGCGTCGTCACCATTCATATGATCCACCAGCATCTTCGAGTTGACGATGCCCGAGCCGATGCCATTCTGTGCCAGGGTGTCGGCGGCGAAGCGTTCCTCCTCCTCCCGTTTGGCGTTGCGCGCCGCGGCACGTGCAGCCTCGCGGGGGTCGGCGCCGAGCAGTTCCATGGCCTCGTCGAGCAGCGGGATGTCGGAACGTGTGAATGCGGCTCCGCGGGGACGTGTGAGCATGCGTACCTGCGCTTCGGTGAGCCACGGGGCGTAACGCTTGAGTTGTGCGGGTTTCGAGAGCATCTGGTCGAGCATCCATTTGGCGTCCATGGGAAGCCATGCCAGGTTGAGCGCGATGCGGATGGGATCGGAAAGACGCAGCTGGTTCATGAAGTCGGAGACCTCGGCCGCCTCCGGGGTGTAGTCGAGCTGTTCGATGTACTGGGAGCGCATGCGTTCGAGCATTTCGTTCACGAAGGTCTCACGCGCTTTGTTGTGCGGCTGACGGGTGCGTCGTGCCGAAGCGATGGCTTCGGTGACGTCGGCTGCCCTCATGGTGACCGGAATGCCGTTGAAATACACGGTGGGCAGATTGGCCGGCACCCGTTCGCGCGCCGCCACCGCGTTGGCGATTGCATCGGCCATGCGGCGTTCGCCTTTGAGCTGTGCCACATGCGGTTCGTCGTGACGTTCGGCCACCATGCCCGGAATCAGTTCGCCGATCGTGCGGCTCACCACGCCCGTCTCTCCCAACGACGGCAGCACCTGATCGATATAGTGCAGGAACTCCTCGCTGGGGCCGACCACGAGCACTCCGGAACGGTCGAGCATACGGCGATGCGTGTAGAGCAGGTAGGCGGCGCGATGCAGGGCCACTGCGGTCTTGCCGGTGCCCGGTCCTCCCTGAACAATGACGGCCCCGCGCAGTGCCGCGCGGATGATGCGGTCCTGCTCGCCTTGGATGGTGGCCACGATGTCGGTCATCTTGCCGGTGCGTCGTGACCCGAGGGAGGCCAGAAGGGCGCCCTCGCCCGTGAGCGTTCCCTGCTCGGACGCGGTGTTGACGTGGGGTGAATGCACGTCGAGCACCTCATCTTCAATGCCCACGACCTCGCGGAAGTGCAACGTGATATGGCGACGCATCACGATGTCGCCATGATGCGACGGAGTCGCCTCGTAGAACGGGCGTGCAGCCTCGGCGCGCCAATCCGTGAGCATTGGCTCATGGTTCTCGTCGGAAAGGCCGATGCGACCTATGTAGCGTCGGTTCCCCGACTCGTCGTCAAGGCGGCCGAACACCAGACGGTCCTCGACGGCGCGCAGCTGGGTGAGCCGGTCCTCGTACATGGTGGCGAAGGAGTCACGTTCGGTGCGCTGCGTGGGCGAGCCGTGGGATCCGGCCGCGCGCACGTCGCTCAGGCGTTCGCGCGCCTGTGTGCGAAGGTCGTCGAGCCTGCCGTAGGCGCGGTCCACTACCTGTTGTTCTTCCTGAATCTGCGAAGAGTACTGTGACATGTTCCCGTACATTCCCTAGTCTGACTGAAGCCACACTATCTTACCAATCGACGGCTACCGCAGGGGCGTATGCCCGGAAGAACAATCCGTATGGCATCGCAATGGGCGAAATCAATCTTTCCGGATTGCAATTTGAGTGGAAAAAATGAATTTTCAGGTATTCTATGCGGTTCTTTTCGGGTGCCTGAGGCGGCGGATGCCGCTGCCAGTGCGCCATGAGTGGTGTCGGAAGCGGAGTTTTTTGTGAAGAAGCGCGTGTTTCGTCGGTTTTGGGTGTGTAGTGGAGAATTTAGGTGAGTGGTGGGGTAGAGTGGAGAGACGAAGAGTTCGCATGCGTGTTGATAGGAGGAGCCATGACTGACGAACCAGTCGAGCCGGACTCCTCCGCGCCCGTGGTTCCTCCGCTGTTACTCGGCACGTACAACCCGAAGATCGACGCCAAAGGGCGCATGGCCATCCCGGCGAAGATGCGTGCGCAGCTCGGTGAGGGCATGGTCATGGCGCGCGGGCAGGAACGCTGCGTATATCTGCTGCCGCAGTCTGAGTTCCGCCGCATCGCTGCACAGATTCAGCGCGTCTCGGTGGGCAACAAGGCGGCCCGCCAGTATCTGCGCGTGTTTCTCAGCGGCGCGGTCGATCAGGACACCGACAAGCAGGGGCGTGTGGTGGTGCCGCAGATGCTGCGCGAGTATGCGGATCTCGGTGACGACATTGTGGTGATCGGCGTGGGCACGCGCGCCGAGATATGGAACAGGAAGGCGTGGGAGCAGTATTTGAGTGACAACGAGCCGGAATATTCGGACATTGCCGACGATGTGCTGCCGGACTTGGAGTTCTGATGACCGATTTCTCGCAGATTCACAAGCCGGTGCTTCTTCAGGAGTGCGTTGATCTCGTCACTCCCGCTTTGCATGCCTTGGATTCCGTCGCCGTGGATTGCACGCTCGGGCTGGCCGGGCATACGATTGCGTTCCTCAAGGCCGCCACGAACGCCACGGTGATCGGCATAGACCGTGACGAGGAGGCATTGGAGAAGGCCACCGCACGCATTGCCCAGGAGGGGCTGTCCGCACGATTCATTCCGGTGCACGCCGCTTTCGACCAGTTTGACGAGGTGTTGCGTGCACAGGGTGTGAGCCAGGTGCAGGCTGTGTTCATGGATCTGGGGTTGTCGAGCTTGCAGATTGATGAACGCGAACGCGGGTTCTCGTATGCGCATGATGCCCCGCTCGACATGCGCATGGACACCTCCCAGTCGTTGACGGCCCGCGAGATTCTCGCGACCTATGACGCGGACCGGCTTGCGCATATATTCAAGGAGTATGGCGAGGAGCGCTTCAGCAGGCCGATAGCCAAGCGCATTGTGCAGCAGCGCCAGACCAGTCCTCTCGAAACCTCGAGCCAGCTCACTGCCTTGGTCGATGCGGTGATTCCGGCTGCCAAGCGTGGTGGCGGCAATCCGGCCAAACGTGTGTTCCAGGCACTGCGCATCGAAGTGAACGGGGAACTCGACAAGCTTCGGCGTACGCTGCCGCAGATCGGGCTCCATCTTGCTGTCGGCGGCCGTTTGGTGGTGGAGTCGTACCATTCGCTGGAAGATCGCACGGTGAAGAATTTCATGGCGCAGGGGCTGCGGGTTGACGCTCCGGCCGATATGCCGGTGATCCCGCCGGATATGCAGCCGTTCTTCAAGGCACTCACCAAGGGAGCGGTGAAAGCCGATGCCGACGAGATTGCCTACAATCCGCGCAGCGCGTCCGTAAGGTTGCGCGCGGTCGAACTCACGCGCCCGCTGCCGCAGCGTTGGCTCCATACCTTCGAACTGGAATCTCAAGGGCCGGATGACGGTGCTCGCGGAGCGCACAGCCACCGGCGCCGTACCCATGCGAGGAGGGGATAACATGGCGGTTCCAATGCAATCGACACGTTCGAACGTGTCACCTGCGGGCAGGCAATCGGATCCGGCGCTCAAGCGCCCGCACCTGCATGTGGTGGAGTCCGGAGAGCACCACGCCAAGGAGGCGGGGCATGGCGCCCATGTGGCTGGCAACGTCATCGCGTGGACGCGTAGCCGCCCGCGCCCATGGCTGCACACCGCCATTGCGATCCTGTTTCTGGTGCTGTGCTGGATCGGCACGTTGATGTTGCGTACCCAGATGGTGGAGAACTCCTTCGAATCGTCGCAAGTGGAGCAGAACATCACGATGCTTCGGCAGGATGTGGAAGATGATCAGGCGAAACTCTCGAATCTGGAAGCCACGCTGCCGGATCGCGCGCAGAAACTCAACATGGTGCCCGCCTCGGGCTCCCTCACGATAGATCTCAACGGTTACCAGCCCCCAAAGGACGAGAAGGCGGCAACCGGGGAATCGGCCAACCAGCATCCGACATCGAACCAGCATGACACCAGCCAGGGAGGTGCCACCGAATGAAGGGCCTGAAAGCCAAATGGAACGGCGCCTCGCAGTTGATGCGCCGCACCCTCGTCATCACGGTGGTGATGGCGGTGCTGGCCGTGTGCTGTCTGGGCAAACTGGTGTACATTCAGCTCATCGAAGGCCCGCAATTGGCCATGGCCGCACAGCAGAGCCGCACGCTCAAGGTGACGTTGCAGGCCAAGCGTGGCAAGATCATGGACACGAACGGCGTGGTGCTGGCCCAAAGCGTGGAACGCTACACGATCATAGGCAATCCGGATGCGGCGCAGACCTTCGAGCCGACGGCATGCACGGCAGCGACCAAACCGTATTGCCAGCAGATCGACGGCAAGCCGCTGACCACCACAGGTGTGGCCGCGGTCTCCCAGCTGCTCGCCCCACTGCTTGGCATGAGCGCCTCGGAGATAGGCGGCAAGCTGTCGGGCACCGGCCAGTACGCCGTACTGAAGAAAGACGTGACGCCTGAGGTCAAGCGCAAGATTTCGCAGCTGTACTTGGGGGGCATTGTCTATTCGGAGCTGAGCAATGAACGCCTGTATTCGAACGGCACGCTCATGGGAGCGTTGCTCGGGGGTGTCAATGCCGAAGGGGAAGGTGTCGCCGGCATCGAGCAACTGCAGAACAAGACGCTCACCGGTACCGACGGCTATCAGGTGTATCAGCAGGGCAATGGCGGTGAGGAGATCCCCGGCACGATGACCGACTCGAAGGAGGCGGTGGACGGCTCGAATGTGACGCTGACCATCGACCGTGACGTGCAATGGCGTGTGGAGAAGATTCTCGCCGATGCACAGGAGAAGTACAAGGCACGCTGGGGCATTGGCGTGGTGGAGGACGTTCGCACCGGCGAGATCATCGCTCTGGCCGACACCGACAAGATCGAGGCCGGATCCGACGATGCCAAGGTGCAGGTGGCGCGAAGCGTCAACCAGGTGTTCGAGCCCGGCTCCATTGGCAAGGTGTTCACCATGGGCGGTCTGTTGCAGGAGAAGCTGCACCATATGGGTGACCGTTTCACCGTGCCCGACAGCATCACGCTGGACGGTCAGACCTACAAGGATTCGTTCAACCATGGCGCCGAGCGTTGGACGCTTGCCGGCGTGCTCGAGCAATCCTCGAATGTGGGCACCATCCAGGCCTCCGACAATTTCCCCGACGACAAGCGCTACGAGTATCTCTCGAAATTCGGCATAGGCCAACCCTCCTCCCTGCACCTTCCCGGTGAATCGCAGGGCGTGCTCACGCCGGCCAACGCATGGGACGGCCGTACCCGCAATACCGTGCTGTTCGGTCAGGGCTACTCCACGAACGCGCTGCAGCTGACCAACGCCATAGCCGTCGTGGCGAACAAGGGCGTGATGAAGCCCCAGAGCATCATCAAATCGGTCACGGCCTCCAACGGGCGCGAGGAGAAGGTCGATCCCGGCGAATCCAAACGCGTCGTCGACGAAAGCGCGGCGAATGAGCTGCTCAACGCCATGGAATCGGTGGCGGAGCACTACCAGAAGTTCGCCGGCGTGAGCGGCTACCGTGTTGCCTCGAAGTCCGGAACCGCCGAGATCGTCGGCGACGACGGCAAGTTGTCATCGCTGATCAGCGACTACACGGCCATCATCCCAGCCGACAACCCACGCTATGTGGTCACCGTGGTGCTTCGTGACCCGGAAGGCAACTATGGCGGTCTGACCGCCGGCCCGGTCACCGCGGAGATAGGCCAGTTCCTCATGCAGAAGTACGAAGTGCCGGCATCCACGCCGCGCAAGGACGCCCTCCCGGTGAAATGGTGAGGCAAGGAGTTCATATGAGTTCACTGAGCGAAGCGGCCACGCACCGCACCACATTGGGCATGCTTGCAGACCGGTACGGGTACGAGCTCTCGCCGAAGTTCTCCCGTGCGGTCACCGTCACGTCGCTGGCCAGCGACATCGATTCGGTGACCGCCGGGTCGTTGTTCATGCCGGGCAAACGTATCGATGCCGCCAGGGTGGCGGCCGCCTCACGGAAAGGCGCCTATGCGGTGATGCTCCCGAAGTCGATGAGATCGAGCGACCTGGAATCCGACATCCCCTTGGTGTACGCCGACCCGACCCCACGCGAGATAGGCCAGATCGCATCGAATATGACCGGGAATCCGGCGGGAACCTTGGCGGTGTTCGCCGTCGCCGGGATCAACGATGACCAGATCCATGCCAATGTGGTGATGCTCTCCCAGTTCCTGCACATGCTCGGCAATCCTGTGGGCACGATCTGCGCCGGCGACTCGCAGTCGTTGGACCGATTCCTCGATTTGAGGTACCCGATGGACATTCTCTCCACGCAGCGGGTGCTCTCGGTATGTGCCGAGGACGGCGCCGCCGCAGTGATTCTCGCCTTGGACGACAATACATTGCAGCCTGACGCCCTGCAATCGGTGGGGGCCGATGTGATCGGCTATGACGGTGTGGCCGACCCCATGGCGGGGCAGGACTTAGTGGAACAGGCCAGCGAACGGTATGGCTGTGGCATTGATGAAGGCACGCATATCGCCTTCCGCACCGATGAGACCGATCAGATGGCCGTGCAAGCGGATTTCGGGCTCGACAAGGTGAGGTCGCTGTCGCTGGCGATTGCCATGGTGATGGCCGCAGGTGTGAAGAAAGCGAACATTCGCAGCGCCCTGCGGGTGTCGAGGGAACTGCACTGAGCGCAGGATTTTCCGAAAGGAACAGTGAGGAACAGACATGATGCGAATGACGTTGGCGCAGATGGTGCAGGCCGTGCATGGCTCTGCGGAGCATTGCGACTGCGATGATCTGGAGACGGTGACCGCCACGGGCGTGGTGACCGATTCACGGCAGGTCGTCGACGGGTCGCTGTTCGTGGCGATTGCCGGCGAGCATGTGGACGGTCATGATTTCGTGGATGCGGCGGCCCGGCAAGGCGCTGTGGCAGCATTGGTGGAGCGTGAGATCGAGTCGGCTCCCATCGCGCAGATTGTGGTTCCCGATACGGTGGCGGCGTTGGGGGCGTTGGCCAAAGCCAATCTCGAGTCGCGCAAGGCCATCGATGAGCCGTTCACGATCATCGGCATCACCGGTTCGGTGGGCAAGACCACCACGAAGGACCTGCTCCATGCGTTGCTGAGCACGCAAGGCGAGACCGTGGCACCGCAGGGATCGTTCAACAATGAGATCGGGCTGCCCTTGACGGCGCTGAAGGTGGGGAAACGCACGCGATACCTGGTGGCTGAGATGGGGGCCAACCACATCGGTGAGATCGCCAGACTCACGAAGATCGCGCCGCCCGACATCGCTGTGGTGCTCAAGGTGGGCGTCGCTCATTTGGGTGAATTCGGTTCGGTGAAACGCATCGCCCAGGCAAAGAGCGAGATCATACGTGGGGAGGCGCCGAATGCGGTCACGGTGCTTAATGCCGACGATGAGCGTGTGGCGGCGATGAGCGGCATCGCCAAGGACGATGTGTTCTGGTTCGGCATCGACAAGGCGCAGGCCCATGATATCGACGGCTATATGGCTGCCGACGACATTGCACTGGACGATCTGGGGCACCCCGTGTTCGCGCTCGTGTCTTCGCAGGGAGTGGAACAGCGTGTGTCGCTCGGCATCGGCGGCCGCCACAACGTGATGAATGCGTTGGCCGCGGCGAGCGTGGCCAAGCTGCTGGGCATGCCGCTCGAACGCATCGCCCGGGTGTTGGCGGACACCCGCAGGATCAGCCCGCATCGCATGGCGATGAGTGAGGTGGAACGGGATGGTGCACGATTCACACTCATCGACGATTCCTTCAACGCGAATCCGGACTCTATGCGCGCGGGAATCGATGGCCTCATGGCATGGCGTAGCCAGGAGGATCAGCAGCCTTACCGTGTGGCCGTGCTCGGCTCGATGCTTGAACTCGGCTCCGATGAGCATAACCTGCACAGGACGATTGGCGCCTATGCGCTCGATGGCGGTGTGGATGCGCTAATCTGCGTGGGTGGCGGCGATGACGTCTCACTCAACGCGTTGGCGCAGGACATTGCGGACGGCGGCACAGAGGCGAGGGGTGCAGACGACATGCGACCGGTTCGGGCGGTGAAGACCACTCAGCAGGCCGACGATCTGATTCGCGCACTCAACGCTGAACACCCCGACATGCTGGTGCTGCTCAAGGGGTCCCACGCCTCAGGTCTGAGCGCGTTGGCGACACAGTGGGCCGCCGAGGCCGAATAACACGGAACCCAACAACTACAAGGCAACAACACCCACGAATGGAGTAACCTCGTGATCGCCCTCATCATAGGAATTCTGACGTCGTTGATCATCACGCTCGTCGGTACCCCTTTGCTGATCCGCATTGTGCACAAGCTCAATTACGGTCAGTACATCCGCCAAGACGGCCCCAAGTCGCATCAGGTCAAACGCGGCACGCCAACGCTCGGCGGCGTGGTCATCGTGCTGGCCGTGGTGCTCGGCTGGTGTGCCTCTGCCCTGTACCGTTTCTGCACGACAGGGGCACGGCCCACTTGGGCGGCCATCCTCGCACTGTTCGCCATGGTGTCGATGGGTGTCCTCGGCTTCATCGACGATTTCGCCAAGGTACGCAAGAAGCAAAACGAGGGCCTCACAGTGGGAGGCAAGTTCTTCGGTCAGGTCGTCTTTGCCACCATATTCGCAGTGCTTGCGCTCATTGTTCCCACCCGGTCGGGATTCCCCGTGGCGCAGGCAGGCATGAGCTTCATAGAGAAGCCGTTCCTGAGCTTCGAGTTCGCCGGTAGGATTGTGGCGATCATTCTGTTCGTGATCTGGGTGAACTTCCTCATGGCCGCCTGGACCAATGCGGTGAACCTCACCGACGGCCTCGACGGTCTGTGCGCCGGTTCCTCCATGATCGCCTTCGTGGGGTATGCGATCATCGCCATGTGGCAGATGTACCATCTCAAGGGGCAGGCCCATTCCGGCTTCACCTATGCCGTCTCCGACCCACTCGACTTGGGCATCATCGCATGCTGCGCGGCCGTGGCCTGCCTGGGCTTCCTGTGGTACAACTGCAATCCGGCCTCCATTTTCATGGGCGACACCGGCTCCCTGGCATTGGGCGGCTTGTTCGCCGCACTCTCGATCATCACCCACACGGAGTTCCTCGCCATGGTCATCGGCGGTCTGTTCGTGGTGGAGACTCTGAGCGACGTCATTCAGGTGGGCTATTTCAAGGCGACGCATAAGCGTGTATTCAAGATGGCGCCGATTCACCATCATTTCGAATTGTGCGGCTGGAGCGAGAGCAAGGTGGTCGTGCGCTTCTGGATCGTCGAGCTCATGTTCGTCATCACCGGGCTCATTATCTTCTATGGCAACTGGGTGGGGCTGTCGGGGCTCTGGCATCACTGATCGCAAGCTTGCGGCGTAGCGGGCGATGTGGCCGAAACACCGCGACGGTATAGGTAGAGAGACATACATGAGGTATTCCAGCAAGACATGCGAGGTGGGAAATGAGTAATCAGGAATTCAACGCGGCGGGCAAACGCGTGGTGGTGGCAGGTCTGGGCATCTCCGGACGCAGCATGGCGAAGATTCTGCGTGATGCCGGCGCCACGGTGATCGGGGTCGATGAGAAACTGGAAGCGGCCGACCTGCATTCCTTCGACGACATTGACTGGGATGAGGTCGATCTGGTATGCACGTCGCCGGTGTTCAACCCGCGCACGCCGTTCATTGTGGAGGCGCAAAGCCGCGGCATCGAGGTGATCTCCGAGGTGGCGCTCGCCTGGCGCATGCGAGCGCCCAGCGAACGCACCGGTTCGCCCGCTCCGTGGATTGGCATCACCGGCACGAACGGCAAGACCTCGACCACCGAAATGACATCGGAGATGCTCAAGGCGTGCGGGTATACGGCCCCTGCCGTGGGCAACATAGGCAACGCGCTCTCTGCCGCCGCACTCGACCCGGCCAATGATGTGCTCTGCGTGGAGCTGAGCTCCTTCCAGCTACACTTCACCTATTCGCTGGAGCTCGATTGCGCGGCGATCACGAACATCGCCGCGGACCACTTGGACTGGCACGGCGGTATGGCGAACTATGCCACCGACAAATCCAAGGTGTTCGATGGCGCGAAACGGGTCATTGCCTATAACGCGCAGGATGCCCGGGTGAGCGAGCTGGCACGTACCGCGCAGACCGCCGAGGGCTGCGAACACATCGGCTTCACGTTGGGGGAGCCGGTTTCGGGGCAGATTGGCATCAAGGACGGCTGGATCGTCGACATGAGCGGCCTATGCGGTGGCCAGACCGGCGAGGCATATGCGCTGGCGCCGATTGCGGACTTCACGCATCTCGCCGAACCCGATGGTACGATCTACCCACATCTGCTCGCCGACGCCCTGACCGCGTTGATTCTGGTGGTGGGTCTCGGCGTAGACGTCGCTACTGCGATCGACGCGCTCAAGCGATTCGCACCGGGAGACCATCGCATTCAGACGGTGGCCGAACTGGCTTCGTCGGAAGGGACCATTCGCTTCGTCGACGATTCGAAGGCCACGAATGCGCATGCGGCCCGTGCCTCGCTGAACAGCTTCGCGCCCGGTTCGGTGGTGTGGATTGCCGGCGGCCTCGCCAAAGGTGCCACCTTCGAAGAGCTGGTGGAGCAGGAGCGGGATCGTCTCAAGGCGGTCGTGGTAATTGGCGTCGACCAGAAACCGATGCTCGACGCATTGAAAGCCAAAGCACCGGAGCTGCCGTTGACGGTGATCGACCCGGCCGATGGTACCACAGTGATGGAACGTGCCATCGATGCCGCGGCGGACTTCGCCGAGCCGGGCGACGTGGTGCTGCTGGCACCGGCCTGCGCCTCGATGGATCAATTCAAATCCTATGCCGATCGCGGTGACCAGTTCGCCGCCCAGGCGAAACGGTGGGTGAACGGACATGCCGAAGCCTGAACGTCAACCTCGTTCGATGCGTTCGGCGCAGGACGGCAAACCGAATGGAGACATCCCGTCGGTGAAGCCGCTGGTGCGCCGGAGCCGGCGGGGCGGTGCGCCCCAACCATGGACCGTCACTCACGACGACCCTGCCACGGCGGCGCGAATCGCCTCCAAACGCCCGTCACCACAGTTCGGCATGATCGACTTCGCCGGCGAATACAAAGGGTGGCGCGTGCTGCTCAACCCACTGGGCTGCTACTATGGATTCATCGCCGCGGTGGGCATCCTCACGGTGTTCGGCATCATCATGGTGTTCTCGAGCTCGTCGGTCGACATGGTCGCCGCAGGTTCCTCGCCGTGGGCGAAGGCCCTCAACCAGGTGGGATTCAGCGTGGTGGGTCTGGTGCTCGCGTTGGTTGCAGCGCACTGCAAGGGGCGTACGCTGAAGCGGCTGGCTCTGCCGATGTACTTGGTCAGTGTGGCAGTTCAGGTGTTCACATTCTTCTTCGGCATCGACGTTGGCGGCAACCGCGGTTGGTTGCGTATCGCAGGCATCCAGTTCCAACCCGCCGAGTTCATGAAGTTCACGATCTGCCTGTGGTTCCCACTGGCCATGATTTCGATGATGCGGCTGAAACCGGGGATACGGCAGTCGCGGAAGGCATGGGACCTCGGTGACTGGGGGCGAACCTTCGGCCTGTATGTGCTTGGTTTGGGATCGGTGCTTTTGGGCAAGGACCTCGGTACCGCATTGGTGATTATCCTCATAGGACTCATGGCCATTGTGGTCAGCGGATTCCCTATGAAGTACGTGGGTCTGGTGGGCATTGTGGCCGTGGTGGGCGTGGCGATTCTCACGGTGTTCAGCTCCAACCGCATGTCACGCATCATGGCGACCTATACGGGCTGCACCGCCGATAACATCGACGTATGCTACCAAGCCACCCACTCGAACTACGCGTTGGCTTCGGGCGGCCTGCTGGGTGTGGGGCTCGGCAATTCCCGTGAGAAGTGGAACTACCTGCCTGCCGCGCATAACGACTTCATCTTCGCCATCATTGGCGAGGAGACTGGTTTTGTGGGTGCCGCACTGGTGGTGCTGCTCTTCGTGGTCATCGCCTGGTGTCTGGTGGTGGTGGCCATGCAGATGCACAACAGGTATGCCAGCGTCGCATTGCTGTGCTTCATGATGTGGATCGCTGGTCAGGCGCTCATCAACATTGCCGTCGTCGTGGAGATTCTCCCCGTGATGGGCGTCCCGTTGCCGTTCGTCTCGGCTGGCGGTTCGTCGATGATCTTCTGCCTGATGGCCGCAGGCGCATGCGTCTCGTTGATGCGCGCCCAGCCGCAGATCGGGGCGGCGCATTCGCGCGCATAGCATTCGCCGTTTCGCAATCCGTTATATGAGAGCACAATCAAGTACAGTGGAGATATGAGTTCGAACACACAGCACCGCATCATGCTTGCGGGTGGTGGCACCGCAGGCCACGTCAATCCGTTGCTCGCCGTGGCCGACGCGATTCGGCGCCTCGACCCCGACGCCGACATCATCGCATTGGGAACGGCCGTGGGGCTGGAGGCCGATCTGGTGCCACAGGCCGGGTATCAACTGGAGACGATAGAGAAGGTGCCGTTCCCCCGCAGACCCAACCGTGCGGCGTTGGAATTTCCCCGCAAATGGAAGGCGGAGAAGGCCAAGGTGGTGGAGTACCTTGAGCACCAGGGCACCCAGGTGGTCGTCGGCTTCGGCGGCTACGCATCTGCGCCGGCCTATTCCGCCGCGCATAGGCTCGGGATTCCGGTGGTGATCCATGAGCAGAATGCCCGTGCCGGCATGGCCAACAAGCTGGGCGCCCGTTGGGCGCAGTTCATTGGCACCGCCTACGACGCAACCGGACTCAAGCCTGCAAAGGATGGCGGAATCGAGCGTGTGGGACTGCCATTGCGACCTGCCATAGCGGATCTCGCCGAGGAGCTGGAACGCGACAGGGAAGGCGCCCGAACCCGCAATGCCGCCGAACTCGGTCTTGACCCGAACCGGCCGATCATCGTGGTCACCGGCGGTTCGCTGGGAGCGCAGAGCATGAACCGTGCCATTGCCGGCAGCGCCAGGCAGCTCACCGAAGTGGCGCAGATCGTGCATCTGACAGGCAAGGGCAAGATTGACGAGGTACGTGATCTGGTGGTGCAGAACGCCGGAGCCGATGTGCTCACGGGTCTGGGCGAGGAAAGCCAACCTGGACGCAACTACCACGTCGCGCAGTACCTGGAACGCATAGACAAGGCGTTCGCCTGCGCGGATCTGGTGATATGCAGGTCCGGTGCCGGCACGGTGAGCGAGCTGACGGCGCTTGGGTTGCCGGCGGTGTATGTGCCGCTTCCCATTGGCAACGGCGAGCAACGGTTCAACGCGCTTCCGGTGAGCGACGCAGGTGGCGGCATCATTGTGGACGACAGATCGTTCACCTCGCAGTGGGTGACCATGCAAGTGCCCGGATTGCTGTCGAACCCGGCCAGATTGCGTTCGTATGGTGAGCATGCATGGCAGTATGGCATTCGTGATGCGGCGGACCGCATGGCCCGAAGAATCCTCGCCATCGCCGACTTGCGCGGCTAGGTCATATTCGCATGCAACAGCGAGACACAGAACAAGGAGCTTGAAGGTGAAGGAATCCATTGTGCTTGATCCGACCGTGGCACAGTTCGGCGAAGACCTGCGTGCCGCAGATCTGGGCAACACGCATTTCATTGGCATAGGTGGTGCCGGCATGAGCGTGCTCGCCGAGATGCTGCATGAGCAGGGAGTGCCGGTCGACGGTTCGGACCGCAAACCGGGCGCGAAAACCGAGCGGTTGGAATCACTCGGCATACCGGTGCAATTCACCCAACGCGCCGAGAACGTGCAGGATGCGCAGGTGGTGGTATATTCCAGCGCGATCAAGCCGGACAATCCAGAGATCGTCGCAGCCGTGGCCAACGGCGCCCAATTGGTGCATCGCAGTGACATTCTCGCCCTGCTCATGAACGGCAAGCACGCCGTGACCGTCGCCGGCGCCCATGGCAAGACGACCACGAGCTCGCTGCTCGCCCACATACTCACGCATGCCGGCACCGGCGAACTCGCCGACCCGAGCTATGCGATCGGCGGCTCCATTCAGGGACCCGACGGTACCACACTCGATGGGGGACATGTCGGCAAGGGGACGGTGCTCGTCGCCGAAGCCGATGAATCCGACGGCAGCTTTGCCAAATACCACCCCGACATCGAGATCATCACGAATGCCGAGGCCGACCATCTCGATCACTACCACACGGAGGAGAACTATCACGCGGCATTCGCCGACCATATCACGCATGCCCGCCGCGCGGTGATTATGTGCGTCGACGATGCCGGGGCGCTTGCCGTGCTCCGCTCGCTCGCCCCAGAGGACGCACGCAAGGTGATCGCCTATTCCACCCACACCGCCGACGAGCTCGGCGACCTCAACGGCGCCACCTTCGTGCACATCGCCTCCGAACATGAGTCCGCGAACAGCGGCACCGAGAACTTCGTGATCGACATTCCCGCCGCGCTTGCCGGTGCCGACGTAGCATTGCCGGTGAGCTTGAGGATTCCCGGCCTGCATAACGCCCGCAACGCCACGGCAGCCATTCTTGCGGCCGTTCTGCTGGGTATGGACGCCGAACGCGCGGCGGCCGCGGCCGGCACCTTCCTCGGCGCGAACCGCCGATTCCAGATTCGCGGCACAGTGAGCGACATCACCGTGGTGGACGATTACGCACACCACCCAACCGAGATCACGGCACTGCTCAAGGCCGCACGCAGACGCTACCCCGATTCGCAGCTGCATGTGCTGTTCCAACCGCATCTCTTCTCACGCACACAGTTCTTCGCACAGGAGTTCGCCGATGCGCTCTCACTGGCCGACGATGTGATTGTGACCGGCATATTCCCGGCCCGCGAGAAGCAGGCTGATTTCCCGCAGGTGACCCCGAGGACGATTGTGGACAAGGTGCATGGTGACGGTTCGTATGAGATCGAGGCGGTGGACGATATGAGTCTCGCCGCCCAGATGCTCGCTATGCGCGCGCAGCCGGGAGACGTGATCTTCACAGTGGGCGCCGGTGACATCACGAAGATGGGGCCGGTGATCCTGCATGTGCTCGAAGCGCATTACGGCAACGCCCAGCAGGACTGAGCAGCTGCAGAACACGGCATAGGAAGGCGATATGGCAAGACGTACGGTGAGCTCCTCCGGTCATTCCCCGGACTCGGAGCGGCAGGAACCGCAGTGGCCGCGCGGTCGGTCGGTCAGGTCCGCCGGATCGGGGAACCGAGCCGTCCGCTCGCGCCGTGATATGCCGGAATCGCACACCCGAGACAATACCGCAGCCGTGCGGGACGATGAGCAGCCGTCCACCCAATCGCAGTCGTTCGAAGAGTACCCGAAGGCGATGCGTGGCAGGCAGGCACGTTCCGGCCGTTCGGCAAAAGCCACGCAATCGGTGCGCGCCGGCAAGGAAAGACGTGTGCGTGGCGGCCAGTCACGAACAGTACAGACTCGTACAGCCACGTCCGGAACCCACGATGCCGAACGGCAATCTGCCACCGTGGAATCCACGCAGGCGTCATCTGGTCCGAATGATTCGGCCAAACGCCCACGGTACCGTTTCCGCAAACTCGTGCGCAAACGCAGGCGTGAATCGGAACGCACGGCGCGCACCGCACAGTCCTCGCAGTCAAAGGCCGTCTCCGCGCCCGGTTCGTTCGTCGATGCACGGGCGCTGGAAAGCGAGGATTTGGTAGCGCGCACGCTCAATGAGTCCGCCGGTACGATCGGCGTCGCCACCCGGCCGAAAGTCGTGGATTTCAAGGAGCGCCAACGAGAAAGGAAAACCGCAAATCTGCGCGTGCTCGCCATGCGCATAGGCATTGGCGCGGGCGTCTTCGCACTGGTCATCGCGTTGATCTGGCTGCTGTTCTTCTCGCCGGCACTGAGATTGCGGCAAGACAGAATCACGGTGATGGGCGCGAACGAGTGGGTGAACCGCACGCAGATTCTCGACATAGCCAAACAGCAGGCCGGCAAATCGTTGCTCATCGTCTCCGACAAGTCGGTGGAACAACAGCTCGATGACATCCCGGGCGTCTCCTCGTCACGCGCCACGAAGAAATTCCCGAACGGTCTCGAGGTAGAAGTGACCGCGCAACGACCGGCGGCAATGCTCAAAGTTGCAGGCAAGGACGGTCTGACGGCTGTCGACAACCAGACGCGTGTGCTCAATTCCGTGACCAATCAAGCGGTCAAGGGCATTCCGGTGATTGAGGTGAAGAACATCGACGACGCACTCGGCCAGCGATCGGTGCGCGCTGCCGTGACGATCCTCGATGCGATGCCGGAATCCTGGCGCACCCGAGTGACCGCGGTGAGCGCGAACACGCAGGACTCGGTGACGACCACACTCGACAACGGCATCACCATCGTGTGGGGCGACAGCGCGGAACTGAAACTCAAGATGGCGATTGTCGACAAGATCATGAACGACCCGAATGTGATCGGCGACAAAAAGCAGGTCAACGTCTCTGCGCCGAGAAGGCCAATCATCAAATAACGAAGCCGGGGAGAGCGTGGCCCCGGGCCAATCTCAGCATGCGAAACCGACCGGAAACACCCCGGAAATCAAAAAAGCGCTGAATTGCAATGCTTTTGCCTCCAGCATGCCTATTCATGCGCATACGTATGCTGAGACGAAACGTGCAGGTAATGCGTGAAGCTGACAATCTGCTTGGTAATTGTTCCGTGAGAGAGTGGAGCAATTCCAGAAGAGAGAGGGTTCAGTGTGAACGCAAAGAAGATCATCGCCGCCATTGCATTGGTGGCCGCGCTCGCCTCGGTGAGCGCCTGCGGCGGCGTGAAGGACGACGCCGCCAACGCCGCGGGTGAGAACAGCGTGCTTGTCGGCACCACCGACAAGGTGACGTCGCTCGACCCGGCCGGTTCGTACGACAACGGTTCCTATGCCGTGCAGATTCAGGTGTTCCCCTTCCTGTACGCACAGGATTACAACACCTCCGAGCTTTCGCCGGACATCGCAGCCGACGACGGCACGTGGAGCAAGGACGGCAAGCAGTTCACCGTCAAGATCAAGGACGGCCTCAAGTTCGCGAACGGTCACACGCTCGACTCGAAGGACGTGAAGTTCTCATACGACCGCATCAACACGATCAACGACCCGAACGGACCGAGCTCGCTGCTCGCCAACATCGATTCGATTGAAACCCCGGATGCCAACACCGTCGTGTTCAATTCGAAGGTGCCGTTCGATGTCACGCTCAAGCAGGTCATGAGCTCGCCGGCAGGCCCCATCGTCGACGACGAGGTGTTCTCGGCAGACAAGATCACCGATGCCGACACAATCGTGAGCGGCAAGGCATTCGCCGGCCCCTATCAGATTGACTCGTTCAAGCTCAACGAGGCCGTGAGCTATTCGAAGAACGGCAACTACCAGGGGCTGACGCCGGTGAAGAACTCCGGTGTGCAGGTGAAGTACTTCGCCGATGCCTCCAATCTGAAGATGGCCGTGGAGCAGGGGCAGGTCGATGTTGCATACCGCTCGCTTTCGCCCACCGACATCGAGGACCTCGGCAAGAACAGCAAGGTGAAGGTCGTCAAGGGCCCGGGCGGTGAGGTGCGCATGCTCGCCTTCAACTTCAAGCTCCAGCCGTACGGCGAATCGCAGAAGGACGCCGACGCCGTCAAGGCCAAGGCCGTACGCCAGGCCGTCGCCAGCCTCATCGACCGCGACGAGCTTTCGCAGAAGGTGTACAAGGGCACCTACACCCCGCTCTATTCTTTCATTCCCGATGGTCTGACCGGTCATGAAGACACGCTCAAGGCCTACACGGACAACGGCAAGCCGGACGCCGCCAAGGCCAAGAAGACGCTCTCGGACGCCGGCGTGCCCACCCCGGTGGATCTCAAGCTCCAGTACAACGGCGACCATTACGGTTCCAGCTCGGCCGACGAATACGCCGCCATCAAGAGCCAGCTCGAGGCCGACGGCCTGTTCAAGGTCGACCTGCAGCAGACCGAATGGACGCAGTACAACAAGGAGCGTGTGGTCACCGACGACTCCGACGGGAGCTACCCGGTGTACCAGCTCGGCTGGTTCCCGGACTACTCCGACCCCGACAATTACCTTTCTCCGTTCTTCCGCGACGGCAACTTCGTGAACAACGGCTACTCCAACAAGAAGGTCAACGACGCCATTGTGGCGCAGGCCGGCGAGAAGGACGAAGCCAAGCGCGAGGGCATGCTCAAGGACATTCAGAAGACCGAGACCGACGACCTCTCCACGCTGCCCATGCTACAGGGCAACCAGGTGGCGGTCACCGGCAGCAACGTCTCCGGTGTCGTGCTCGACCCCTCGTTCCGTTTCCGCTACGCCTCCGTGGTGAAGAACTGAGGTCCTTCGCATAGGTCAGCCTGGTGCGTTCTTTCCGGAACGCACCAGGCATTGACTGTTCCCGGCTCGTTGTCCAGTTCATTCCCGCATTATTCCAAGGAGATCCGGTGTCTCAAGCAATAGCATCGCCGGCGGATTCCGCATCATCGAAACCAACCGCGCATAAAAACAGACTTTCCGCAGGATTCTTCCGTTTCATTCTCGGTCGCTTCCTGCTCATTATCCCCACCGTGTTCATTCTCGTCACGATCGTGTTCTTCGTGATGCGTGCCACCGGCGATCCGATCTCGGCCGCGATGGGCGGCAGACTCACACCGGAGGAACTGCAGCGCCGCATTCACGAGGCCGGCTATGACCGCCCGCTCATCGTGCAGTACTTCGATTACCTGGGTGGCTTGCTGCATGGCGACCTCGGCCGCACCCTCACCGACAACCAGCCGGTGATCTCGGTGCTCACACGGTATGGCGCCGCCACGCTCGAACTGGCGTTGCTCTCGCTCGTCGTGGCATTGCTCGTCGGCATCGGCTTCGGACGCATCGCCGCCAAGCACCGCGATCGTGCGCAGGATGCCGGCATTCGCATGTTCGCCATTCTGTGCTATGCGACGCCGGTGTTCTTCCTCGGGTTGGTGCTCAAACTCATCTTCTCGGTGGGACTCGGTATTCTTCCGAGCTCCGGACGTTCCTCGCTGCAATCGGAGATGCAGTTCTCCAGATTGGTTTCACCCACCGGGTTGTATATTGTCGACGCATTGCAACTCGGCGACATGAAGGTGCTTGGCGACGTGCTCATGCATGCGATCCTGCCGGCGCTGGCCTTGGGATTGCTCACGGCGGGCGTGTTCATTCGACTGGTGCGTACGAATGTGATCTCCACCTACAATGCCGGCTACATCGAGGCCGCCCGTTCCCGCGGCGTTTCCGAGAAGCGCCTGATGTCGAAGCACGCCTGGCGCCCGGCCCTGATCCCGATCATCACGGTGATGGGCATGCAGATCGCATTGCTGCTCGCTGGCGCGGTGCTCACCGAGACCACGTTCGAATGGAAGGGCTTGGGATTCATGCTCTCCAATTATTTGAAGGCGCGTGATTTCGTGGCGGTGCAGGGCATTGTGATCCTGATTGCGATCATCGTCTCCGTGGTCAACTTCATCGTCGACGTGATCAGCGCGTTGATCGATCCGCGAGTGAGGTACTGAAATGAGTGAAAGCACGGAAACCAGAGTCGGCGTGCCGGGTGACGCGCGTCTGGAGAATCTCAACATAGAGAAGCCGCAGTCATGGTTCTCGAAACTGCCTGTGGTGCGCGATCTGAAAATTGCCGTCGGCTGGCAGAAGGGCATGCTCGTCACCGGTCTGGTGCTGACGGGGTTCTTCCTGCTCGTGGCGGTGTTCGCGCCGTGGATCGCGCCATATGGATATGCGCAGATCAAGGGTGACGACGGTGTTGCGTTCCCGACGCAGGCCGCGCCGTCACGCGAGCATATCTGGGGCACCACGGTGGGTGGATTCGACGTGTTCAGCCGCACGGTATGGGGTGCGCGCACCGCCGTCATCGCCATTGTGGTGGCTGTGCTGCTCTCCATTTTCGCGGGCGTGTTCCTGGGGCTTGTCTCCGGGTATTTCGGCGGATGGGTGGATCGGGTGTTCGTTGTGATCGCCGACGCCGTCTACTCGTTCCCGTCGCTGCTGCTGGCGATTCTCATGGCCATTATGATCTCGGGCGGCCAATCGAGCCTGTGGGGCGGCATTCTCGCATCCGGCATTTCGATCACCGTCGTGTACATTCCGCAGTACTTCCGCACGATCCGTGCCGAGGTGATTCGCATCAAGGATTCCGCGTACATTGAATCCGCCAAGGTAGTGGGCGCCTCCACCTGGCGCATCATGAGCAAGCACCTGCTCAAGAACTCTACGCGTACGTTGCCGGTGATCCTCACCCTCAACTCGTCGGAGGCGATTCTCACGCTTGCCGGCTTGGGCTTCCTTGGCTTCGGCATCGAACCGACGGCAGCCGCGGAATGGGGCTACGACCTCAACCGTTCCGTTGCCGATGTGACCTCCGGCATTTGGTGGACCGCCGTGTTCCCCGGTCTGGCCATTGTGCTCATTGTGCTTGGCATCACGCTGATCGGCGAGTCGCTCAACGACTTGGCGGATCCGCGCCTGCGTGCGCGCAAGTCCGCCGGCGAAGTGGTCGGTTCGATCGAAGACACCTCGGTGGATTCGCCTGACGCCGGGCCTACCCCACAGGCCGTTGTGGAACAGGAGTACGCGGCCATCAAGGATGCCACCGAGAAACCTGCCAATCTGGGTGAGGATGTGAACGAATACCTCGTGACGCAGGATCCGGAGATGGCCGTGGTGAACAAAGACGTGCCGGATGAGAGCGAAGGAGTGATCGACGATGAGCGATGAGTTGGAACGCACTGGGCCAATGGGAGACAATCTGGTCGACATCAAGGGTCTGAGCGTCTCGTTCATGACGGACGCGGGCCCGATCAAGGCAATCGACGGTGTCGATTTCACCATTCCCCGCAAGACCGTGGTGGGTGTGGTCGGCGAATCCGGCTCCGGCAAATCGGTGACCGCGCGCTCGATCATCAAGCTGCTGCCCGAGACGGCCACCACTGGCGGTGCGATCTACATTCGCACCGCACAGGACGGGGCCGAAGGCTTCGATGTGCTCACCATGAGCGGCAAGGACCTGCAGCAGGTGCGCGGTGGCGCTGCGGCCATGGTGTTTCAGGAGCCGAACTCGGTGCTCAACCCGGTCTATACGATCGGCTGGCAGATCGAGGAGGGTCTGCGCGCGCACGGTTTGACCGACAAGAAGCAATTGCGGGCGAAATCAATCGAGATTCTTGAGAAGGTTGGCATTCCGGACGCCGCCACGCGCATCGACTACTACCCGCATCAGTTCTCGGGCGGCCAGAAGCAGCGCATCGTCATCGCCATGGCCCTCGTGCTCAATCCCGGACTCATTCTCGCCGATGAGCCGACGACGGCACTCGACGTGACGGTGCAGGCCGAGATCCTCGATCTGCTGCGTCTCGCCCGCGACGAATTCGGTGCCTCTGTGCTCATCATCACGCACAACATGGGTGTTGTGGCCGATCTCGCCGATCAGGTGGTCGTCATGTATCGCGGCCATGTGGTCGAGCAGGGGAGCGTGGACCAGATCTTCTACAATCCGCAGGCCGACTACACGAAACGCCTGCTGGCAGCCGTGCCGCGCATCGGGCAGCAGCTCATTGTGCGCGATGCCGCCGGACATGTGATCGAGCGCAGTGTCGATTGGCGTGAGGAGCCGGTGGTGGTCAAGGCCGAGCATATGGACATCACCTATCCGGGACACTTGATGCAACCGGATTTCAAGGCAGTGGACGATGTGAGCTTTGAAATTCACAAATCCGAGGTGCTGGGATTGGTGGGCGAGTCCGGTTCGGGCAAATCGACTACAGGCCGTGCCATCGCCGGCTTGCAGCGCATTTCCGCTGGTTCGCTCAATGTGCTGGGCATGGAGATGCGTGATTTCAAGGAACGCAAGTTCAAGCCGCTACGCGAGCAGATCGGTTTCGTGTTCCAAGACCCGGGCAGCTCCTTCGACCCGCTCATGACGATTCTCGAGAATGTGGCCGAGCCGCTCATTGTGCATGGTCGATACAAGACGGTCTCGCAGGCGAAGCAGTATGTGGGGGAGTTGCTCGAGATGGTGCAGTTGCCGCGTGCATACATGAACCGCTTCCCGCACGAGCTCTCCGGCGGCCAGCGCCAGCGTGCGTCGCTGGCCCGTGCGCTTGCGCTCAAACCGAGTCTGCTCATTGCCGACGAACCGACTTCGGCGCTCGATGTGTCGGTGCAGGCGAAGGTGCTCGAGCTGTTCAAGACGCTGCAGGTGGAGATCGGCTTCGCGTGCCTGTTCATCACGCACGATCTTGCTGTGGTGGACATGCTTGCCGACCGCATCATGGTGATGCACAAGGGCCGCATTGTCGAGCACGGCGACGCCTCGCAGATCATGCAATATCCGAGCGATCCGTATACGCGCAAGCTGCTAGCGTCGCTGCCTGTTCCGGGTCCCCGCGAGCAGGCCGCACATCGCGAGGAGCTGCGCAAGCTGCTCGCCGAGGAGGCCTAGGGAATCTGCAGATATATATTGAGCGCCCGCTATGCACGCATGTGAACGGGCGCTCGATTATCTGCGCGAAACCGGAATATTGCGAGTGCGTTCGTGTTGTGCTATATTGAAAAGTCCGGCTAGGCGAGAGCTACGCCGGTGAGTTTGATAATTCAAAAGGGGCCGATTGGTTTCGACGGTGATCTGTTCGCCTTGGAGAAGCATGCCGAGAATGTAGAGTCCGCTCGTGATGTTCTCTGCAATAAAAATAAGTGCTAAATCTAATCGCACTGAGTTCGCTCTCGCTGCCTGATTTTAAACGTAATCAGATTTAATCCAGCGAGTTAGCACTCCATCTGCTCTCCCGCGTCTTCGGGGAGAGGTCAGGTGTCGTGAGAAGACTTACTTGTGAGATTGAACTGCAGGGTCTTGCAAGAACATTTTGCTGTGGCTAGGCTCGCCGCCAGTTGTCTGCGGCATTGGCGGGGGCCGAAAATACGCTCGTTCGAGTCAGCAGACTAAGCATGTAGAAGGACGAGGGTACGGTCACCGGACCGGGGTTCAATCCCCCGCGGCTCCACAAAATACGAGAAAACCCACTGGAAACAGTGGGTTTTCGCATATGTGACCGGCTTCGGCATATATCGCGGCGCAGTGTAGACTATGGGTATCCGCGACTTGGAACAACGTTCCGGGTGAAGTACGGGAATGATGGCGAGGGCGTATGCTCTCGCCATCATTGATTGTGGCGCTATATGCCGAGCTCCTCGGTGTCGAACAGAATCGTCACCGGGCCGTCATTGACCAGCGACACGTTCATATGCGCGCCAAATCTGCCCTCCTTCACCTGAAGCCCCTGCGCGCGCAACGCCTCGTTGAATTCGAGCCAGATTCGTTCGGCATGCTCGGGCTTGCCGGCGCGCACGAAGCTCGGACGATTGCCTTTTCTGGTGTCCGCGAACAATGTGAACTGCGAGATCGACAGAACCGAGCCGCCGACGTCGTGAATCGACAGATTCATCTTGCCTTGTTCGTCTTCGAACACGCGCAGATTCGAGATCTTGTGGGCGAGCCAGTCGATCTGCCTGGTGCCGTCGGCATCGCTCACGCCGACGAGCAGCACATAGCCGGCTGCGATGGTCTGTTCGGTGAATGTCGGGTCGAGTCCGCCGGTGGCCTCATCGGTCACGGTCACGCCGGCGTGGCTCACTTTCTGCAATACGATTCTCATACCGGCACTATAGCGCGGTGGGGCATAAGAAAACCAGAGTCGCAGCAGTCTGCAGACTCCGGTTCAATGTCGGGGAAGTGTCACGCTCACTTGCTGATCTCGGCGAGGTAGTCGGTGATCTCGGCCGGGTAGGTCGGCCATGCGCCTTCCTGCGTGCACACGAATGCGGCGGTGTTCACGGCTGCGCGGTGTGCGAGGCCGAGGGAGTTGCCGTTGAGAATGCGGCCGGTGAAGGTGCCGGAGAACGAGTCGCCGGCGCCAACGGTGTCGGCCACGGTGACGTGCGGGGTTGCCAGCGTGGAGACCTCGCCGTCGTTCGACATGATCGTGGAAAAGGTGGCGCCGCCGGTGAGAATGAGGTAGCGCAGGTCGAACTGCTCGATGAACCACTTGCAGGCCTCTTCGTCGGAGGTGTTCTCGATGCCGAACATGCCGCGCATCAGCAGCAGCTCCTCGTCGTTGATCTTGAAGACGTTCGCATAGCTGAGCATCTCCTCGATGAGTTCCTTCGAATACATGTCGCCACGCAGGTTGATGTCGAAGAACTTGAGCGCGCCGTCCTTGGTGTGCTTGAGCAGTTCGATGATCGTGTCGTGCGACTCGGGGGAGCGCAGTGCCAGCGTGCCGAAGCACACGGCGTCGGCCTGCTCGACGATGTCGATGAGCTGGCGGGTGTAGGAGATGTGATCCCAGGCGACGTTCTCGACGATCGTGTACTCCGGGATGCCGTTCTTCAGGGCCACCTCGACGGTGCCGGTGGGCCATGCGTTGCGCTGCAGCACGGCGTGGATGCCGGCCTTCTCCGCGGCGATGGCGAGTTCATCGCCGAGCTCATCCTCGCCGACGGCGCTGACCGCATAGGCTTCGCAGCCGTTGTTCATGGCGTGGTAGGCGAAGTTCATCGGGGCGCCGCCGGCACGCTTGCCGGTGGGGAGCATGTCCCACAGGAGTTCGCCGAGGGAGACCACGATTGGCTTTGACATGATGTCACCTTTCTTGTGTGTTGTTGTTTGGTTGTGTCGCTTGTGAACAGATTCATTCAATTCTACGTACCGTTGGCAAAGAATTGCGATGGATGGTCGAGAATGTACGTAATCGCCACAGCTGCGGCGCCGGTCACCGCTGCATCGGTGGGCAGTGCCGAAAGCTCGATCTGCGTGGACTGCATGATCTCGGGGATCACACGCTCGCAGGCCACCTCGCGCACGCGCTGGAGCAGCGGTTCGCCGGCTTGCGCCACGATGTCGCCAATCACGATGCGAGATGGATTGAACGCGTTGCAGATGGTCACGCAGCCATAGCCGACGAACGTGCCGATCCGCTCGACCAGCTCACGTGCCTGCCCGTCGCCGGATTGCGCCCGTGCGAACAGCTCGGCGCACGCCTCGCGATGGGTGATCCGGGAATCTGTGGCGAGCATGCCGTTGCCGAGCATCGCCTCGTGTATGGCGACCGCCGAGCAGTAGCGTTCGAGGCAGCCGACATTGCCGCAATCGCATGCCTTGCCGTTCACGTCTATGCTCACATGGCCGATCTCCGTGGCCGCGCCGAGCGAGCCGTTGATCACGGTGCCGTGATCGATGACGCCCAGGCCTATGCCTTCGCCGAGCAGATAGTATGCCAGATTCTCATTCGCCGGATTCGGGTCGAAGAGATACTGGGCGAGTGCGCCGGCGCGGGCGTCCTGTTCTATGATCACCGGCACGTCGAAGGCATGTTCGAATTCGGCGCGGAAGTTGACCTGTCGCCATTGTTCCATGGATGAGACGACTGCAGTGTGCCCGCGATCGCGCAGGTAGGGTCCCGGCACGGCCATGCCGATGGCCAGGATGTGCGGGTGCTCAGCGAGCAGGCGTTTGATTTCGGCATGCAGGCTTTCGATGGCCTGCGGAATCGTCGTGTTCTCCACGGTGGGCAGTTCGCGTATGAACGACGGCTTGCCGGCGAGGTCGAACAGACCGATCTCGATGAGACTGCGCGCGAATTTGACGCCGAGCACCTGGAACGCCCGGGCATTGACCGCCAGTCCGATTGACCTGCGGTTGCCCTTGCCTTCGAGGGCACCGGTCTCTACGATTGCGCCGCTGGCGAGCAGATAGTTGCTTATCTTGCTCAGTGCCGCCGGTGTGAGGTGCAGTGCCTTGGCAATCTGTGCGCGTGAGGCGATGCCGTGGTGGTGCAGATACTGCAGTGTGCGGGCTCGATTGTATTCGCTCAGGGTTTGCTGTTCGGTGGTGGTCAGCGAGTTCATGGCACCTCCTTCGGCGTTCACTCCGTTGTGTACGGCCGCTGGGCAGCCGCGAACTCATGTGTTAACGATGTTTATATATTAACGCAGTTAATACATCGACACGCCCAAAAAACAAGGCACCCGAATCGGGTGACATGCGCGATGCCAATCCCGATTCGGGTGCCTTGGGCTATCTATGCCAAGCCGTTACTCGGACAGGTGCTCGGTGGAGTTCGAGAGCATCCATTCCGGCTTGTCGCCTTCGGTGCCCGGCTTGTCGAGGCCGATCGAGGCGCGGACTTCCTCGCTCGGGTTGAGCAGCAGCTCCACGACCTCGCTGGCCACGGACTTGCGCGAGACCTCGGTGCCCTTGAAGAGTTCACCCTTCTCGGTGATCTCGAAGTCGATCTCGTCCTTGTCGGTGAGCCATGCCGGACGAATGATCGTATAATCCAGGTCGCTGGCTTCGACCACATCTGCGGCCTTGCGGTAGTTGATGAGGTAGTCGCCGAGCACCTTGGCGTTCCATGCGCCGAACTCGCCGGGGACCTCGCCGTAGATGCCGAGCGATGAGATCCAGATCAGACGCTTGATGCCGGCCTTGTCCATCATGCTCACGACCGCCTTGGCCATGGGAACGATGTCTGCGCTGCCGTCACGGCCCGGGGCGAGGTTCGCGTACACCTCATCGGCGCCCTTGATGGCGGCGAGCACGTCATCCGGGTTCTTCGCATCGCCCTTGACGAGCGTCACGCGCGGGTTGTTCTTGATGTCGGCACCGAGTTCGTTCTCAGTGTGAATGAACAATGCCAGTTCAATGTCGTCATGGGCGAGCAGCATGTCTTCGGCAATGCGTGCGATGCGTCCGTTTGCTCCGAGTACGGCGATTCTAGTCATATTCACCTCGTAGGTCCACGCAGACTCTGCGTGCGGCGGTGTCTCCGCCAGTCTGAGGTTCATCATAGACGCGTGAAGCTGTGTTTTCGCTGAACTAGCTCTTGGCAAACATGGAATACATCACAGGTGTTCGATTTCACCGCGGAATGTGAACTGCGCGTGTGCGTCGCCGTGGTCCCGGTTGAGCAGATACTCGCGCACATACGCCATGCGTTCCACCGTGGATTGCGCAAGGGGAGCGGGCAGCTGGTCGAGCGGGAAGAAGCCCACGCCCAGATTTTCGTCGTCGCCCACGAATGGCTCGGTGTTGCCGCTCGGGTCGAGCCGGCACAGGTAGGTGAGGTCGAGGTATTGGGTCTGGTCGCCATTCGCGTACGTGACCATGCGCGTGGACGCCTTGACCGAGACGAGATCGGTGGGGATCACGTCGACTCCCGTCTCCTCCCTCACTTCGCGCGCCACGGTGTCCGCCGGATCCTCGGCGGGCTCGTTGATGCCGTAGACCAGCGCCCATTCGCCGGTGTCGAGGCGACGTCCGAGCAATACCCGACCGTCGCCGTCGGTCACATAGGCGGTGATGCCAATGAGCCACAACGGCATGTGGCCGATGTGTTTGCGAAGTTCGAGAATGAAATCGGGGGTCGACATGCTCCTGTGTTCCTTAGTTGTTCTCGGCCGCTATCTGCGCCATCCAGGCCTCGACGTCGTCGATCTGCTTCGGAATGCCGGCGGAGATCCATTCCGGGCCATCCTCGGTCATCAGCACGTCGTCTTCAATGCGAATGCCGATGCCGCGGTACTCCGGCGGAATCATCAGATCGTCCTCGCGGAAGTAGAGGCCCGGTTCGATCGTGAACACCATGCCCGGCGTGATCTTCGCACCTTGGTACGACTCATAGCGGGCCTGCGCGCAGTCGTGCACGTCAAGGCCGAGATGATGCGCGACGCCGCATGCGAGCCAACGGCGGTGCTGCTGTCCCTCGGGCGAGAGGCTCTCCTCGACGTCCACCGGAAGAATGCCCCAGTCATGCAGCCGTTCGGCGATCACGCGCATGCAGGCATGGTGGATGTCGGAGTAGGTCGCGCCCGGCTTCGCGGCTTCGAACCCGGCCTGCTGCGAGTCGAGCACGGCCTGGTACAGCTTCTTCTGGAAATCGGTGAACTTGCCGTTCGTCGGGAACGTGCGCGTGATGTCGGCGGTGTACAGCGAATCGACTTCCACGCCGGCGTCGATGAGCAGCAGCTCGCCATCGTTCACGGTGCCCGTGTTGCGGATCCAATGCAGAATCGGCGCATGGGCACCCGAGGCAATGATTGTGTCATAGCCGACCTCGTTGCCTTCCTCGCGTGAAACCGCATTGAATGCGCCTTCGAGAATGCGTTCGGAGCGTGGCTTGCCCAGTGTGCTCGGTAGCTTTCTCAGAATGTTGTCGAAGCCGTGCTTGGTGGCGTCGACGGCACGGCGGATCTCGCGCACCTCGAAGTCGTCCTTCTCCATGCGCGCTTCGGAGGCGAATTCGTGCAGCTTGTCGTCGCGCACCGTATTGTCGGCCTCATCCGGGAAACCATGCCCCTCGCGCACCTCGTTCACGATGGCCGTGATCTGCGGATCCGTCTCGCGGATCACGCGCAGCTGCACGGCGCCGTTCTCGGTACCGACGTCCTTGCCGAGCATGTCGTCCAGCTGGGCGATGTCGTGCGTCTCGATGCCGGTCATCGCCTCGAGCTCCTTCAATCCGGCGCGCGGGCCGACCCAGTACTCGCCGTAGTGTGGGTCCTTGAAGAAGTCCTGTGTGTAGTGGTCTGCGCGCGGGGCCACGAACAGCATCGGCGTATGCGTGCCATCCTCGTTCGGGTCGAGCACGAGCACCGCGCCCGCCTCGTAGTCCTGGCCGAGACCGGTGTAATAGGAGAACGCGGAATCCGGGCGGAACGCGTAGTCGCAGTCATTGTTGCGCACCTTCGGCTGGCCTGCCGGAATCACCAGACGCTCGCCGGGGAACGCCTCGCTCAGCACCTGGAGTCGTGCCGGAATGTAGGAGGCGGATTCAAGGCGTTCGATCTCGGGCTCGTTGTCGTCCCAGCCGCCGCTCATGAAGTCCGCGAACGCGTCGGAACGCGGGCGCAGCGAACGATTGTTCACGCGGTCGTTCATTGGTTGATCGTCGCCGGGCGCCCCCGCCTGCTCACGCGCCTCGTATTCCTTGTCCTGCTCGGTGATCACTTCGCTCATTGCTGCTCTTTTCTCCACTGTTTGGGCATGAGATATCTATTGCCCAACATGGTAGTCGCGGGCGCGAATCTGTTCGCCGTGCACAGCAGAACGCCAGTGTCGGCTACCGAACACAGTGTGCGGTAAACGACTGTACTGCAGCTAACTTTGGTCGTGTACCGAACGCGTTGTGCAGTGAACGACCAAAGTACGGCGAACTATGGTCGTTTACCGAACGCCGCGCGCAGGGAACGACCATATCAGAGCAGACTATGGCAGTCTGCCGAACGCCGTGCGCGGTAATCGACCAAACTTGGTGACAGTGTGGTCGTCTGATTGCGAATCTGTTCGCAGATTGACCGTTTTGGGGACAGCGATAGATTGAGTGTCGCGCTCGCTGATGCTGGAATGGAAGTACACCAATCATTCAGGAGGTGAGCGCGATGCGTAGGATATTCGCCAAGATCGCAGCCGTGATATGCGTATGCATGGTCGTGGGCGGATGCAGCGTGCGTGACGGCATGGCCGGGGCGTTCGGAATGAGGATCGTCTCGCCGGAGTCTGCAGAACTTGATGATGTGATTGCAGCGATTGCGCTCAACCCGTCGAGCAAGAAGTTCGAGACCGTCGACAAGGGCTATGTGGCACTCGTACACAGCAATGGCCGCGCGGAATACATTCAGACGGAAGGTATGCTCCAACAGCACATCGTGTGGAACGACACCGGCGTGTTCTTCCAGGACCAGAAGCGTGACTACCTGATTTCGAATGAACACGGCAAGGGATAGGTCAAGGACCGGCAAGAGACGTTCGGAACACAATGGGCGTTGGTATCGGTTGCGAACGACGCAGTGATCACCGTATACGACGCGCCGTTCACTGACCGGTCGAACTTCACGTTGCAGTGGTTCACGCCCGAGCCTGATGCATCCTTGACATTGGAGGGGGAGGTGCCGCAAGCTATCGCACAATGCACGAGCGGGACCTATGCCGTGTCTCAGGATACGACCGCGACCAATCTGTATCGCATCGACAATCCTCGGAGCGGCCGCAAGGTGGCGTCCGTGGCAAGCCTGTCGGTGCCGAAGATCGATCTGCCGCAGGTCGTTGGCGCAGCGCCTTGCATCAATGACGAGCTGTCGCTCTTGGGCACCTCGCCCTCGCCCGCTTACAAGGAAGACATCAAGCTGTGGAACCTCATCAAGTGGAACGTGAAGACGCATAAGCTCACCAGCGCCGAGGTGATCGACTTCGCCAAGGATGTGATGCGATCGCAGGACGACAACACCATGCGTTATGGCGCAGGGCTCACCGTAGGCGACCAACTGACGGTGTTCCTCGAATCCGGAGCCATCGAGACAGTGAACACAACCACGAGCCACATCGACCACCAGCACTTCCATCTTCCCGATTCACTGGGCAACGATAGCCTACCGCTCTTGAAGACCCTTCTGGCCAAAGGGACCGGCGGCTTCGCCACGGTGATCGCAGTGCCGGAGGATGGGCGCAATCGCTGCAAGATCTTCGTGTACAAGCTCTACGAATCGGACATTCAGAACCTTGATTCCGTATATGCCATCGACACCGACGGCAGACTCAACGAGATGCTGAGCGGAACAACCGATTACCTGCCGACTGACTTCGCACCCAACCCACGCATGCACTGGAAGGCTCCGGATGCCAATTGAACTTCTGATTCCTCATCGTTCGATTGCCAGAGTCCAGATTCCATCCTCCTAGCTGACGGTCATCGTCGCGCCGAGGTCGTGGAGGCTGGATTCGAGCATCTCCAGACCATGATGAGCCGAATCAGGATGTGACTTGCCCGCTGCAATCTCGTTCGAGGCGACAAGTGTGGTGCGCTCGCCGAACCTGATGCGCACCACATACGAATGGGTGCCGTGCTTGAGGATGTTGTTGCAGATCTCCGTAAGGCATGTGTTCACGAAGTTCGCAGATTCGTCTGTCGCCTCGCCAGACACATGAATCGTGCCGTTGAATCCCGCTTGTTCCAGCCGTGCCCGCTGCCTGAGCACGTTCTGGCATAGGCGAGCGCAGCTGCCGGTGGTCGTCGACTCATCCACGTTACGGGATATCGCCGTGGATGCCAGTGTGGATGCGGAAAGTGGCGTGATGATATTGGTGCGCAGATCTGCAAGCGTGGATTCCACGGTTTGCGTGATTGTCTCCAGCGACGTGCGCAGCGTGTCCGGATCGGTCTCGGCCTGAGCGTTCCGGCATAGCAGCAGTGCGTAGGAGAGCGAGCCGCCGATGTCGTCGTGCAGCGTGCGGACGAGATGAATCTGCTTGGCCTGTTCGTGCTGTTCGTATTTGAGTCGTGCGAACTCCTTGTTGCGGCGGATTGCGAGGCCTGCGAACCCATCGAGCAGGAACGTGGCGGCGAAACCGATGTCGTTCGCGTCGAACGGCACCTGGAAGATCGAGTTGTCGACCATCGTGTCGAGCGCGGCAATCACGGTGATCGGAATCGCGTATTTCGCGGGCATTTCGTAACCGATTACGATGAGCGCAAGCCAGACGCTGTAATAGACGGTCGGACCGGAGTGGACGATCGGGAAGATGTAGGAGATCCCACACAGTACTTCGACGACGATGATCGACAGACTGAACAGGACCGGCTTGGCGGCGACACCAAGCGTGAGCACGAGAATCAGTGTGCTCAAGGCAGTCTCGAAGCTGTTGAGATCCGGCCAATACGTGAGCCATTCAAACACGAGCACTGCTGCGCAGAACAATGTGCCAGTGATGATGAATGGATGCGCGCGCAGGTGGGCGACGAGTTTGGTGAGCAGTCTCGGTTTGGTTGGGGAGTCTGCAGATAGTATTTCGGTCATGTCAGATCCACCCGTTTCTTACGCAGATGACGATGTCTTCGGTGCGGGAATGGGCGTCGAGTTTCTCATACGCGCGCTTGGCGAAGGTCTTCACGCTTGACTCGCTCACGTGCATGGTGTGGGCTATCGCGGTGGTTGTAAGACCTTCGGAGTAGTGGGTGAGGGCTTGGAGTTCACTGGGGGAGAGTGGGTTTGGTTTCGTGGGGGTCGGGACCCAGCGGGTCAGGTCGTCGTGGCGGAGCATGCCGGCGAGTTGGACGATCTCCTCGACGGTGGATTCCTTGGGCAGGATGACCAAACCGGGTTCTTCGGCGATGTTCGGGAACGCGGAGATGCCGATGACGGTGATGGGGGGTTTGCGGTTTTGGAGTTCATGGAAGAGGCCGCGGCCGGAGAGGCGGGGCATGTCGATGTCGGTGAGGAGGACGTCGGGGCGGCCCTGCGCATGCAGACAGCGGGCGAGGGCATCTTCGGAGTCGGTGAGCGTCCAGATCACCTCGAGCGGGGCGTGGAAGCGTTTGAATGAGGAGCGTAGCGCCTCGGCAACCAGCGGGTCGTTGTCCACAATGCCGAGCGTGTATCGGCCGTGCCGATCCGTCGTCTCCGATGTCTCCGTCGTCATGCCTGCATCGTCATCCATACGGCCCACAAGTCCCGCGCTCAACCATGTAGGAAACACTATAGCGTGCGCTGGCGGCGGACGGTCGGGCAAGTGCATAGAATGGACGAGGTCTGTATACATACGCGGGAAGAGTGCTTATGAGCGACAATCAGATGAGTGTGCGGGACGTCGAGCGAGACATCATGAGCCGTCCGAGCGAGCGGAACACGACGAACCTGGATCTCAAGCGAATGAAGATGATCCTCGACCTGCTCGGCAATCCGCAGGACTCGTTCCGCATCATCCACATCACCGGCACGAACGGCAAGGGATCCACGGCGCGCATGGCCGAAGCGATCTGCAGGGCATACGGCATGCGGACCGGCCTGTACACGTCGCCGCATCTCGAGCATGTGAGCGAGCGCATCGCCATCGACGGGCAGCGCCTGTCCGACGACGACTTCGTGGAACTGTGGAATCAGGTGAAGGACTTCGTCACGCTCGTCGACAAGAAAATGGACGAGGAGGGCGCGCCGCGCATGAGCTTCTTCGAAGTGCTCACGGCGATGGCAATCTGGAAGTTCGCGGACGCGCCGGTCGACGTCGCGATCGTCGAGGTCGGCATGGGCGGTCGCTGGGACGCGACGAATGTGCTCGACGCGGATGCGGCGGTGATTGGGCCGATCGACATGGACCACATGGCATGGCTCGGCGACACGGTTGAGCAGATCGCGCAGGAGAAGGTGGGCATCATCAAGCCGGGCTGCACGGCGATCATCGGGCGGCAGCCGCACGAGAGTGAAGTCATGCCGATCATCGAGCAGGCGGCGGCCGAGAACCATGCGACGCTCATCCGCGACGGCTACGAGGCGGAGGTCGTCTCGCGCATGCCCGCAGTGGGAGGCCAGATGGTCACGCTGCGCACGCCGAACGGCACCTACGCCGACGTGCCGGTCGACAAGTTCGGCGAGCATCAGGCGCACAACGCGCTCGCGGCATTGTGCGCGTGCGAGGTGGTGATTCCGGTTAGCGGCGCGCTCGACGGCGATCTGGTGGCCGAGGCGTTGAGTTCGGTGAAGATTCCGGGACGCATCGAACAGGTGCGTTCGTCGCCGACGCTCATCATCGACGGCGGCCACAACGTGAACGCCGCCGAGGCGTTGCGCGCGGCGATTGAGGAGAACTACGACTTCACGCAGCTCGTCGCCGTCGTCGCGATGATGGAAGACAAGCAGGTGGAGGAATATCTCGGCGTGCTCGAACCGATTGTCAGCGAGCTCATCGTCACCGAGAATTCGTGGACGGACCGCGTGATGCCTGCCGACAAGCTCGCCGAGATCGCGCGCGGTGTGTTCGGGCCGGAGCGCGTCACCTGCATTCCATCGCTGCCGGATGCGATTCAGGAGGCGGTGAACCGCGTGGATGCCGACGATGAGCTCGGCGTGGGCTACGGGCACGGCGTGCTCATCTGCGGCAGTTTCGTCACCGCGGGCGACGCGCGCATGCTGCTCAAGGAGAGCGTGCACCCGGATTTGACGAAGCCGAAGGCCGAGCGCGTGCATCAGGTTGCCGTGGATCCGGAATATCGGCAGAAGGCACAGGAAGCGGACGCTGCGGAGATCGATTATGAAACCGATGCGAACCCGGATTTCGACGTCGACGACGTGCTCGGTCTGAAGAAGATCGCGGAAGACGGCGAATCCGGGGATACCGAATCCGAGTGATATCGCCGCGGTTTGGTCGTTTTCTTCACACGGTGTACGGTAAACGGTCAAATCGCAGGCAACTATGGTCATGTGCTGCACAGTCTGTGTACTAACCGACCATAGTTCCCCGTCACTTTGGCAGTTCATATCACGCAGTGCGAGGTAAATGACCGTAGTTCCTCCCATTTTGGTCGTTTATCTCACGCCGTGTTAAATAAACGACCAAAGTGCCGAAATACCGTATTACAATTGCATCACTTTGCGGCCGATTCCTTGGCCCGCACCTTCTCCGCATTGCCGTGCGGCTTCGGTTTCAACGCCTTGCGCACGCTTTGCATCATGCGCAGCATGTGGTAGAAGGCCTTCTTGATCGGAATGTCGCGCCCGGCGGCGATCTGCGTGGTCTCGGGGGCGAACTTCGTCTTGAATTCGTTGAGCGACTTGAGTGACGGGGCGAAATCGTTGCCTATGCCCATCAGATCGAGCTTCGTGCAACCCTGCTTGCCGAGCGCGCAGGCCACGAAATACAGCAGTTTGTCAGGCACATGCTCGCGGCGCACCGAAGTGAGCATGGAGGCGTAGTAATACACGCCGGTCTTGCCGTGCACGGTCACAATGGACCATGCCACGACCTTGCCGTCGATGCGGCCCGCGAACACACGGCAATGCTCAGGTCCGAGCGCCTTGATCATGTCGGTGTAGTCGCTCATCGGCGCGGGATTGAAGCCGTCGCGATGCGCGGTCTCCACCATCACCGCGTAGTAATCCGAGAAATCACGGGTCGCCAACTCGGTCTCGTCGGCGATCACGGCCGGCGATTCACGCAATGCCTTGCGCACGTCGCGGCGGCCGCGTTTCTTCATGCGCGCGAGGATCTCCTCGTCGTCGCCGGTGATGTCGAGCACGACGGTTTCGTTGTACGGCACGGTGGAGAGCACGGGGAACGTGCCCTTGCTGGTCCATGTGTCGATGCGCAGGAACGCCACGCGCTTGTCGTTGCGCTTCACATAGTCGACGAGCGCGGTGATCATCTGCTCCTCAAGCTCTTCGCTCGGCTTGCTCGCCCACACCGGTCCGTGCACGGAACGCAGGTAATGGTAGCCGTGCGTCTCCATGTCGATGAGCGAGATCACGGCGACGAGCTCGGTGTCACGGCGTATGAGCAGGCATCCCCATGGGCGGCGGCCGTTGATGTCCGCTTGGAAATCCGCCCAAACCGACGTCTGCTCGATTGGTAGTTCAATGTTGTGCTTGCTCGCTTCCTCCTCCATGGTGGCCGGAGTGACGCGTTCGATGATGATCATGTGTTCCTTTCCAAGGCGTCTGTTCCCATTGTAGGCGCGTCGCATGCGAATCAGGCGAACAGACGTCGGATAATCTGCGAGTCGCCCTCGTATGGCGTGTGGATGTTGCGGTCCTTGATCCACTGCTCGTCGCCCTTACCTATGAGCAGCAGGATGTTCAGGCCACCGTCCGCCGCACGCGCCTCGTCGACGGCATGCTTCACGGCTTCGGCACGCTCGAGGATCGTCTGCACATCGAGATCCTCGTTCGTCACGTTGTTTGCCATCTCGCTGCAGATTTGCTCGATGGGCTCGGTGTCGGTGTCCTCCGCAGTGAGAATGAGCTTCTGCACGCGGTCCTGTGCGGCTTTGACGATTCCCTCGCGACGGTCGTATGCCTTGTTGCCGGCCGAACCGGTGATCAGCGTGATATGCGGATGCTCGGCGCCGTACCGCTGCTCCACGAAATCGAGCAGCGCGTTCACCGAGGCGAAATTGTGCGCGTAGTCGACGATGGCGAGCGTGTTCGACCTGCTGTCGCGCATCTCCTCCATGCGTCCCGAGATGCGTACGTCGGCGAGTGAGGCGAGCGCACGCGGGTCGCTCACATCCATGCCGGCGTCACGCGCGATTGCCAGAGCGGCGGCCGCGTTCGCATAATTGAAGTCGCCCTCCATCGCGAGCGTGAGGCTGCCGAGACGCTCGCCGTCCACGAAGTAGTCGAATGCCGTGTGCTCCGTATTGGTCGGTGCGCAGGTGACGTCCGCAATGTCGGCCTGTGCCGGCGAATCGGCCAATGCGAACGTGGAGACGGGCACGCGGTTCAGTTCGGCATCCTCGAGCAGCAGTTGCTCGTGGTCGCTGCGCTCGCCGAGCACGAGCATGTCGGCATTGCGTATGATTTGCCGCTTGCACCACAGGTAGTCCTCGAAACTGGGGTGCTCGATGGGACTGATGTGATCGGGGGAGATGTTGAGGAACGCGGCGACGTCGAAATGGAAATCGTAGACGCGGTTGACTTTGTATGCCTGTGAGGAGACCTCCATCACCAGGTATTTCATGCCGTTGCTCACCGCCTCGCGCATCATGCGCACCGCGTCGAGCGATTCGGGCGTCGTGAGGTCGGATTCCACGTAGTGCATGCCGTCCACGCAGTTGTCCACCGACGAGAACAATGCCGTCGTGTTTCCACTCAGCGCGTTGATGATGGCGTGCGTGTAGTACGCGGTGGTGGTCTTGCCCTTGGTGCCAGTGATGCCGATCAGTGTGAGCTGACGCTCCGGGTGGTCGTAGTATGCCTGGGCGAGAATGCTGAGTGCTTTCTTGTCGTCGGAGACGATGAGCCCGGGCGCGTTCGTGTACGCCGAATAATCGTTCGTCGCCACGTACGCTGCCATGCCGAGCTTGTTCGCCTGCTCGAGGTATTTCGGATTGAAGTTCCCTTTGCACACGAGCAGAGTGCCTGGCGTCACCGTGCGCGTGTCGTAGGTGATTGCCGTGAACGGCACCTCGCTGTTCTCTACGGAGGCCGCGTTCATGGTCCACATGTGTGGGGTGATGATCTCATGCAGCAGATTCTCTGCGAAGAGCTCGCGTGCTGCGGATTGCAACGACAAAGACATGGTTCTCCTTTATTCCGCTTGAATTCTACCGTGCGCCGTGCATGTGCGCGAGCGGCGAATACCAGACGGACACTCGCAGTGTTTGCGCCCCCAGCTGGCTTTCAGATTTCCTTCACTGCGTACCGTACAATGGAAGGCGTGAGCGAAACAAGCGAGAATGAACACGAAACGATGCAGGAGAAGCGGGCGCGCTTCGAGAAGCTTGCCATGCCCGCCGTCAATGCGCTCTACCGTCAGGCGATGAAGTTCACGAACAATCCGGAGGATGCCCAGGATCTGGTGCAAGACACTTTCGAGCGCGGCTTCAAGGCCTTCGACACCTTCAAGCCGGGTTCCAATTTCGAAGCCTGGATGACGACGATCGAACGCAACGCCTTCTTCAACCAGTATGCGAAGGCGAAGCGTCGCCCGCAGCGTGCGAACGATTCCACCGGCGAATACGACGACTGGGATATCTTCGCGGCCTCCGAGCATACTTCGCAAGGTCTGCAGTCCGCCGAACAGCAGTATTTGGAGGCGTTCGCGCCGGAGGAGATCATGGCTGCGCTCGACAGGCTCCCCCCGGAGCGCCGCCAGGTGTTCATCGATGCCGCCATCGATGGCAAGTCGTACCAGCAGGTGGCCGATGAACAGGGCATCAAGATTGGCACGGTGATGAGTCGCCTCAACCGTGCACGCACGCAACTGCGCAAGGAACTCGCCGAATACGCCGCCGCCCGCGGCTACGGCAAATCCACGAAGACCTCCCGTGGCACTTCGACGGCCAAAGCGAAGCGTGGAAATAAAACGGAGGCGAATTCCGTTGAGACAAATAGCAATGAAACGCGAGATGACGCTCGCGAGAAGGAACTAGTTGGAGCTCACGGAAAGGCGAGGCAATGAGCAAGGGCATATCGCAGCCTTTGGATGAGCATGATGAGCCTGTGTCGCTGGACGATCTGCATCATTCGAATGATGCATCCGCACCGCAGGTGGAGGGGGAGTGCTTCGATCCGTCATCATGCTGCGACGCGCGTGAACAGGTGATGATCGCCGCTATGAAAGCGTATTTGAGACCCCAGCAGGCGCCGGAATGCCTGTACGAACGATTGAAGATGACGCTGGACAAATGCTGTGGCGAAGTGATCACTGAGCACACCGTGGTCACCTCGCATACGATCATCCATCACACGCGCCGTCAGGAACTGTGAGTGGCATCGCCGGTACTCGGGTTTCCCGGATACCGGCTTTTTGGTTGTGGTTGCGCATTGGTTTCATATATGCGAATAATGGGAGAGGCCCGTGGAATTCCACGGGCCTCTCCCATTTCCGTTCAAGACGGATCACAGATGCTCAGGCATTTGGCCTTTTGCCGTGATTTGCTGCCTTTTTACGGCGAGCCTTACGCTTACGTCCGCGCATACCCATAGTGGACTCCTTTTCTAAAGCCGTCATATGCCTTATGCATTGTCGCATGCCGCCCAGACGTTGCAGGGTGCATGCGCTTTGCACAGGGCACAATGGTCATAGTGTAGCCGTGTCGACGGACGGCTTGTATGTCACTGAAGCACCTGATAGCGAATCGTCGTATGCGCGGTGCCTCCCGGAGCGATCTCGATGAGGTCGATGCCTGTGCGGAACGTGTTCGCGTAGGCGGTCTGCGGTTCCACGGCGACGCCGGCCGGGTGGATCGCCTCCGGGAAGCCACTTGCGGTGCATACCTGGAACGAGGTGATGCTCTCGTCGCCGATGATTGCCACCCGTCGGCCGTCAGGCCGCGTGAATACCGCGGTCACCGTGCCATCGGCATCGTGGTCCAAGTCGGTCAGCGCGTCGTCGTACGGTTGCTGGTCGAGCAGCGTGGGTGTGCGGAAATCGAATTTCGTGCCATCCACCGCTTCGGTTCCGGTCGGGATCAGGTTCCCATTGGTGAGCACGTGGGTGTTGGCGGGAATCTCGATGCTGCAGCGCGCAGTGACGGCGTCGATGGCGTCACCGTAGGCGTCCTCGCCGTTTGAGAACCATGGGTGCACGGCCATTGCCCACGGTGCCGGACCGTCGCCGTTGTTCACCGCGTCGCAGTCGATGCGCATGCCGGAATCTGAGAGCGTGTAGGTGATGAACACCTGCAGCGAGAACGGGTATCCTTCAGTGAGCGGCACGCGCCAGCTGAGTGTGACGGAATCCTCGGCGAGTCGTTCGATCTGCCAGTAGTAGTTCATGCCGAAGCCGTGGATTGCGTTGTCGCGCTCGGGTTCGTTCACCGGAAGCTGGTAGTGCGCGCCGTCGAAATCATAGGAGCCGTGCTCGAGACGGTTCGGGAACGGCACGAGCACGCGGCCGACGCAGCAGGTGACCACATCGTCGGGACCGGTGGACACGGTCACGTCGTCGCCTTGGTATCGGAACACGCGCAATGTGGCGCCAAGCTGCGCGATCACCGCGGTGTAATCGCCGTGTGAAATGGAGAATTGCTGGCCTGTGCGAGGGGGAAGTGCGCTCATGGGACTCCAGTCGTCGTTGATCGCCTCGTTGTTGAGACGTGTGCCCATTGTAGCGCGCGTGGCCCCCTATTTATTCGGCGATTCAACCAAGTGTGGTGTTCATTCATTCGGTTATGATTGATGCGACGAAAGGCAGGCATGACGAAACGAATCATTCTGGCGAATCCGCGCGGGTTCTGCGCGGGTGTCGATCGCGCGATACAGTCCGTGCAGACCATTTTGAACACTGCCGCGCCGCGCGAAGACGGTCTGCCCCCGGTGTATGTGCGCCGGCAGATCGTGCACAACAAGCATGTCGTCGACGAACTCGCCGAGCAGGGTGCGGTGTTCGTCGACGAGCTTTCCGAGATTCCCCAGGCGGCGGCGCAGGCGGGCATACCGGTCGTGTTCTCCGCGCACGGCGTGTCGCCGCAGGTGGTGCGCGAAGCCAACGAACTCGGCATGAGCGTCGTCGATGCGAGCTGCCCGCTGGTGAGCAAAGTGCACCGCGAGGTGTTGCGTTTCGTGCGGGAAGGCTATGAGATCGTTTATATTGGCCATCGCGGTCATGACGAGGCCGTGGGCGTGATCGGAGAGTCGCCCGAGCATGTGCATCTGATCGAGCATGAGCGCGATGTGGACGATCTTGATTTCTCGCCCGACCAGAAGCTCGTGTTGCTTTCGCAGACCACGTTGAGCGTCGACGAGACCACGGGCACGATCGCCGCATTGCAGCGCAGATTCCCGTGGATCGAACTGCCGCCGAGCTCGGACATCTGCTACGCCACGTCGAACCGGCAGGCCGCGGTGAAACTGGTGGCCGAGCAGGCCGATGCCGTGGTGATCGTGGGTTCGGCGAACTCGTCGAATTCGGTGCGGCTCATGGAGGTGGCGAACGAGGCGCTTGGCGGACGTGGCACCGCCCACCGTGTCGATGACGCCGGCGAGCTCGATTCCGCATGGTTCGAGGGGGTCTCTGCGGTCGGCGTGTCGTCGGGGGCGTCGGTGCCGGACGAGCTGGTGCAAGGTGTGATCGACGCGCTGCAGCGGCTTGGCTTCACCGAGGTCGACACGGTGGAGACGATTGAGGAGAACATGCATTTCGTGCTCCCCGCGGCATTGCGTAAACGAGGCTGAACATCCGACCACGCTGGTCTGCCTTTGGCGGTGCAGGGGATGTCCGGCGACATTTCGTCACTGTCGCAAGCTCCCTCGCGTTCCTCAACGTCGCCGGCCATTCCCCCCACTGCCAGGGAACGCGGATATTAGTACGATTTCTTCTGTGTGGCGATTGGTGCGGTGGTGGCGTCGAGCACGGCGAGCAGATCGTGCGGGTTGACGCCCAGACTCAGTCCACGTTTGCCTCCGGAGACGAGTATCTCATCGAATTCGAGCGCGGATTCGTCAAGCACCGTCCTATGTTGCGTTTTCTGTCCGAGCGGGGAGATGCCTCCCACCACATAGCCGCTTTCACGCATGGCCACCTTCGGGTCTGCCATCTCCGCCTTCTTCGCGCCGACGGCATGGGCGAGCTCCTTGAGACTCATATGGCCGTTGACCGGCACGACGCCGATCACACGCTCGTCGCCGGTGTCGGCCATGAGCGTCTTGAACACCTGCCGTTCGTCGTAGCCGAGCTTGCGCGCGGCTTCGAGCCCATACCCATCAGCATCGTCGTTGCTGTGTTCGTATTCGTGCGTTGTGAACGTGACCTTGGCGTCTTCAAGCTGTTTGATGGCCGGCGTCGCAGCTGCCTTCTGCTTCTTCTTACCCATGCTATCAGTCTAGGACCACAGCTGGGCAGGGGAGGGGAGACTGGTTACGGCGCCCATTCTGCGTAATTGGGGACAGCTGCGGGCTCCATCTGTCTCTTTTTACGCAAGATTCAAGATTGAGGTATTGGGATATTGAAATATTGAATATCGCGATAATAGTGGGATCAATAGGTGGCAGTATTTGGTTCGGCATTCAAGCGGCATACGAAAGGGCCCCGCGTGGAAGCGGGGCCCTCATGCTCGTGATGCTTGTCTAGAAGCTCACTCGGAGATCTCGGCGAAGTACTCGAGCGTGCGCACCATGTTGGAGGTGAAGCCGTACTCGTTGTCGTAGAAGGCAACGGTGCGGGCCATGGTCACGCCGTCAACGGTGTTGACATCGGTCTGCGTCGGATCGAAGACGCCGCCGTGGGTGTCGCCGACGATGTCGCCGGAGACGATCTCATCGTCGTTGTAGCCGTAGTAGGCGCAATCGGCGAAGGCATCCTTGAATGCGGCGTTGATCTCGTCAACGGTGGCGTCCTTCTCGAGCACGGTGAAGAGCTCGGTGATGGAGCCGTCCGGAACCTGTACGCGCTGTGCGTGGCCCTGGAGCTTGCCGTTGACCTCCGGGACGACCTTGCCAATGGCCTTGGCGGCACCGGTCGAATGCGGGATCGTGTTGATTGCGGCGGCGCGCAGTGCACGGCCGCTCTTGTTGCCACGCGGGCCGTCCAGAATCATCTGGGTGCCGGTGTAGGCGTGGATCGTGGTCATGAAGCCGGCCTTGATGCCCCACTTGTCGTTGAGCAGCTTGACCATTGCAGCCATCGAGTTGGTGGTGCAGGAGCCAGCGGACACGATGTTGTCGTCCTTCTTCAGAATGTCGTGGTTGACACCGAAGACGACGGTCGGGGTGGTCTCGTCCTTGGCAGGAGCGGAGATGAGCACCTTCTTGGCGCCGGCGTCCAGATGGGCCTGGCTCTTCTCGGCGGAGGTGTAGAAGCCGGTGCACTCGAGCACGAACTCAACGCCATCGTTGGCAACCCACTTGAGGTCGCGGGCGTCACGCTCTGCGTAGACCGGGTATTCCTTGCCGTCGACCACAATCGCGGTGTCGGTGGACTTGACGTCGACCGGGGTGCCGTCAACGTGCTTGAACACACCGTGGGTGCTGTCGTACTTGAGCAGGTATGCCAGTGCGGCAGGCGAGGTCAGGTCGTTGATTGCGGTGACCTCGATGTCGGCGGCTTCGCCACCCTTCTCTTGCAGCTCGAAGATGCGGCGGAAGGCGAGGCGACCAATGCGACCGAAGCCGTTGATACCAATCTTTACTGTCATGTAGTTCTCCCTTGGGGATGCCGGCGGATGCATAGCATCTGCTGGCTTGGTTAACCAACATTGCCCATTCTACCGGCGTTGCTTGACTTCAAGCCCCTGCTCGCGCGCCGAAAGTCGTTGGAATTGTTGGTGAACGATTACGTCTCACATTGAGGCGCCCAATGCCCGGTTTGAACGCTCGATATGCTACGCGGAACCGAATCCGTGATGTCTGTTCGCGAGATATCGCGCTATGCGAGCGCGTCGGTGACGTGTGTGCTCGGTTCCCCGAGTGTGCCATGAGGAGTCGCACCGACGAGTTCAGGCAACGGTGCGCGATCGTCGAACACGATGATCGCAATCCCGTCGCCTACGGCAATCTGCGCGGCATCGCCGTCGATGAACTCATTGCTCAGTCCATTGACCTGCAGATTGCTCAGCGTCGCATGGTCGAGTCGGTATTTGAGACCGCGCTCGGTCACGTCGCGCACGGAGTCGGAATGCGCGAACACCGACACATACTGAGTGCCGGCGACCTCGTGCGCGGCGAAGTGCAGTGCGGCGTCCGAGATCGCCGTGACGATGTGGCCGTCGCCGTGCAGATAGGCGATGCCGCCGTGCGAGGCGACGATGGCGGTCTGCTGAATGTCAGAGATCGTGTGGTCCACGCGGCCGCCGAGACCGCCGTAGATGTGGAATTCACGCGCCCCGTGCCGCCATCCCACCTTGAGTGCGGAAAGCATGTCGGGGTCGTCCTTCTCGGGAGGGAGCCTGAGTGTGCGCATGCCGCAATCCCCGGCGGATTCCGTCGCAAGACCCTCGGTGGAATCGAAATCGCCGACGACCACGTCGACATGCACGCCGAGTTCGCGTGCATGGTCATAGCCGCCGTCCGCCGCCACGACGAACGCATGCTCTGGCAGATAATATGGGCGCGTGTAATACTCGCCGGCGCCGAAGACGACGCAGATTCGGGATGCGGTGTTCGTGGTGACCCCCTCCGCTTGGCTTGCCGGCGACTTGCGCCGCCGTGCTACGCATATGATTCCTGCACCCATGGTAATGCGGGGGAGGGCTGAACCGGGTATGGGGGTGCACGAACGCCATTGTCCGCGCACCCGAATACTCCCTCCCCATTGTAGAATGCCGCGGTTTTGCGCGCCTGTGTAAAACCGCGGCGCATGTCTGGATGAAAGCCCCTGCCGTGGTAGATTTTCAAGCGCATGCGAATCCGGTGAGTCTGCCGGCTGCGCGCGGGCGTGGCAATGGAATCGCCTTAGTCCAGGGGTGTGGTATTATCTAACAGGCTTGAGAAATCAAGAAAGTGGGAAACCCACCTGGAAACCTGTCATGGTTTCGGGTCACGGCACGGCAAGTGCGACGTCCAATCTGCATAGGCATGCGGAAACGGCGTTTTTGGAATTGCATGTCTATTGCATGTATGAGGTCTTCGAAGGCCGGTTTGCTGCTGCCATGGTGCGAGTATGACATCCAGAGGTTCCCCGGCACAATATGAGGAATGGAGTCATCATTAGCGACGAACCACGCATTAACGACGAGATTCGCGTCTCCCAGGTACGCCTTATCGGACCGAACGGCGAACAGGTGGGGGTCATCGCGACTTCCGTCGCACTGAACCTGGCAAAGGAAGCGAACCTCGATCTCGTCGAGGTGGCGCCCAATGCGAAGCCTCCGGTTGCCAAGCTGATCGATTACGGCAAGTTCAAGTACAACGAGAAGATCAAGCAGCGCGAAGCGCGACGCAACCAGAGCACCGCGGAAATCAAGGAGATTCGTTTCCGCCTCAAGATCGACGACCACGACTTCGAAGTCAAGAAGGGCCACGTTGAGCGTTTCCTCAACGCAGGCGACAAGGTCAAGGTCACCATCATGCTTCGCGGACGTGAGCAGTCCCGCCCGATCGGCGGTGTGGAGATGCTGCAGCGTCTCGCCGAGGAGGTCTCCGACCTGGGCACTGTGGAACACGCACCGAAGCAGGAGGGACGCAACATCATCATGACGTTGGCTCCGAAGGGCAAGAAGGTGCACACGCAGTCCGAGCAGCGCAGACGTGGCGCGGAATCCCGCGCGGAACGCCAGGCACGCCAGGCAGCCCGTCTCGCCGCCAAGCAGGAGGCGAAGGCCGAGGAGGCCAAGGAAGCCCAGGCCGCTATCGACAACGAGTAGCGAATAGGAATCTTCAAACACGAAGAACAACAAGGAGGGCAGCAATGCCGAAGATGAAGACAAAGACCGCAGCAGCAAAGCGCGTTCGCCTTACCGCAACCGGTAAGGTCATGCACGCTGGCAGCGGCATGCGCCACAACCTCGAGCACAAGTCCGCTCGCAAGCGCCGTGCACTCAAGCGTGACGACGTGCTGCAGACGGCACAGGCCAAGAAGATGAAGGGCCTGCTCGGCTGAGACCGGCATCGACAACAACGAATAAAGCTTTACTGGAAAGAGGAATCACATGGCACGTGTCAAGCGCGCAGTAAACGCACACAAGAAGCGTCGTACAGTTCTCGAGAGGGCCAAGGGCTACCGTGGCCAGCGTTCCCGCCTGTACCGCAAGGCCAAGGAACAGCTGCTCCACTCCTTCAACTACAACTACCGCGACCGCAAGGCTCGCAAGGGCGACTTCCGCAAGCTGTGGATCCAGCGCATCAACATCGCCGTGCGCAACGAAGGCATCACGTACAACCGCTTCATCCAGGGCCTGCGTCTGGCCGGCATCGAGCTCGATCGTCGCGCCCTCGCCGAGCTCGCCGTGAACGATCCGGACACCTTCAAGACCATTGTCGAGCAGGCCAAGACCGCTCTGCCTGAAGATGTCAACGCTCCGGTCAACGCCTGAGCTTCAGGTCGCAACGGTGACGCCATAGCGTTCTCCATGTGAAAGACCCCGTCCAATGTGGCGGGGTCTTTCGTATGCCGCAATCAGCGTCTTCTGCCGTCTCTCCAGCTATGCATAATCCCCCTGCCGCTGTGTAATCTCTCCGCCTCTGCGTAATTAGGGACATCTGATGCCCCCTATCTGTCTCTCTTTACGCAGTGGAGGGCCTGTGGCGTAGGGTGGTTCCTCTTTTTGCGTAAGCAGCTCCCCTTTGCTTTGCGTAATTTGGGACATCAAGTGCCCCTCATCTGTCTCTTTTTTCGCAGAAGGGGCGCAGGGAAAAACTAGCGCTCAATGACAATCCGAAGATGCTGATATACAGATACATTGATTAGGGAGCAGAAGGAGGCGTGGCGATGAACGGCGAGCTGCCGATGCTTGAGGCGAGGTTCCTCGCGCATATCGATGTGGAACGCGGCCTGTCTGCGGCGACGGTGCAGGCATACGAGAACGACATCGACCAGTACGTGCGTTGGCTCGGCGAACAGGGGATCGCCAAGGCTGCGTCCATCACGTCGAACGATGTGGAGGATTTCGTCGCCGCGCAGTCCAAGTCGGGAACAAGCGCGGTCTCATTGGCGCGTAGGCTTGCAAGCATCCATATGTTCCACCGGTTCATGCAATCCGAGCGTGTGGTGGCCGACGACGTCTCACAGAGCGTGCGTCCGCCGAAATCTGCGGAGACATTGCCCGAAGTGCTCACCGTGGACGAGGTGCAGCGTCTGCTCGATGCGGCGCGGCATGACGACGCCAGCGAGGCGGTGTCGATGCGTGATTCGGCGTTGCTCGAGCTGATGTATGCCACGGGCTGCCGGGTGAGCGAGGCGGTGGGACTCGACTTCACCGACGTCGACATGGATGCTCAGGTGGTGCGACTCACCGGCAAAGGCGCCAAGCAGCGGCTCGTGCCCTTTGGCACGTATGCGGCGAATGCATTGCGCGCGTATGTGGAGCATGCCAGACCGGAACTCGAGAACAAGGCGAAAGGCGAGCGCGAGCGCAGCGCGATCTTCCTGAACAAACGCGGCAAGCGGCTCACCCGGCAGTCGGTGTGGGAGATCATCAAGCATGCCGGTGCGTTGGCACATGTGAGCAAACCCCTGCATCCGCACACGCTGAGGCATTCCTTCGCCACGCATATGCTGCAGGGAGGCGCCGATGTGCGCACCGTGCAGGAGCTGCTTGGGCACGCCTCGGTGAAGACGACGCAGATATACACGCACGTCAGCCAGGACACGCTGATCGAGACGTACATCACCTCACATCCCCGTGCGAAGTAACCGCTGCGCGCAATCTACTCGGCGCATTACACTGATATGCAGTGAGTGAACGCGGCGTTTGCATGGGGCAAATGCGGGCGCTCTTGTGTTATTGAACTGGTAAAGTGAACGATATGCCTACCGATCTGCTTGGACGTGAATACGAGACCTTCCCGGTGCCGGAACCATTGCGGCAGCATGGTCCCGCACGGGTCATTGCCATGTGCAATCAGAAGGGCGGCGTAGGCAAGACCACGAGTTCGATCAACATAGCCGGCGCGCTCGCTCAGTACGGCAGGCGCGTGCTCATCGTGGACTTCGACCCGCAAGGGGCGGCCACGGTGGGTCTGGGCATCAATGCGAACGCACTTGAGAACACGATTTACACGGCGTTGTTCAATCCGCGTATGGATGTGCATGAGGTGATTCAGCATACCAAATTCGATGGGCTCGACATCATTCCGGCGAACATAGACCTTTCCGCGGCCGAGGTGCAGCTGGTCACCGAGGTGGGGCGCGAGCAGATCCTCGCTTCAGTGCTCCGGCCGATCATCAACGAATACGATGCGATCATTATTGACTGCCAGCCTTCGCTTGGCCTGCTCACCGTGAACGCGCTGACGGCAGCCGACGGCGTGATCATTCCCGTCGCCGCCGAGTTCTTCGCATTGCGCGGTGTGGCGCTGCTTATGCAGTCCATTGAGAAGGTGCAGTCGCGCATCAATCCGTCGCTGGAGATCTACGGCGTGCTCGTCACGATGTTCACGCGCACGCTGCACAGCGACGAGGTGCTGCAGCGCATTTACGAGGCGTTCGGCGACAAGGTGTTCCACTCGGTGATCTCGCGTTCGATCAAGCTGCCCGACGCCAACGTGGCCGCCGCGCCGATCACGTTCTTCGCGCACAACCACAAGACGGCGAAGGAGTACCGTGAGGTCGCCCGCGAGATGATCTACCGCGACATCGTCGCCTGATTCCACTCTCCTTCCCCTCCACTTTTCTTCATTGCCCGCGGGATTGTATGGGCAAACGGTGTTCCACCATGTGGGCACATATTAATAGTCATGGTGACTATTAATGCTACGCTTGGGGTGGATGCAACCGGGCATGCTGCCATGCCGCACGGATGCACGCGAGGCAGACGAATCCGATAGGAGAGGTATGGGGTACGGCAATGTGAGCGAACGGAGATCCGCCCCGCCGCAGATTGGCGTCACCTCGGTGATTCTGGCGTTGGAATCGGAGGCGCACGGGCATGCGCGCTGCCGACTCTGGCTCCCGCTCGTCCAGCGCACCCGCGAACCCTTCAAGGGAATGTGGGCGCTGCCGGGAGGGCAGTTGCAGGCGAACCGTTCGCTTGAGGAATCCGCTTTCGCCACGCTGGCCTCCACCACCGACCTGCACCCGACCTACTTGGAGCAGCTGTACACATTCGGGGATCCAATGCGCTCGAGCAACGGCATTCCCATGGTGTCGGTGTGCTACTGGGCGCTGCTTGACCATACCGATCTCGGCGCAGAGCTTGGCACGGCGGCCAATGCGCACAACGTGCGTTGGTTCCCGGTGGACGATCTGCCTGAACTGGCCTTCGACCACACCACAATCGTGGAGTATGCGCTGTGGCGTCTGCGTCACCGCATGGATGCGCCGAATGTGGTACGGCAGCTGATTGCCGAGCCGTTCACGCTTGGCCAGTTGCGCGATGTGGTGGAGGCGGTGCTGGGTGAGGAGCTCGATCTGGCGAATTTCCGCCGCAAGATGCTCGCCTCGCACACGTTGGAAGACACCGGCGAGGTGGCACGGGAGGGCCGCAGACGGCCTGCCGCGCTGTATCGCTTTGCCGACCATGCCGAGGAGGAGGGCTTTGCCTTCTTCGCCGAGCATGCCAGCGGGAACCTGCATGGTGCTCGCGGCACGCTGCAGGTAGATTCGCCTGACGACGTGCTTTCCGCCCTCATGCCGCATGCATAGGCATCGCATCCAACACAGAATAGAGCAACGAGAACACCGAGAGAAGAAACCGGGGGAGTGCTATGACCACCGCAGAACTGGGCCTCGGCGCCGCAACGCCGATCGACGGCCCCTCACCCGAGCGCGAGCCGCTTGCCAATGCCGAAGCGACCACGCTCACACGCAACGAACGACTCGACCGCCTGCCGTTCAACAAGGCGCATCGCAAACTGCTCATGGCGTCGGGCATCGGCTGGGCCTTCGACGCCATGGATGTGGGCCTGGTGTCGTTCGTCGTCACCGCCATCGCCGCCGACCCGCATTTCAACCTTGACGCCACGCAGAAGTCATGGGTGTTGTCGATTGGCTTCATTGGCATGGCCATCGGCGCCGCGTTGGGCGGTTTCCTCGCCGACAAGTTCGGCCGCAAGACGGTGTTCACCGCCACAATGATCGTGTTCGGACTCGCCAACGGTGCCATGGCATTCTCGTGGACGCTGCTCGCGCTCTTGGCGGCACGCTTCGTGATCGGCCTCGGTCTGGGCGCCGAACTGCCGGTCGCCTCCACGCTCGTCTCCGAATTCTCGCCGACCAAGCAGCGCGGCCGCATCACGGTGCTGCTCGAATCGTTCTGGGCGGTAGGCTGGATTCTCGCCGCGATGATCGGCTATTTCGTGATTCCGAACACCGGCGACTGGGGTTGGCGTTGGGCGTTGCTCATCGGCGCCATCCCGCTGCTCTATGCGATCGTCGCGCGCCGCCACCTGCCCGAATCCGTGCGCTTCCTCGAGGCCCGTGGCGACAACGAGCGCGCAGAGGCCTCCGTGCGCTACTTCGAACAGGCCTCGGGTGTCGCCGCCGTGCCATCGAAACCCGCCAAGAAACTGGGTAGGATTCGCATGCGCGAACTCGTCGGCCGCAAATACCTCGGCATCACGCTGGCGATCTGGGCCACCTGGTTCTTCGTCAACTTCTCGTACTACGGCGCGTTCACCTGGATGCCGTCGCTGCTTGCAGACCAGTTCGGCTCGCTTACGAAGTCGTTCGGCTACACGCTCGCCATTTCGATCGCGCAGCTGCCCGGCTACTTCCTCGCCGCATTCCTCGTGGAACGTTGGGGCCGGCGCAAGACGCTGAGCGTGTTCCTCGCCGTCTCCGCGCTCGCCGCGTTCCTGTTCTCGCAATCCGCAACGGTGGCGCAGGTGCTGTGCTTCGGCATGCTGCTCTCCGCCTCCAACCTGGGTGCGTGGGGTGTGATGTATGCGGTGACGCCGGAGATCTACCCGACCCGCATGCGTTCCACCGCAGCCGGTGCAGCCGCCGCCGTGGGCCGTATCGCCGCCATCGTGGCGCCGCTGCTCGTGCCGTGGTTCCTCACGATGTCCGGCGGCAACAAGTCCGTCGCCTTCATCGTCTTCGCTGTCGCCTTCGTGCTCGCCTGCGTCGCCGCGCTGTTCCTGCCCGAGCGTACCGGTGAATCCCTGGAGGATTAATCTGCAGACTTTGATCGTTCCTTGCAGACTGCGTCCGCTGAACGACCATAGTTCATGCCAACTTTGGTCGTTTACTGAACGCCTCGTTTACTGAACTACCGAAATCTGGCTCAGTATGGTCGTTTACCTAACAACAATGTGGGTAAACGACCTTTTTTATCTCTACTATGGTCGTTCTATGAACAGATTGCCCGCTCAACGACCATATATGCCGAGCTCAGTCGTCGACGTGCAGACAGACTGGTGAAAGATATGCCGAGCCACTCCTCAGGCGAGATAGGACGAATAATTATACACCGCTGTCACACTGCGAGAGTACGATTGCGATGGTTTGCGAGTCAACGCAACACCTATACGTATGCCTGAGTGTGAATCACATCATAGGAATAATCAAGAGAGGCTTTGAATGGCTGTTCGCGGCGATATTCGAAATGTTGCAATCGTAGCTCACGTCGACCATGGAAAGACCACGCTGGTCAACGCCATGCTTCAGCAGTCCCATGTGTTCAACGAGCGCGAGGAAGTGCCGGACCGCGTCATGGACTCCAACGATCTGGAGCGCGAGAAGGGCATCACCATTCTCGCAAAGAACACGGCCGTCGAGTACACCGGCCCGCTCGCCGAGAAATACGGTCACCCGGAGGGCATCACGATCAACGTCATCGACACGCCCGGCCACGCCGATTTCGGCGGCGAGGTGGAGCGCGGCATCTCGATGGTCGACGGCGTCGTGCTGCTCGTCGATGCCTCGGAGGGCCCGCTGCCACAGACCCGTTTCGTGCTGCGCAAGGCGCTCGAGGCCAAGCTGCCGGTCATCCTGTGCGTGAACAAGGTGGATCGTCCCGACGCTCGCATCGAAGAGGTCGTGGGCGAGGCCTCCGATCTGCTGCTTGGCTTGGCGCAGGATGTGATCGAGGAGGGTGTGGACCTCGACCTCGACTCGCTGCTCGACCTACCGGTGATCTACTGCGCCGCCAAGGTGGGCTATGCCTCCGAGAACCAGCCGGTCGATGGCCAGTTGCCCGACAACGACAATCTGGAACCGTTGTTCGACGCGATCATCAAGAACATCCCGGCCCCCGAATACGAGCCGGGCGCACCACTGCAGGCCCATGTGGCGAACATTGACTCCTCCGACTTCCTCGGTCGTCTCGGTCTCGTGCGCATCTACAACGGCACGCTCGAGAAGGGCAAGACCTACGGCCTGTCGCGCGTGGACGGCTCCATCGAGAACTTCCGCGTCTCCGAGTTGCTGCGCACTCAGGGTCTCGACCGTCTGCCGGTCGAGTCCGCCGGTCCCGGCGACATCGTGGCTGTCGCGGGCGTCAACGACATCATGATTGGCGAGACGATCGTTGACCCGAACGACCCGCGCCCGCTGCCGCTCATCCACGTCGACGACCCGGCCATCTCGATGACCTTCGGCACCAACGACTCCCCGTTGGCCGGCACCGAGGGCAAGGACCACAAGCTCACCGCCCGCATGATCAAGGACCGTCTCGACCGCGAGCTCATTGGCAACGTGTCGATCAAGGTGCTGCCCACCGACCGCCCGGACGCCTGGGAGGTGCAGGGCCGCGGCGAACTGGCGCTGGCCGTGCTCGCCGAGCAGATGCGCCGCGAAGGCTTCGAGCTCACCGTCGGGCGCCCGCAGGTGGTCACCAAGACCATCGATGGCCAGCTGTGCGAGCCAATGGAGAACACGACAATCGACGTGCCGGAGGAGTACATGGGCACCGTCACGCAGCTCATGGCCGCTCGCAAGGGCCGCATGGACTCGATGTCGAACCACGGTTCCGGCTGGGTGCGCCTGCAGTTCACCGTGCCGTCGCGTGGCCTCATCGGCTTCCGCACCGCACTGCTGTCATCCACCCGTGGCACCGGCATCTCGTCTTCCATCGCGGCCGGCTATGCGCCATGGACTGGCGAGATCGTGACCCGCCAGAACGGTTCCATGGTCTCCGACCGCCAGGGCGTGGCCACGCCATACGCCATGCAGCGTCTGCAGGCCCGCGGCAACTTCTTCGTGGAACCGCAGTCGCCGGTGTATGAGGGGCAGGTCGTCGGCATCAACAACAAGCCGGACGAGCTCGACGTGAACATCACGCTCGCCAAGCACATGACGAACATGCGTTCCTCCACCGCCGATGTGCTCGAGACGCTCACCCCGCCGATCAAGATGAGTCTGGAGGAGTCGCTCGACTTCGCGAACGAGGATGAGTGCGTGGAGGTCACGCCCGAATCGATCCGTGTACGCAAGATCATCCTTGGCCGTGAAGATTGGTACAAGTGGCGCGCCAAGCAGCGCCGCGCCAACGCGCAGCAGAACAACAAGTGATGCCGGCGACGCGCATGTGATCGGAATGGAGGGCGGTGCAAGCCGCCCTCCTTCGTATATGCATATATGTGCGTGCTCTGAAATCCCGCGGGACGCCTACGATAGAGCCATGAGCCAGAACACGAACGTCACCGAATACGTCACGGCGGGCGATGATGCGCAGGAATCCGCGCTGCCATGGAGTTACAGGCAGCGGCCGTGGCTGCGTTACCTCATCGATGTGGTCAGTGGCGCGGCGCTCGGCATCGTGGGAACATTTGCGCACCGCATGGGTGCCGCACAGAACATCCCATACGGCTTGGTGCTGGCGTTGCTGCTCGTGGCGCTCGGTGCATGGAGTGCGCGCAGCAGGGATGGCGTGGCCGGCTTCGCATTGTATTTCATCGCCAGCACCACGGTGTTGTATTTCCTGGCACTGCGTTCGGGCGACGTACTCATCGCTGCCGGATTCGCCTCTGATTCGCTGCCATTCTGGTCGCAGCATGTGGGCTACAGCTGGCTGTTCGGCGTCGTTGTCGTGCAGTTGCTGCTGCTCGTGTTCCCGAGGAGATTCTTCAGCATGCCGACGCGACGTGTGGGCAGACGCAAATCCGAGGATGACTCCGGCACAGACGACTGACGGCAGGTAGGTGAGGGAATCCATGACGCGGCAATCCACACGCATCCATTATCTCGGCCCGCAGGGCTCGTTCACGCATCAGGCGGCCATCGAGTCCGCCGCCGAGGCATCACGTAGACTGCATATAGACGTCGCGGATTTCGAATTCGTCGCCTGCGACACGGTTCCGCAGATCCTGCATGCAGTGGAGCTCGGGCAGGGATGGGGGACCATCGCCTGGGAGAACAATGTCGAGGGATTCGTGGTCCCCAATCTCGACCTCATGATGGACGTCGCCGATGCCGCCGGTTTCCTGCGCGTGGGCGTGAATGTGCGATTCGACGCATTCGTCACCGAGCGCACCTACCGGCATGCGTGCGAACAGTATGCCAGTGAGATCGCCGTCGACGATGCGCAGATTCCAGCCCGCGACAATGCGAATGCCTATGGTTCCGCCGCAACGCCGCCCGCGATTGACGAGCTTGCGATGCGCGATTGCACCGCGGTCTGCGCGCATTCGCACGGACTCGCACAATGCCGGCGATTCGCGCGCGAGCATGGACTGAACCCGGTTCCCGCGGCATCGAATGCCGCCGCCTGCCGCGATCTTCAGGACTTCCAGATTGCATTGGGTCCCTCGATCTGTGCCGACATCTACGGTCTGCACCGCGTGGCGGCCAATGTGGGAGATTTCGAGGGCGCTCGCACCGAGTTCCTCACGATCGCCCCGCGCAGTCAGGTGGTGGAGCGGTTGCGAATCCCACGTAGTGAGCCGCAGACTGAATTCGAATCGGTCATCGCGTTCATTCCGCTGGTGACGGGGCCCGGTGTGCTCGCGAATCTGCTTGACGTGCTGCGCGACGCGCAACTGAACATGGTGAGCCTGATATCGCGGCCGGTCAAGGGACGCGACGGCACCTACAGCTTCCTGGCGACGCTCGACGCGGCACCGTGGGACGAACGGTTCGTGAACGCGCTGGTGGAGATATGCGAGCACGGCGACTGGGTGCGCACGCTGGCGGTCTACCCGCGAGACGAGCGTAACTACCCAACGGTCTCGGAATGGATGCTTCCTGCGGGTGGAGTACGATTCGAAGGTGAACCCCACATGGCGAATTGGCGTGAGAGCGCGGATGTGCGAAAGGAATTGCTGTGGTAGAGCGGGATATGCACGAGGAGACGATCAAGCAGTGGGATCGCGACAACGCCGGCGAACCCCAAATCGCACCGGAGGGCATCGAATGCCCCAAGCATGTCGCTATAGTGGGCCTCGGGCTCATCGGGGGCTCGCTGGCACGCCGTCTGCGTGAGTCCGGCTGCCATGTGAGTGCATGGAATCATCGCGACCATCCGTATGCGAATGCGCGGGCGGCCGGCATCGACTGCAAGGACACGCTTGAGGAGCTGGTGGCGGAGGAGCCGGATGTGCTCATGCTGTGCAATCCGCTCGTGGCGATGCCGCAGGTGCTGCAGACGATCAAACCGATTATCAATCCACAGAAGACCACGCTGTCCGACGTCGGTTCGGTGAAGGGGCCCGTGCACACACAGGTGAGCGAAGTCGGGCTGCTCGACTGCTACGTGGGAGCGCATCCGATGGCCGGCAACGAGCATTCCGGCTGGGTGTCCGCAGACCCCACGCTGTTCAATGACGCACTGTGGGCGGTCACGTTCGGTCCGCAGACGCAGTACCGGAGGGTCGTGCAAATCGCCGGCATGATCACACGCGGGGTGCGCAACACGATGATCGTGATTGACGATGTAACCCATGACTGCGAGGCGTCGCTCATCTCGCATATGCCGCATGTGCTGTCCACGGCGCTCATCAACGAGATGACGAGTGATACAAACAACGCCATCGCCTCGGCACTCTCGGCCGGCTCCTGGCGCGACATGACCCGCGTGGCATTGACCGACCCGGATCGCACGCGTGCCATGGTGATCGAGAACGCGCATAATGTGGAGGAACTGCTGCATCGCATGATCGATCGGCTGAGCGAGTTCGCCGATGCCCTGCATGAGGAAGACGAGACCGAGATTCGCCGTTTCTTCGCCGAGGGACAGCCGTATCGCGACTACAAGGCGCAGACCAATGCGGGGAAGGTGAGCGACAGCACCGAGACCATCTTCCAGTCGCTGCGCATCGACCCTGAGCATTGGCGCGAGCAGCTGCTCAAATCCGCCCAACGGGGTGAGTACATTGTGCGCTTCACCTCCGGGCATCGCCTGATTGCCGAGCAGCGTCCGAGCATTCACGCCTGACGCGTTGCCCGCTGCTCAGCGACGGGCTGCTGGACGCTCTGGCACCGGTTTGAGAATGGCGATGTCGGTCGCCGATATATCCACTTCCTGTGCGGGTCTGCTGCCGTTCGCCGCGGCATCGCGCGTCAGTTGCAGTGTTCTGCCATCCCACGCACGCACATGGCCCACATAGTCGCGGTACTGCAGTCGACCAGTGTACTCGTCGACGCCATCAGTGACGCGCACGACTACACGCGCTCCCACCGGGATTCGTTCCGGCAATCTCATTCGCGCTCCTTCTCGAAAACGATGCCCTCCCAACATGCAACGCTGCGCAGACATCGTGCCATGGCCTTCGGGGAGCGCGTATAACGACTGGGCCCGGCCAATCGTGCGATTGACCGGGCCCAGTCAGCCGGTGTTCGCTGTCACTCGCTGGCGACTGCGTTGAGCACGGGTTGCTTCAGCGCACGCCTTGCCGGCGAGATGCTGGCGATGAGGCCGACGAGGATCGCGACGACGAGGAACAGCACGAGCTGGTCCCACGGGATCGCCAGTGTCGTCATGCCCTGGGACTCATAGGCTATGCGAATTACGACGCCGGCCGCCACACCCACGACGATGCCGACCAGTGTGCCGAACACCGAGAGGATGACCGCCTCGATCGCGAGCATGCCGCGCACCTGGCCATTCGATGTGCCGATTGCGCGCAGCAAGCCGATCTCCTTCGTGCGTTCCGACACATTGAGTGCCAACGTGTTGACGATGCCGAAGATCGCGATGATGATCGACAGCGCGAGCAGTGCGTAGATGATCGAGAGCATCGAATTGATCATCGAACTCATCGACGATTTGAACTCGTCGCGTGTGAGCACTGAGATCGTGTAGAACGGCTTCACGGCCTTCTTCAGGTCTTTGCCTAGCTGCTCGACATTTGCACCGGGCTTCGCCTGCACGTATATCTGCGTGACCATCATCATGTCTTTGCTCGTGAGCCTCTCCGCAGTCGGCAGCGAGATTATGATGCCGTCGGAGTACAGAGCGTCATCAACGATTGCACCGATTTTAACCTGCTCCTTCTTCGTCTCGGTCTTCATCCTGACGAACTGCTTCGGGTCGGTATTCTGCGCCTGCTTGACGATGCTCTCCGCCTCCTTCGCTTTGCTCTGAGCGCCGGAGACGTCGCCTGAGGAGGCAAGCCGCTGCGCTTCCTGCTGCAGTGCCGTCGCCTGGGATTCGATCTGCTTCTGGTAGGCTTCGGCTGCCTGATTCGTGGCCTGTTCGTCGACCGATGTGTTCTCGGACTTGAGATCAATCGTGCCACCGATTTTCCAGTGCTTATCATTGGCGACGGTACGGCCAATCACGGCCTCACCGTTCTCGATCGCCTTCGCGGCATCGCCATCCTGTCGTTCGACCGGTGCGATCTTCGTGAACAGATCGACCTTGCTCGTGGTCGGCATGATGGTCTTCGTGGCGTTCGTCACCTTCACCGTGGGCAGCATGGAGACGGCCGACGAGGCACCCACGCCTTCCGTGTCCTCGACCGCGTCGACGGCCTTCGAGGAGATCGGCTGCGTCATGCTCGCCGTCATCGCCACATAGTCCGCGTTCACGTTGTTGTCGACGAGGTCGCTCACCGAGGTCTTCATCGACGACGCGACGACACCGAGGCAGCTGACGATCGCGACGCCGATGAACAGCGCGGCCGCCGTGTTCGCGGTGCGCCGCTTCGCGCGCCCGATGTTGCGCGTCGCGAGTTTGCCGGTGACCGGGAACATCTTTGACGGAATCCAGCCGAGCACCTTTGCGGCCGGTGCGACGAACGCCGGCGCGCAGACGATCGCGCCGATGACGACGAATCCGGCACCAAGGCCGAGCGTCCAGCCGGGTCCGAGATCCCTGAGCCACTGCCAATCCGCGCGCTTGGCGGCGCCGAGATAGCACAGCACCCACCATGCAGCACCGACGGCCACCATCACGATGCCGATCCAGCCGCGGGCCTTCACCGGCTTCTCCGGGTTGACCGTCTCGTTCATCGCTTGGATCGGCGGCGCGGTCGCCGCGGTTTTCGCCGGCAGTGTCGCTCCGATGATCGTCACGACGACACCGACGATGACGCCGATGATGACATCGGTCGCCGATGGTGCGGGCGAGCCGGACAGCGGCATGCCGCTGCTTGTCATGCCCTTCGCGATCAATTCGAGCAGACCCCAGCCGAGCAAGACGCCGATGCCGGAGCCGACTAGGCCTAGGATGACGGCCTGCACGAGCACGCTTGCGAACACCTGCAGCGGCGAGGCGCCGACCGAGCGCAGCAGCGCATAGCCGCGCATCGATTCGCGCACGATCATCGTGAACGTGTTCGCGATGATGAACGCGCCGACGAACAATGCGATCGCCGCGAAGATCAGAATCAACGGCTGGATGAAGCCGAGCTGGTCCTGAATGCTCTTCGTCGCATCGTCGCGCACCGAGTCGCCTGTCACAGCGTGCGCGTCGACGCTTTTCGGCAGCTCCTGGTTGATGCGGTCGGCAAGCTGCTGCTGGGCCGCCTCATCGAGTGGTGTCGTCTTGCTGCCGTAGACGCCGATGGACTGGACGCTCGATGTATCTTCGTTCTCCTGCTGCAGTGTATGCTCGACGAAGCCGGGTCGAGCCAGGATGAGAATCGCGCCCAGCTGTGAGGAATCGGTTGTGAAAACTCCGGAGACCGTCATTTCACGTGCCTCGCCGTCGACAATGAGTTTTGCCTTGTCTCCGGTCTCGAGTCCGGCCTTGTCCGCCGTGTCCTGCAACAGAGCGATTTCGCTGTCGGTCTGCGGGTAACCGCCGGAGACGAAATGGGCGGAACGCCACGGGTCGTGCTCATCGACGCCGATGACAAGCGTCGGGGCGCCGATCGTCGCCATCGCGTCACCGTTATGGTCGAGCAGCACGGCGTTGCTCAGCTGATGCGTCGCATCGGCACTGACAACACCATCGACCTTCTCGATGTCGGGGATGATATCGGTGCTGATCTCGTTGTAGGTGCTGTTGTAGGAGCCGAAGCTGTCTTCCCCGTCCTTCTTCTGTTCGGTCGCGCCGCGCACATAGACGTCGGCATCCGAGTTCGAGCCCATCATCTGCGAGACCTGGTCATTGAGCATCTCACGGAAGCAGAACGAGCCGACGACGAACGCGACGCCGAGCGCGATCGCGATGATCGACATGATGAAGCGGCGGAAATGCGCCTTGGTATCTCGTAATCCAATACGGAACATCGGAGGCTCAGACCTCCTTGGCGTCCGCGGATTCAACCTCGACCGGGCCGTTGTCCGGATCGTCGTGCTCCGCGAAGACGGCGAGAATGTCGTCGTAGGTCGGGTGGTCCATGTCCTGCGTGATCGAACCGTCCGAAAGCACGAGCACGCGGTCGGCGAAGCTCGCGGCACGCGGGTCGTGCGTCACCATGACGATCGACTGGCCATAGTCCTGCACACATTGGCGCAGGAAGCCGAGCACCTCGCGGCTTGAGCGCGAATCGAGATTGCCGGTGGGTTCATCGGCGAAGATGACACTCGGACGTTCCATTATGGCGCGGGCGCAGGCCACACGCTGCTGCTGGCCGCCGGAGAGCTGGCTGGGGCGGTGGTCGAGACGGTTGCCGAGGCCCACGACGCCGACGACCTTGTTGAACCAGTCGCGGTCGATGGGGCGGTGCGCGATCTGCAGCGGTAGCAGAATGTTCTCCTCGGCCGTCAACGTGGGCACGAGGTTGAAGGACTGGAAGATGAAGCCGATCTCTTTGCGCCGCAGTTGGGTGAGCTGCTTCTGCTTCATTGACGAGACCTCGAGGTCTTCGACGAACACCTGTCCGCTCGTCGGCACGTCCAATCCGGCCATGCAGTGCATGAGTGTCGACTTGCCGGATCCGGACGGCCCCATGATCGCGGTGAGCTCGCCGCGCTGGAATTCGACGCTGACATGGTTGAGCGCCGTCACCTGGCTGTCCGTATCGCCGTAGGTCTTGACCAGATCGACTGCGCGGGCGACGACCGGGTCGTCAGGATTCGTGACTGTGCGGGCTTGTTTGCTCATGGAAACCTTTCCTCCGGGCACGCGTCGCTCGGTATTCGATGGGTGGGATGCGCCAATCTGCGTATGCGTATGGCATGGCGCGATATTCGCCCCGCGAAATAGCGCGGGCTCCTTCATCTTCACTGCACGGCCGTCGCTTCCATCTGTATGCGTATGTATATGGTCATGGACGGGTCGTTTGCACAGACCACAGTACCGGAAACGGGGTATGCTGGATCGCACAATCTCACGAGATGGAAGGTGCCATGGATGCGCAAGTGCTGATGGAGCGGTTCATCGAATATCTGCGCTCCAACCGGGGACTCAGCGAGCACACCTGCATGGCGTACCGCGGCGATATTCTGCAGTGCCTGGAAACGCTCGATGCCCTCGGCCGCGGGAATCCCGACGATGTCACGCTCGACGACCTGCGCATGTGGATGGGGCGTATGGCGCATACCGTGGGCAAGACGTCGCTCGCCCGCAAAACGATAGCCGTCCGTGGTTTCTTCACTTGGGCCTATGAGCATGGGATGCTCGCCCACAACCCGGCGCATGCAGTGCGTACGCCGAAGATCGACAGGAATCTGCCGGCCGTGCTGAATGAGGACCAGGCCGAACGGCTGATGGACACCGTGGATGCCGAGGCGGGGGAGAGGGGCTCGGGCAAGTCGAAGGACGACGCCCTGAAGGCTCATGCGAGGGCGCTCCGTGACTGCGCGATGATTGAATTGCTGTATGCCACGGGCATGCGTGTAGGTGAACTGGTGGGATTGGACATGGGCTCATTCGATTGGTCGAACCGCACGGTGCGTGTGCTCGGCAAGGGGAACAAGACGCGCGTCATTCCGTTCGGCATGCCTGCGCAACAGGCAGTCGAGCACTGGCTGCACGGGGGCAGGCCGGTATTCGCGAATGGGCACAGCAGCAACGCGGTGTTCATTGGCGTACGTGGGCGCCGCATCGACCAGCGTGTGGTGCGTCAGGTGGTGCATGAGCAGGCCGAGCAGTCGGGAGTTCCCGACATCTCGCCGCATGCGTTGCGCCATTCCGCCGCCACCCATATGCTCGACGGCGGTGCGGATCTGCGTGAAGTGCAGGAGATGCTCGGCCATTCCTCGTTGCAGACCACGCAGCGGTATACGCATGTCTCGATCGAGCAGCTCAAGGATCGCTATAGGCAGGCTTTCCCACGCGCATAAGACGCATTGATCCAGACCGTTGGTGCTGACAGTTAACACATCGGTAACAATGCCACGGCCTTCATTCCTCGTGAATCGGCGAAGGACTCTCGGCAAAAGCACATATTGCAACGTATTCGCAAATGGGATGCATTGATGGAATGAATCTGCTGCGGATTTTGATTTGACGGGAGGTATGGCAATAATGATTGGTAATCAGCAACGGGGTTGAGGGTTCCACCTTCAGCCCCGCTGCTATTAGGCGAGTATTCGTCTGCATATGAATAGGAGATACCATGAAGAAGAAGACACTCGGCCTCATCGCCGGCATCTGCTCACTGGGCATGATGCTGAGCCTGAGCGCCTGTGGTTCCAACGGTGGCAGCTCGGCCAAGGGCTCCGGCGACAACATCATCACCGCATACAACTCCGAGCCGCAGAACGCGCTGATCCCGGGCGACACCAATGAGACCGGCGGCGGCAAGGTGGGCCAGCTGCTGTTCGCCAACCTCATCGCCTTCAACGCCAAGGGTGAGGCGGAGAACGAGGTCGCCGACTCGATCAAGCCGAATGCCGACTCCACCCAGTATACGATCACGCTCAAGGACGGCTGGAAGTTCACCGACGGCACGCCGGTCACCGCCGAGTCGTTCACCAAGGCATGGAGCTATGTGGCCAATGCAAAGAACGCCCAGAAGTGCTCCTCCTTCTTCAGCTCGATCAAGGGCTACGACAAGCTGCAGGATGCCAACTCCCTCAAGGGTGACGAGCAGCTCGAAGGCCTGAAGGTCAAGGACGACAAGACCTTCACCGTCGACCTCAACGCGCCTGATTCGGTGTTCCCGGTCAAGATCGGCTACCTGGCCTTCGCGCCGCTGCCGGAATCGTTCTACAAGGACCCGAAGGCCTTCGGCGAGAAGCCGGTGGGCAACGGCATGTACAAGCTCGACAGCTGGGATCACGGCAAGCAGATCGTGCTTTCCAAGAACGCCGACTACAAGGGCTCTCAGAAGGTCGCCAACAACGGCGTCACCTTCAAGATCTACACCTCCCCGGACTCGGCATATGCCGATGTGCAGGCGGGCAACCTCGATGTGATGGACACCGTCCCGGCCTCCAACACGAAGACCTTCCAGAGCGACCCGGATGTTGAGCCTTACAACAAGGCCGGCTCCGTGATCCAGACCTTCACCATCCCGGCGGACCTCGACCACTGGAAGACCAGCACCGAGGAAGGCCAGCTGCGCCGTCAGGCCCTCTCCATGGCCATCAACCGTGAGCAGATCGTCGAGAAAGTGCTCAATGGCATCGGCACTGTGGCCACCGACTTCACCGCACCGGTGATCCCGGGCTATTCGAAGGATCTCAAGGGCTCCGACAACCTCAAGTACAACCCGACCAAGGCGAAGGAGCTGTGGGCGAAGGCTGACGCGATCTCGAAGTACGACGGCAAGCTCACGTTCTCGTTCAACGCCGATGGCGGCGCCCAGCCGATCTACGAGGCCGTGGTGAACCAGGTGAACAACACGCTCGGCATCCAGGCCTCGATCAACCCGATGCCGACCTTCCAGGAGTTCCGCGACGCCGTTTCGAACCGTACGATCAAGGGTGCCTTCCGCACCGGTTGGCAGCCTGACTACCCGTCGGCTGAGAACTACCTGTACCAGCTCTACGACACCGCTGCGGCGAATGGTCACGGCTCCAACGACGGCGACTACTCGAACAAGGACGTCGACAAGCTCCTCGATCAGGCCGCCTCGTCGACCGATCAGGAGAAGGCCATCAAGTACTACCACGATGCCGAGGAGATTCTGCTCGAGCAGCTTCCGGCGTTCCCGCTGTACTACTCCAATGCGGACGGCGTGGCAGCCAAGGGTGTCAAGAACTTCCAGATGGATTGGCAGAACCAGCCCATCTATCAAGTGATGTCCAAGTGATGCTCAATTTGTTCACAACTGCGTGAGCGGATGAGCCATCATCCCCGAGAAGAGGGCGAAACCAATGGTTTCGCCCTCTTCTCGTATTTTGGTTGCAGGCAGAAGGCCACTGTGATTTAAGTGGCGGGCCACACTCCCACAGCCCATGCGGGGCATCTTCTTCTCGGCGTAAGTCAACGCATGCGGTAAACTAGGCTCGAACTGAATAACCGATGCAACCGCTGGCGTGTCGAGCTCGCCGCGTTGCATCGGCTTTGAATTTACAAGGAGAAACCGATGGGCAAGTATCTTCTGCGACGTATTCTGCAGATGATCCCCGTGGTTCTTGGTACAACATTGCTGGTGTATGCGCTTGTATTCGCGCTGCCAGGCGATCCAGTCAAGGCGATGTTCGGCGACAAGCCAGTCAATGAGGCGGTCGCAGCCCAGATCCGCAGTGAATACAATTTGGACAAACCATTCATTGTTCAGTATTTGTTGTTCTTGAAGAACGCGTTGTCGCTGAACTTCGGCAACACATTCGCAGGTCAGCCAGTGATCGACGAGATAAGCCGGGCGTTCCCGGTCACCTTGAAGCTCGCCATCATGGCGTTCTGCTTCGAGGCAATCTTCGGTTGCGTGTTCGGTGCAATCTCGGGCCTCAAGAAAGGCAAGTGGTACGATTCGGTCATCCTCATCGTCTCGCTGCTGCTCATCTCGGTGCCGACCTTCGTCACAGGCTTCGTCGGACAGTACTTCCTTGGCGTCAAGGGACACATCTTCCCGGTCACCGCGGGCGCAGACCCTGGCTTCTTCGACCTGCTGCTGCCGGCCATGGTGCTCGGGTCGGTTTCCATGGCATACATCATTCGCCTGGCCCGTTCCGAGATCTCGTCGAATATCGCACAGGACTACGTGCGCACCGCCCGTGCCAAGGGCATGAGCAACACCGCGGTCACGTTCCGTCACATTCTGCGCAATTCGATGATCCCGGTGGTCACCTACCTGGGTCAGGATCTCGGCGCACTGATGGGCGGTGCCATGATCACCGAGCAGATCTTCAACATTCACGGCATCGGCTATCTCACCTACCAGAGCATCCTCAAGGGCGAGGCGAATCTCGTGGTGTCGGTGGTCACGTTGCTCACGCTCGTGTTCGTGATCTGCAATCTCATTGTCGATATGCTCTACGCGGCGCTTGACCCGCGCATCCGCTATGTGTGAAGGAGGGAGGGACATGACTGACATCACCAACAAACCGTTGCCTGGGCAGGAGCGCTTTGTCGCCCCCCTGGATGAGACCCCGCTGCTTTCGGTGGACAATGTGGATGAATCCGCACCGGCCACGAGCATGTGGGCCGATGCGTGGCGTACGTTGCGCAAGAACCCGATGTTCATCATCTCGGGAATCGTGATCCTGTTCATCCTGTTCGTTGCGATCTTCCCGGGGGTGTTCACCAGGACGAACCCGAATTACTGCAATCTCGAGAATTCCCTCGACGGCTCCCAGCCGGGCCACCCCTTCGGCTTCGACCTGCAGGGCTGCGATGTCTACGCCCGCGTGGTCTACGGTGCGCGCACCTCGATCAGCGTCGGCGTGCTCACCACGATCATCGTCGTCGCCGTCGGCACACTCATCGGTGCCATCGCCGGCTTCTTCGGAGGATGGGTCGATGCGGTGCTGAGCCGTCTGGTCGACATCTTCCTCGCCATCCCGATGCTGCTCGGCGCCATCGTCGTGCTGCAGATGTTCCGTACGAGCTCGTCGATCTGGAAGGTCGTGCTCGTGCTGGCGTTGTTCGGATGGGTCTCGACGGCACGTATTGCCCGCGGCGCCGTGCTGAGCTCGAAGAACCTCGAATTCAACACCGCATCCACCGCACTCGGCTCCACGCCGATGCGCAATCTGTTCCGCCATATTCTGCCGAACTCCGTGGCGCCGATCATCGTCATCGGCACTACATCGCTGGGCTCCTACATCGTCTCGGAGGCCACGCTGAGCTTCCTCGGCATCGGTCTGCCGCCGAGCGTGGTGAGCTGGGGCGGTGACATCTCGAAGGCGCAGACCGTGCTGCGCACCGACCCGATGGTGCTGTTCTACCCGTCGCTGGCGTTGGCCATCACCGTGCTCGCGTTCATCATGATGGGCGATGCCGTCAAGGATGCCCTTGATCCGAAGAGCCGTACCGCATGAGCGCACAGGAGACATCGATGACAAACGAGACACAGTCCAACCAGGAGACGATCGAAGAGAAGATCGAAGACATGCAGCGCGAGGTCGGCCCGCTTCTGGAGGTCAAGAACCTCGAGGTTGACTTCACCACCGATGAGGGCAAGCCGATTCACGCCGTGCGTGACAGCTCCTTCAGCGTGTACCCGGGTCAGTGGGTGGCCATTGTGGGCGAATCCGGTTCCGGAAAGTCCACCTCGGCCATGGCATGCCTCGGCCTGCTGCCGGGCACCGGCCATGTGGTCGGTGGTTCGATCAAACTCGAGGGGCAGGAGATCAGCCACTATTCGTCCAAGCAGTTCGCTTCGATTCGCGGTTCGAAGATGGGCTTGGTGCCTCAGGACCCAATGAGCAACCTGAACCCGGTGTACCGCATCGGCACCCAGGTCAAGGAGGCGTTGACGGCCAACCATATGGACGTCGCCCACGAGAAGCGCTCGAACCTGTCGAAGGCATTGGCCCAAGCCGACATCACGATCAAAAGCGAGGGCGATGAGACCTTCCTCGGCTCCAAGGAGCTGCCTGAGCTGCTCGAAGCGGCCGGGCAGGCCCTGGTCAAGGCCGGTGTGGAAGGCGGCAAGTACGAGAAGCGCATGGCGTATTTCCGCGAGGAATGGATGCCGGGTTCCGAAACCCGCTGGCGTGTTGCCGACGACCTCATCAAGAGCGGGGTGAAGGATGACGACGCTTGGTATATCGCCAAGAAATACGTCACCGGTTCCACGATGACCGACCGCATCGCGGGTCTGCTCGATGAAGCAGGTCTGCCCGATGCCGCCACGCGTGCACGCCAGTACCCGCATGAGTTCTCCGGCGGCATGCGACAGCGTGCGCTCATCGCCATCGGCTTGGCCTGCCGTCCCGAGCTGCTCATTGCCGACGAGCCAACCTCCGCCCTTGACGTGACCGTGCAGAAGCGCATTCTCGATCACCTGCAGGAGCTCACGAACTCGCTCGGTACCGCCGTGCTGTTCATCACGCACGATCTCGGCCTGGCCGCCGAACGCGCCCAGCATATCGTCGTGATGTACAAGGGGCAGGTGGTGGAATCCGGCCCCTCGCTCGAAGTGCTTCAGAACCCGCAGCACCCCTATACGAAGCGTTTGGTGGCCGCGGCCCCATCGTTGGCCTCGCAGCGCATCATCTCCGTGGAGGAGAAGGGTGAGGACGCCACCTCGCTCATGGAGCACAAGGTGGACGAAGACAAGCTCGAGCATAGCGATGTGATCATCAACGTCGACCATCTCACCAAGGAATTCAAGCTGCCGCGACGCCGTGAGATGTTCAAGGCCGTCGACGACGTGAGCTTCAAGATTCGTCGTGGCACCACGCTGGCCATTGTGGGCGAGTCCGGTTCCGGCAAGTCCACCGTGGCGAACATGGTGTTGAGGCTGCTCGAGCCGACCTCGGGCAAGGTGCTCTACAACGGTCAGGACATCCAGGAGTTCAAGGGCAAGAGCCTGTTGGATTTCCGCCGTCATGTGCAGCCGGTGTTCCAGAACCCGTATGGCTCACTCGACCCGATGTATTCGATTTACCGTTCCATCGAGGAACCGTTGCGCATCCATAAGATTGGCGACAAGAAGAGCCGCCTCAATCGCGTCAAGGAACTGCTCGACATGGTGGAGTTGCCGGAGTCGGTGATGGCACGGTACCCGAACGAGCTTTCGGGTGGTCAGCGCCAGCGCATCGCCATCGCACGAGCCATGGCGCTCAACCCCGACGTCATCGTCTGCGATGAGGCCGTCTCCGCCCTGGATGTGCTCGTGCAGGATCAGGTGCTGCATCTGCTCAACGACCTGCAGGCCAAGCAGGGGCTCACCTATCTGTTCATCACGCACGATCTCGCCGTGGTGCGCCAGATCGCCGATGACGTGGTCGTGATGCAGCATGGCAAGCTCGTGGAGCATGGCACCACCGACGAGGTGTTCCTGCACCCGCAGCAGCAGTACACCAAGGACCTGCTTGACGCCATCCCGGGCGGCAAGCTCGAGCTCGGTCTCAATCTCGAAGGCAAGGCCTGAGCACTCCTGAACATACACAACGACCCGCTGCACGCATAATCTGCGTGCAGCGGGTCGTTGCCCTATGGGCCTCTGTCTCTTTCTACGCAAACGGGAGTGCGCTACGGTTGTTTGCGTAATCGGGGACAATTTCCTTACCGGAACTGTCTCTTTTTACGCAAGTCTATTCCTCGACATCCTCGGGTTCGTCGAGGGAACCTTCGGAATCATCTGCATCATCGGTATCGGGAACCAGCTTCGTGCCGAGCGGCTGCGTATTGATCGCATAGGCGGCCATATGGTGCGCCTTGCCCACCTTGTGAATCGCGTCCATGATCTCGAATGCCTGCGCGAAGATGATCAGGGAGAAGATCTCGTGCGAGACCTCGCTAGTGAGCACATCGCCGCCGGGCAGATGCCCCAACAGCACGAACACGAAGAACAATGTGGGGTAGATGAGCTGGCGTTGGTAGGTATAGAAGAATTCGCGTTCGGTCAGGTGGTAGATGATGATCGGCACGAGATTCAGGCATGAGAATATGATCTGGATGATCAGCAGCACGCCCACACCCTGATTCATCTTCGTGAAGAACACGGTGGAGAATGCGCCCAGACAGACGATCACATAGATGTTCGCCCCGACGAGATAGGCGAATTGCAGTGTGCGCGTATTCGTGAAGAAGCCGGCGAGGAACACGCAGAACACCGAGATCTCGATGAACACGTCCGCATAGAACTCGCTTTTGTCGAACAGCGAGATGGCGGCGCCGACCACCATGAGCACGGCGAGCGCAATGAAGAGCTTGAATCCGCGGGGCACGGGCAGCTTCGCGGCAGGGGAATCGGTTGGTTTGGTCATATCCACTCCCAGTAATCGAACAGCACGGCGATGGCGGGTGTGGGCATCGCCCAGCTCACACAGTAGTTCGTTGGGAGCGGGACGAGGAGACTTTCATATGTCAGCTTATGTGAAACACCGCATGAAACCCGTTCGCCAGAACCATATGTTGCATGCGCTGGTAGGCTTTAAGCATGACTTTGACAATCACAACCTCGAATCTGAACGGCATCCGTGCGGCCAAACGCAAGGGATTCGACCACTGGGCGAAGGCGCATACGCCGAATGTCTGGTGCATGCAGGAGACACGCGCGCCTCAGGAGATCATCGCCGACATCTACGGCGAGCTCGCGGCGGACTATGTGCATGCTGGCAAGATCGCGTTGCCGGAGGAACTGCACACGCTGGTGGACGTCTGCAGAATCAAGGGGCGCGCCGGCGTGGGCATGATCAGCGACATGCCGGTGCTCGAAACACGCGTGGGATTGCCCGGACTCGAGGAAGATGTGGATTCGGGACGCTGGATTGAGGCAGATGTTCGCACCGAACAGGGGTATGTGATCACCGTCGTGTGCGTGTACGTGCATGCGGGTGGCTTGGTGGACGACCCGAAGGAGGCGCAGAAGTACCGTTTCCTCGACACGATGACCGAGCGCATGCAGCAGTTGCAGGACGAGGCGGCAAGCGGTGGCAGGCAGGCCGTGGTGTGCGGGGACTTCAACATTGCGCATAACCCGATCGATCTGAAGAACCCGAAGTCCAATGAGAACAACAACGGGTATTTCCCCCGCGAGCGCGCCTATATGGACAAGTGGATCGACCAGATGGACTACGTGGATGTGATGCGTGATCTCGCCGGCGACATCCAAGGCCCCTACACCTGGTGGTCGCAGCGCGGGCGTGCCTTCGACAACGATTCCGGATGGCGCTTGGACTACCAATTCGCCACTCCCGAACTGGCCCAGCAGGCGCGCGGCTTTGTAGTGGACCGCGCATCGTCGTACGACAGCCGGTGGTCCGACCACGCGCCGCTGACGATCAGCTACGACGTATGAGAGGCGCAGCGTGCATGGTCGATGTGTGTGGATTGGGCGTGGGATGGCCTGATTTGACGTGCATTGCCAGTGCGCGTGCTAGTGTTGGACACAGCTTATTCACCGATTGGTATACGTCTTGCATGGAGGCATGATGGGCTTGTTTGGATTCGGCAGAAAGAAGAAAAAGCAGCAGGATGACGAGCGCCTGGCCGAGGCGGTGGCCTCGCAGACCGAGGACGTCGCCGTCGAAGACAACGAGGACGACGAGCAGACTGAGGTACTTGAGGGTGCCCGCACCGAGGTCGGTGCCGACTATGAGGGCCGTGGCGAGACGGTCGGCCCGTGGGATGTGGATGACGTGAACGCCCCCGATTACGACGAGTACCTCTCGCTTGGAGCCTACTACCTGCCATTCGTGCAGGGCATCCAATTGCGCATCAAGGCGAACAACGCCACCCACGAGATTGTGGGGGCCACGATGACGATTGGCAATTCGAGCCTGGAGGTCGAGGCCTTCGCCGCCCCGAAGACGATGGGACTGTGGGACGACGTGCGCGAGGACCTGCTGGCATCGAATCCGGAGGCCGAGGCCGTGGACGGCATTTTCGGCACCGAGGTGAAGCTGCCGGTCAAGCTGCCGAATGGCAAGACGGCCCACACCCGCATCGTCGGTGTGGACGGCCCACGGTGGATGCTGAGGGGCATCTTCTCCGGCAAGGCCGCCTCCGACCCCGACGGCACCGAGACGAAGATCCTCAACGATGCCTTCGCCCAGATCGTGGTGGAGCGCGGCGATGAGCCGTTGTCGCCGCGCGACCTCATTCCGATGGCTCGTCCGCTGACGCCGAATGAACGCCGTGCGCTCGCCGCCCAGGAGGAGGATGGCGATCTCACAGGCGATGACCACTCGAAGATCCCCGGCCGTCCGGATGGCCCGTTGTCCACTGATCAGCAAGTGGAGCAGCAGACCACGTTGCGCCGTGGCCCGATGTTCTCCGAAGTGCGCTGAGGGTACCTAGCAACGCCTATTCATCTCATCTATCTGACATTTACAGATCAACACCCACGAACGAGGTCATGAGCAACCAGAACGAGCGACACGCTTCCAACACCCGGCCGGCACGCGCACGAAGCGGCATGGCGGCACTGGCGAATGCGGGGGAGAACGGGGAGTTCTCGGTGATCGCTGCCATAGGTGGTGTACGTGGCGTCGTGGAATCGATGCTTCCGGGACTCCTGTTCGTCGTGCTGTTCATCTGCACGTCCGATCTGCGTATGACGGTCATCGCCTCCGCCGCACTTGCCGTGGTGCAGGTGGTCGTACGCCTCATCCAACGCCAGTCGGTCATGGGCGCGTTGGGTGGTCTCGTCGCCGTCGGCATATGCCTGTTCTGGGCGTGGAAGAGCGGCGAGGCCCGCAACTACTACATGTACGGGTTCATTACGAACGCCGCCTACATTGTGCTGCTGCTCGTCTCGATGGCGGTACGGGTTCCGGGGCTTGGATTCCTCGTGGAGTTCATACGATCGCTGCCCACCGAGCATTTCAAGGCGTGGCTCAACGGCTGGCGCAGCGACAGGGCGCTCTACAAGGCGTACGCCCAGATCACATGGCTGTGGATAGGCCTGTTCGCGTTGCGCCTCATCGTGCAGGTGCCACTGTACCTGACGAATCAGGTGGGGTGGCTCGGCACCACAAGGCTGGTCATGGGCATTCCGTTCTGGGCGCTGGCGATCTGGATCTCCTACCTCATCGTCGCCGACCCATTGCATCGTCACCGCATGCTCGAGAAGGAGCGGGAATCCACAAGTACTGAGGGCGGCGACGCACATCCGACTGCCCAATAGCAGCGGCACATCGACAGTGGGTCATGGGGAGTCCGGCAATACCGGGCTCCCCCGCGTATGTATGGCATGCGGTACTCTTAAGTTCGTTTGGTATTGAGCGGAAAGGCGGAATATGGAAGCCACGGTGGACATCGAGCGATATGCGGATCAGGGTAGGTGCGTGGCGCACATTGACGGCCGAGTGGTCTTCGTGCGGTTCGCGTTGCCCGGCGAACGCGTGCGCATCGAACTCGACGAACCCACGAACCGCAACGACCGGTTCTGGACGGGCGAGGTGGTGGAGGTGCTCGAACCCAGCCCCGATCGCGTGGAGCCGCTATGGCCGTTGGCAGCACCACTTGCGATGGGAGGGGGAGCAGGCGGCGCCGATCTCATCCACGTGTCTTTGGAAGGCCAGGAACGCTGGAAGGAAGCCACCATCAAGGATGTGATGAAGCGCCTCGGCCATGTCGACCTTGACGATGTGCCTGTATATGCGATGCCAGGGGATGAGCAGGCGCATGGTCTTCACTGGCGCACCCGCATCGAGATGGTCACCGACGACGAGGGACGCCCGTCGATGCGCCGCCGGGGCACCCATGTGCGGGTGCCGATCGACACGATGCCACTGGCGACGCGTGCCGTGCTCGAAGTTGCCGAAATGAACGGCGTGTGGGACGGGAATCTGCCGAAGAACGCGCAGATTCGCATCGCCGTGCCCGAACCGCGCGTGGATGCCGAGCAGATTGCGGATTCCGAAGCGTTACGCAAGGCAATCGGCAGAAACTATGCGATCATGGTGGACGGCAAAGTGCGTCACGGCAGCCGCGCGCTCAAGGAAACCATCATGGTGGACGGCAAACCGTTCGAATACACGGTGGATGCCGGCGGATTCTGGCAGATGCACCGCGAGGCGCCGATGGTGCTTCCGCAGTATGTCATCGATCAGATTCGTGAGACGCTCGGCGACCGTGCACCTCGCAACGGGCGCAATCTGGTCATCTGGGACCTCTATTCGGGGTCCGGCCTGTTCACGCTGCCCCTCGCCACACTGCTCGACGACCGCGCCAAGCTCGTGAGCATCGAAGGGGCGAAGGACGCCGTGGCCAACGCGCGCCGGAACCTGAGGAACGCGGGAATCCATACCGTGCAGGCATTGTGCGGCGACGTGCTGCACACGCTCGACAAGGACATCGACCCGCAACGCGCGCACCCGGACATCGTCGTGCTCGACCCGCCGCGTGCCGGTGCGAAGGCCAAGGTGTGCCATAAGATCGCGAACAGCGGCGCGCCGATCGTCGTCTACATTGCATGCGATCCGGCCTCGCTTGCGCGTGACACAGCGACGCTCACCGAGCAGGGGTACCGGATCCACTCCATCGCGGCCTTCGACATCTACCCGCAGACCCACCATGTGGAGACTGTCGCAGTCTTCGTGAAATGAGGGGGAGCGCGTATCTGCCGGCGGTGCCGTGCCGGTGCGGGCTTGTATCCATGGTTCGTCCCGGTCACAGGCACGAATCTGTACTTGCATTCGCTGAGACCTGCTGTTTTCGTCATATCGCTGCACTTTGGCGGTACACGGACGAAAAGATGCCCGTATTTTCGTCGTACTTGCGCCAATCTGCGTTGATTTGGCGAAATAGGACGCCGATATGCGTTGTTCTGTCGCAGATTTGCGTAGATATGACGAAACCGCGCTACGCTATACCTCACGGCATCCAAGCTACGACTGGGTGAGATGGGCACGGGAAGCGCGGCAGGCGGGAGGAACATGGCACGGAGAACGAAACGGTTGGCGGCCATTGCATGCGCTGTGGCGGCGCTGGCGCTGATGGCCGGCTGCATGCCGAAAGGTGCGGCGGTGGGAGACACGCAAAACAACGGGGCCTATGAGCACAACCACAATGAGAACACCGGTGCGCGGCTGGACGTCGCGGTGATTGGCTCGCCGCACGGTGGCGCGGACGAGCTGGTGATGCGCTCGCTCGCCACCAAGGAGTTCAAGGCGAGCTACACCGATGTGCAACAGTACTCGGCGGACCCGCAACGCGCTGCCGATTTCGCACGGCAGGCGGTGAACGAGGCGGTGAGCCGTCATCCCAAGGTCATCGTCATCAGCGGGCTCACCTTCCATGACGACGAGTCGCAGTGGAATACGGCGCTCGCCAACGCGCGCAATGTGGGCATACCGGTCGTGCTGCTCAATCCGACCGATGTGCCGGGCGACACCAAGCTGTTCGCCGCCACCTTCGTCGTCAACGATCGCATGATGGACGCGCAGCCCATGGGGGAGGCGTTGCAGTCGGTGATCTTCGACCACCCCCATGAGCGGGAGATCTTCGTCAGCACGCGTTCCTGACCACCGGCGTATTCCCCTGCGTGCGCACGGTTGAGTAGACTGGCGAACATGAGTGATTCCGCGAATGCACAGCAGAGTGTATCGATGACCGGCGCGCAAGGTGGCGACGACCATGCGCATATGCCCGACGTTGCCGAGAAGGGGCTCACCGCGGCCGAGGTGCGCGACCGTGTGGAGCGCGGCCAGACGAACGAGGTGAAATCGTCGACGTCGCGTTCCCTGGCGGACATCGTGCGCGCCAATGTGTTCACGTTGTTCAACGGCATCATCTTCACCGCCATGGTCATGGTGCTCATCACTGGTTCGTGGAAAGACGCGGTGTTCGGCTTCGTCATTCTCATCAACACCGGCATCGGCATCGTCACCGAGTTGCGGGCCAAGCGCACGCTCGACAGGCTCTCCATTCTCATCGCCTCCGATTACCTCGTGCGCCGCGATGGCGAGGATGTGGACGTCCCCCATAACGGCATCGTGCTCGGCGACTGTCTGTGGATTCGCTCCGGCGAGCAGATCCCGTGCGACGCCGAGATTCTGCATACCTGGGGATTGGAACTCGACGAGTCCATGATCACCGGCGAGTCGCGCACCGTGCGCAAGCAGGGGGGCGAGACCGTGTATTCGGGTTCCACGGCCGTCTCCGGCATGGCGCTCGTCAAGGTGACCGCGGTCGGCGCCCACAGTTATGCCGCCACGTTGACCGCTCAGGCGAAGGCGTACAAGAAGAACGTCTCCGACCTGAACAAGGGCATCAACACGATCCTCAAGTTCATGACATTCCTGGTGGTGCCGCTGTGCGTGCTGCTCATTGTCACGCAGATGCGCACGGTCGGCGGCTGGCACAACGCCATCGCGACCGGTGAATGGCGCCAGGCCGTCGTCTCTTCCGTGGCCGGCGTCGTGGGTATGGTGCCCGAGGGGCTCGTGTTGCTCACGTCGCTCAATTTTGCGCTCGCCGCCATTCGCCTTGCCCGCAAGAACACGCTGGTGCAGGACCTCGACTCGGTGGAGACTCTCGCACGAGTGGATGCGCTTAATCTCGACAAGACGGGCACGATCACCGACGGCGGTATCGTGTACGACGATTTCATAGCGCTGCCGGGTTGCCGGAACAAACAACATGCAATGCAGGCGCTATACGACCTCGCCAACGAGGAGAGCCCCAACGGCACCGGACGCGCGGTGTTGGAGGGGCTCAGCAAGCAAGGCTTCTCCGGTTCCGCCGGCTTGGCGCGCGTGCCGTTCTCAAGTGCGCGCAAATGGAGCGCGGTCGCGTTCCACGACCTTCCCGACGAAGACCAGAATGGCGTGTGGTACATGGGTGCCCCCGAGGTGCTGCTGAGCGGGTTCGACGGCGAATACCAGCAGATTCTCGCGCAGGTGAACGAATACGCCAACAATGGCAACCGCGTGCTGCTCATCGCCCATGTTCCCGGCGGCGATGTGCCTGCCGATTTCGAAACGAACCCGCAACTCGAGCGTACGGCGGTGCCCGTCGCGATCGTGCTGTGCTCGGAGCACATTCGTTCCGACGCCGAGCCGACGCTTCGCTGGTTCCGTGAACAGGGCGTGCGTTGCCGTGTGATCTCGGGCGACAACCCGGTGACCGTGGGTGCCATCGCCGCGAAGGTGCAGTTGACCGGCGAGCGCAAGCCTGTGGCGATGGACGCACGTGAGCTGCCGAAGAACGTCGATGAGCTGGCCCGGGTGCTCGAGGGAGTGGACGTGCTCGGCCGTGTACTGCCCGAACAGAAGAAGGCGATTGTGCAGGCGTTGCACACGCAGGACCATGTGGTGGCGATGACCGGCGATGGCGTCAACGACGCACTGGCGATCAAGGAGGCGGATCTCGGCATCGCCATGGGCAATGCGGCACCGGCCACGAAGGCCGTGGCCGAGGTGGTGCTCGTCGATTCGAAGTTCTCGCATCTGCCCGACGTGGTGGCGCGCGGTCGTCAGGTGATGGCGAACATGGAGCGTGTGGCGAGCCTGTTCGTGACGAAGACCGCCTATTCCGCGCTGATTTCGCTCGGCGTGGTGCTCATGGGCATTCCCTTCCCGTATCTGCCCCGCCACATCAGCTACATCGGTGCGCTGACGATCGGCGCACCGGCGTTCTTCCTGGCTCTCGCCCCGAACACGCGCCGCTATATTCCCGGCTTCCTACGCAGGGTGGTCGCGTTCTCGGTGCCCTGCGGCATCGCCACGGGACTTTCGGTGCTGCTGAGCGCCTGGTTCATTCCCAGATTCATGCACTGGAATGTGTTCACCTCGGAGCAGCAGCTGTTCTGGTTGCGTTCGATGTGTGCCACCGTGCTGTTCCTCATGGGTATCTACGTGCTGTCCAGGGTGTCGAAGCCGCTCAATTCATGGCGCGGCTGGCTGGTGCTCGCCTTCGCCGCCGCCGGCGTGATCGGCGCGTGCATCCCGTTCATTGCGCGCTTCTTCGCATTCGGGCTGCCCGCGGGGCGCGCGGTGTGGATCCTGTTGCTGCAGATGGCCGTCGCCACCGTGCTGTTCGTCATCAGCATCTGGGTGTTCTCGCGCTTCCTGCCCAAGTGGATGCGGGAGGCGGGCCACGAGACCGGGATTGGTGGCGCATCTCACAATACAAACGGCTGAAAAAGGGTTGACACAAACGCCCTGTAGTGTTAATGGCACGCAACATCCATGAGATTTCGGAGGAACTATGTCTCTGCGCGACGAACAGCTGGATGTCCTCAAGGTGGGCGACAAGTCGTATGACTACTACCGCATCGCCGATCTTGAAGGCGTCGATCACCTGCCGTACTCGCTGAAGGTGCTGGTCGAGAACCTGGTGCGCAACATCGACGGCGCCAACATCACCGACGAGCAGGTGCGGGAATTGCTCGCATGGGATCCTGCGGCGGATCCGAGCCATGAGATCCAGTTCACCCCCTCGCGTGTGGTGATGCAGGACTTCACCGGCGTGCCATGCGTGGTCGATCTGGCCACGATGCGCGATGCCGTCAAGTCGCTTGGCGGCGATCCCGAGGTGATCAACCCGCAGGTGCAGTCCGACATGATCATCGACCATTCGGTGCAGATCGACGCCTACGGCGTAGAGAATGCCGTCGAGATCAACATGGACATCGAATACCAGCGCAACGGGGAACGCTACCAGTTCCTACGCTGGGGGCAGCAGGCCTTCGAGAACTTCCGCGTGGTGCCGCCGGGAACCGGCATCATCCACCAGGTCAACATCGAATATCTGGCGCAGGTGGTCATGCGCAAGGAGCTCTCGAAGGGCACCACGCTGGCCTATCTCGATTCCTGTGTGGGCACCGACTCGCATACGACGACGGTCAACGGTCTGGGCGTGCTCGGCTGGGGCGTCGGCGGCATCGAGGCCGAGGCGGCCATGCTCGGCCAGCCGATCTCGATGCTGGTGCCGCGCGTGGTCGGCTTCAAGCTCACCGGATCGATTCCCGAGGGCGTCACCGCAACCGATGTGGTGCTCACGATCACCGATCTGCTGCGTCGTCATGGCGTCGTAGGCAAGTTCGTCGAGTTCTATGGCGAGGGCATCGCCTCGGTGCCGTTGGCGAACCGTGCCACGATCGGCAACATGAGCCCCGAATTTGGCTCCACCTGTGGCATCTTCCCGATCGACGAGGTGACCCTCGACTATCTGCGTCTCACCGGTCGCTCCGAGGAGCAGGTAGCCCTTGTCGAGGCCTATGCCAAGGCGAACAAGCTGTGGCACGACGTCAATGACCCGAATTTCGTGGAACCGAGCTATTCCGAGTACCTGGAGCTCGACCTGTCCACCGTGGTCCCGTCAATCGCCGGACCGAAGCGTCCGCAGGACCGCATTGAACTCAGCCATGCGAAGACCACCTTCGAGCAGACGCTCCCCGGCTACATCACCGAGAAGACGAACGGCAACCCCGTTCCCGTCTCCACCGACTTCCGGGGTGATTTCGAATTGACGAACGGCGATGTGGCCATCGCCTCGATCACCTCGTGCACGAACACATCGAATCCCTCGGTCATGATCGCCGCCGGCCTCATCGCCCGCAATGCGGTCGCCAAGGGCCTCAAGCCCAAGCCATGGGTGAAGACCTCGCTGGCCCCCGGTTCCCAGGTGGTGGCCGACTACCTGAAACAGGCGGGGCTGCAAGACGACCTCGATCGTCTCGGCTACGAACTGGTGGGATTCGGCTGCGCCACCTGCATAGGCAATTCAGGCCCACTGCTGCCCGAGATCTCCGAGGCGATCAATGCGAACGACCTCACCGTCACCGCCGTGCTCTCGGGCAACCGCAACTTCGAAGGGCGCATCAGCCCGGATGTCAAGATGAACTACTTGGCATCGCCGCCGCTTGTCATCGCCTACGCACTGGCCGGCACGATGGACTTCGACTTCGAGCATGAGGCGCTTGGCAAGGATCCTGAGGGCAACGACGTCTATCTGAAAGACATCTGGCCCACGAATGCCGAGGTGGAGCAGGTGGTCAGCGGCAATGTGAGCCGTGAGATGTTCCTCAACGACTATGCCAGCGTGTTCGAGGGCGATTCGCGTTGGAAGGGGCTCGATGTTCCCGAGGGCGAGCTGTTCGCCTGGAACCCGGAGTCCACGTACGTACGCAAGCAGACCTTCTTCGACGGCATGAGCGCCACGCCGGCTCCGGTCGAGGACATTCGCGACGCACGCGTGCTCGCGCTGCTGGGCGATTCGGTCACGACGGACCACATCTCTCCGGCGGGTGCGTTCAAGGCCTCGAGCCCGGCGGGCAAGTATCTCGTCGAACATGGCGTCGAGCCGAAGAACTTCAACTCATACGGATCGCGTCGTGGCAACCATGAGGTCATGGTGCGCGGCACCTTCGGCAACATCCGTCTGCGCAACATGCTCCTCGCCTCGGTGGGAGAGGAGGTCAGGCCCGGCGGTTACACCTACGATTTCCTGGCGATGAAGCCGACGACCATCTACGAGGCGTCCCGCGACTACATCGACAACGGCGTGCCGCTCGTCGTGCTCGGCGGCAAGGAATACGGCACCGGTTCCTCGCGTGATTGGGCCGCCAAGGGCACTGCGATGCTCGGGGTCAAGGCCGTCATCGTCGAAAGCTTCGAGCGCATCCACCGCTCGAATCTCATTGGCATGGGCGTGCTGCCATTGCAGTTCCCCGAGGGTGAGTCCGCCGAATCGCTGGGGCTCGACGGCACCGAGACCTACAGCATCACCGGCATCACCGAGCTGAACAACGGCATCACGCCAAAAAGCGTGCATGTCGAGGCCACACACAAAGACGGCTCGAAGACTGAATTCGAGGCGGTTGTGCGCATCGACACGCCGGGTGAGGCCGACTATTACCGCAATGGCGGCATTCTGCAGTATGTGCTGCGCAATCTCATGAAGTGAGCACTCGTCCGGCTTATATGGGAAGGGGCGCACCTCCAACGAGGTGCGCCCCTTCCCATATAAGCCGTTATTTCAACGCTTGTTCAATGCTTGCCGTTCTCCCTCGACATTCGATCCACCTCGGAATTCACGATGGCCTGCACGCGCTCTTCCTGCAGTTCCTCACGCCTGCGCTGCAGCTGGTCTTCCTCGGTGTCGGGCTCGCGAATGAACCCCATCTGGGCATAGGCGTCTTTGATGCCGGCGCTCACAGCGGCACGGATGATGTAATACAGGACCCACAGTGCCAGCCCCACGACGATGATCGTGAACAGACTGCTCCACAGCAATGTCATATCTTTCTCCTTTGAAAGAGCGTTCGTTTAGTATTGCAAACGCTTTCATAGAACAGAATACACCAATCTGCGCAGATTGGAATGTCATGGGATGCCGTGGATTGCAATCCGTGCGTCATCGGATATCCTTGAGCCAGAGAATGAATCGTGAGCCCAAGGAGCGATGAGCGCCATGACCAACGGAACCAGTGCCGACACCCGCGAGTACGAACGCATGCTGAGCGGCGAACTGTACATCGCAGACGACCCGTACCTCAAGGAACACAGCCTCAAGCGTCGCAGGCTCGTGCAGGAGATCAACCGTTCGGACTACGACGAGTTCGACAAGCGCGAAGCCCTGTTCCGTGAACTGTTCGGCAGTTTCGGCGAAGGCTCGTACATTGAGCCGCCGTTCCGCGCCGATTACGGGTGCAACACCTACATCGGCAGAAACTTCTATGCGAACACCGACTGCATCTTCCTCGACGTGGCACGCATCGACATCGGCGACAACGTGTTCTTCGGCCCGCGGGTCAGCCTGCTCACACCCTATCACCCGATCGATGCGCAGGTGCGCAACGAACAGCTGGAGGGCGGAAAGCCAATCTCCATCGGCAACGACGTATGGTTCGGCGGCAACGTCACCGTGTGCCCGGGCGTCACGATCGGCGATGACGTGGTGATCGGCGCCGGCTCCGTTGTGATCAAGGACATCCCCTCGCATTGCATTGCCGTGGGCAACCCGTGCCGTCCGATCCGTGCCATCACCGATGCCGACCACGAGCAGTGGCAGCGCAAGTCAGGTGAATATCGTGCATGGAAAGAGGGAATCTAAGGCCGGCCCAGACCCCGGCGCGTCACCCTTGTTACAATGACAGCGTGAAGCAAAGAACAGCGTCGATCATTGCGGGCGACCGGCAGGCGTCATGCGGACGCACCACGCATCCCTGCCATGATCGGCGTATGCCGGAAGGGGGACGTGATGTCGATTAGTGCCAGTGAGAAGCCGCTGTCGAAGGTGTTCACCTCCGACTACCGGTTCACCATACCTTCGTTCCAGCGTTCGTACAGTTGGCATGATGCGCAGATGCGGCAGCTCGTCAACGACGTCATGGACGCCTGCGCGTTGCACGATGGACCGTACTTCCTGGGGTCGCTGATTCTCGTGCATGACGAGCGCGGCATGCACCAGGTGATCGACGGGCAGCAACGCCTGGTCTCACTGTCGATCCTGTTCTCGATTCTGCTTGCGCTGGAGGAGGATCCACAACTGACCTCCAGTCTGGAAGGACTGCTTATGGAGGCCGGCGACAAGCTGCGCGGCATCAACGCGGAGCCGAGACTCACCTTGCGTGAGCAGGACGAGGGGTTCTTCCGCGAATACGTGCAGCAAGGCGACCTCGAGGCGCTGTTCGACCTGCGCGAGACCGATATCCACACGCAGGCCCAGCGCAACATTCAGGGCAACACGAGATGCGCGTACGACATTCTGGCGCGTATGCAGGACGACGAACGCCGCCAGTTCGCGCAATACCTGGTCAACGACGTCATGTTCGTCATCGTGACCACCGACGACATCTCCGGCGCCTACCGCATCTTCGACGTGATGAACATGCGTGGCATGCCGCTGACCCCCTCCGACGTGTTCAAGGCGAAGGTGGTCTCGTCCATCTCACCGGCGGCACGCGACGCCTACGCCAGGTATTGGGACGAAATCATGGAGCCGATGGGCGACGACACCGAACGCATCGAACGCTTCTTCAAGGATCTCGACCTCATCGCCACCAAGGCCCCATTATGCGAATCACTCATCGCCGACTTCATGGACCATGTGCTCGAGCGCTATATGCGCAAGGGCGAGGGCATCGAATACATCGACGAGGTGCTGCGGCCATACGCGATCGCCAATGAGATCATTCACCGACCCGGAGAGAGCCTGCTGCCGGACGACGTGGTCGATCTGCTCATAGGACTCAATGACTACCCCTCCAAGGACTGGCATCCAGTCGCCATGTGGGTGCTCGTGCATTCGCTCAAAGGACTCGACGACCCCGACACCGTCGTCTTCGAACGGCAGAGGACGGATCATGAACGCGAACACCAGGTGAAGGTGCATGACGCCCAACGTCTGCGTGACGTGCTCGCCTCGCTCGACCGCGTCACCGGCACCGATTGCCTGAACGGCAAGAGCGAGCTTGAACGGCGCACACGCTCGTCCACAATCGTGCGTGATCTGAACAAAGGCGTCCCATTGCAGCGCATTGCAGGCTTCCATGTCGACGGCGACGAGCAACGACTCGCCATGCTGCATCTGCGCGGCGAACTGTCGATCGACAGCAATATGAAACGCCTGCTGCTGATCCGTGCGAACGAGCAGCTGTCCGGAGGCCGGATCACCCGACCGCGTAGTCTCAATGCGGTGCCGCTCATCCCCGTACGTATACAGTCGGGGTCGGATTTCGCGGATTGGCCTGCTGGTCAGTGCGATTACTGGGCGGAGCGCATAGGCAACTATGTGCTCACCCAATCCACCCGCAAATCGATGGAGGGACTCGACGACTTCCAGACGCGACGAGCCCGCATTCTGCGCAGCCCAAGCTCACGTCAGTTTCCATTGACGCGCGTGATAGGCGAACTTGAGAAGCTGACGCCGCAGTTCCTGCAATTGCGGCAGCACCAGATCGTTGAGCTGATCGCACAGGCGTGGAACATCAATCCGGGGGAGCTGGGATCTTTGGCGGAGCCGCAGGGGCAGTCCGACCGCATAGGCGCCTCAGCGCATCGCAGTAGACGCACGTCGAAGCGTGTGACGGTGGGTGAAGTGGTGCGCGCCGGTCTGCTCACGGTGGGGGACCGATTCGTATGGAACCGCCCACGCAAGCACGAGATCTGGCGTATCACCGTCACCGAGTCCGGGTTCCGGGGAGAGAATGGAACCGAATATGCGACACCGACGTCCGCTGCCCGCGCCATCGGAGGTTCCTCGGCGAGCCTGAACGTATGGAAGCGGGAATCCGACGGCCGTGCATTGAGCGATATCTGGAAGACCTATCGCACATCGATGTGATGATCATGGATGTGAGGGTCATGCGACGTCAGCCATTCGATGGCGAGCTTCGTGCGGTTCGAGATGTTCGTCTTCGCCAGAATGTCGCTGATGCGGTTGCGCACGGTGCCCCCGCTCAGGAACAGCTTCGCCGCGATCTCACGATTGTCGAGCCCCTCGGCGACCAGCTCGACGATGTCGTGCTCCCGGTCGGTGAGATGCGCGAATCTGGAATCTTCCGGTAACGGAGACGCCTTTGGTCCCTCCACATTCCCAAACGCATCGTGCATCGGCAGGTTGCGCAGCACGTCCGCACCCAACACCACCTGCCCGGCCATGACCGCCTGCACTGCGGGAATCACCGAAGCCACGTCCTGTTTGATGAGATAGCCTTTCGTGCCCAATTCGATGGCACGGCGAATGTACTCCGAATCGGCGAAAGTGGTGAGCACGAGAATGCGGGCGTCGGGGTGCTCGGCGAGAATGCGCTCGCTGGCTTCAAGGCCGTCGGTGCCCGGCATCTGCACGTCGATGAGCAACACATCCGGTTTCTGACGTGCATAGGCCACCACGGCGGCGCCCCCGTCATGCGCAGTCCACACGACCTCGGCGGTGCCAGTGGCCGTGAGAATCGTGCCGATGGACGAGCAGACAATAGGGTCGTCGTCAACAATCGCAACCTTCATCGTATATTCCTTTCCGCTGTTTTCGGGACGGACATGAACACGCGCCATCCGCCGTTATGGTAGCCGCAGGTAGCTGTGCCATCCAATGCGCGCGCCCGTTCCTCGATGTCGGCGATGCCAATGCCCGTGCTCGCCACACGACCGCGTTCCGGCACGCCGCCGTTGTCCTGCACGACCAGCTGCCACAACCCCGGCAGGTCAATCAGATGCACGTGAGCCTCGGAAGCTGCGCTATGCCGGATCGTGTTCGTCAACGCTTCGCGAATCACGGCCGTGAATGCATGTGCCACATGGGAAGGCACGGCATCGATGGCATTGGAGAGGTGAATCTCGACATCGGATTGCTTGGCGGTGGCCACGGCATCCTCGATCATCGCCCGAAAATCAGTGCCTTCGTCTTTGAGGTCATGCACGGATTTGCGGATCATCGTCATCGCCTCGTCGAGGGTATGGCCGAGCTGCCCGAATTGATCGGCATGCAGCGTGTCACCGGTGCTGGTGGCAATCACTTGGTCCGCATTCGTCAGCATGATCGCACGCGTGAGCAGATGACCCACATTGTCGTGGATCTCGCGTGCGATGCGTGTGCGTTCGGTGAGCCGCGCATGCTGCAGGTCCGCCGATCTGGCGGATTCGACATCGGCGAGACGAGCGCGCGAACGGCGGATACGTTCCCGTTGGTCGTCTGCCAACGATTGGAAGCACCGTTGTCTTCGTTGCACAAGTGCGAATACCCAGCCGCCGAGAGCGGCCAGGGAGGTGAGCGCACACAGGATCCAAAGGGTCATCACGAGCGGCGAGGTGGCTGCGGCAGACAGATCGTGCAATGGCGGGCTGTGCTGACCGGCCACGATTCCGCAGACCAGTGGGGGAGCGCAGACCAGCATTTGGAAAGACCTGCCCAACGACTGCACCCGCAACCCCAGATCGAAGCCCACGATCGGCATCAACGCGATCCATTGCGGAACAAACAGGCAGACCATGCAGAACATCATGGCGAGCGCGATCCAGCATCTGAGGGAAGCCAGACGGATCAACGAGCAGAGGATCACGCAAAACAGCAGACCGATGACGAAGGTGGTGTCGGTGTCGCCGCTCAGCATCACCGTGAACAGCACGCTGACGACGAACATCAGCGCATGGGCTCCCACGGAGATGATCATGCCGTTGTCTCTCCCTTCCTGTTCTGTTCCATTGTTCATGAAAACAGGGCGAATGTCATGCCGAATGGTGACAAATGTCACCATTCGTACAAAAACGGTGATTCACGGCACCGTGTCGGCCGTTGCCTGTTCGGCAATATGGAAGCATGAACACAGCAGAGAACAACGTACAGCGCGACGCCGCACCGGCGATCGAGGTGCGCGAACTGGTGAAACGATATGCCGACAAGCTCGCGCTCGACTATTTGAACATGAACGTGCGCACTGGGGAGATTTACGGATTGCTGGGGCCGAACGGTTCCGGCAAGACCACCGCGATCAACTGCATTCTCGGGTTGCTCACCTATGATTCGGGCCAGATCCGTGCATTCGGAGGCAAGATGGGCCCCACCGCCTACGACCTGAAGCGCAGGATCGGCGTGGTGCCTCAGGACGTGGCCGTATTCAACGAGCTCACCGTGCAGGAGAACATCGAGTACTTCTGCTCGCTGTACGTCGCCGACAAGACGAGACGTGCGCGGCTGGTCGACGAGGCGATCGAATTCGTGGGACTCGAGGATTACCGCAGATTCCGCCCGCGCAAGCTCTCAGGAGGCCTGTTGCGCCGATTGAACATTGCATGCGGCATAGTGCACCAACCCGAGCTCATCTTCTTCGACGAGCCGACGGTGGCGGTGGATCCGCAAAGCCGCAACTCGATTCTCGAAGGCATCAAACGGCTCAACGAGGGTGGCGCGACCGTTGTGTACACGAGCCATTACATGGAGGAGGTCGAGCAGATCTGCGACCGCATCCAGATCATAGATCACGGCCGTCAGATCGCCATCGGCACGGCAGACGAGCTCAAGCACATGATCGATGCCGGCGAGCGAATCACCGTCGAAGCGCCGGCGTTGAGCGCGAATGAGACCCTGTGCGAACGGGCCGCCTCGATGTTGGGCGAGCTGGGGGCCGTGCACGAGGTGACGTTCGAGAACGACGAGCTCGTGGTGGTCTGTTCGCAGGGCGAGCACAATCTCATCGATGTGCTGCAGGTGCTGCGCTCGCTCGACATCCCCGTGGGGCATGTGAGCTCGCGTGCGCCGACGTTGAACGACGTGTTCCTGGCCCTCACCGGAACCGACCTGCGCGATTGAGCGTGTGGCACATACGACGAAGGAGGTGAATACATGTGGAGTACATTCCTCAACACCATGCGCGTGAATCTGCGTGAGAAGAGTTCGTTGTTCTGGCTCTTCTGCTTCCCGATCATTCTGTCGACGATGTTCATGGGCATGTTCGGCAACATCGGCGAGGTCTACGAAATACATACGATGAGGTTCGCGGTGGTCGCGGACGCGAACTTCTGCAAGGCGACCAACGCGCGTCAGATGCTGCATGCGATGCAGCGGGATCCGCTGCGGAACGAGGGGTGCGGGAACGCCATGGAAGGCACCGCGCCCGATACGGCGTCCGGGCAGGTGGGTTCCGAACTCGGGAACCTGTTGGAATTGCAGGCCGTGCCAAATGTCAAAGAGGCCAAGGGCCTCATCAATGCCGACCATGGGGTGCGCGGCTACATCAACGCCACGGAAGACGGGCTGCTGAACCTGACGATCAGTCGTGCCAGCGTCGCAGCCGTCAACGATGACACCGGAAATTCCGGCTTCAGTGCATCCCTCAACATTCTGCATGGTGCCGTGGGCATGTTCAATAGGCGAACCATCACCGTGACCGAGCTGCTCAACACCGATCCGGGTGTGTTCCGCGAGGCCACGTTCACCAAGGAGATGGGCGACACCCCGACGTTCACGAAAGATGTGAGCCTCACCCATTTCAAGCCGACCGAATCCGTCCGATTCTACTATGCGCTGCTCGCCATGACCGCACTCATGTCGATGACCTTCGCCACCACGACCGTGTGCGCCACGCAGGCGAATCTTTCGACGCTTGGTATGAGACGGTCGCTGGCCCCGCTCTCCAGGTTCAACCAGCTCATGGGAGGTTTCCTCGCCAGCTGGCTATGTGCATCGGTCTCGATGGTGGTGGCGACGCTCTACATCCATTTCGTATGCAAGGTCGACTTCGGCGGCCGGTGGCCCGTGCTCGTCCTGGCGCTGCTGCTCGCGTCCCTTACAGCCAATGCGCTCGGCACGCTCATAGGATCGTTGCCGAAGCTCACTTCCGGCGTGAAAATAGGCATCACCACCGCGCTGTCGTGTGTGCTCTCGATATTCAGTGGACTCTACGGCACCGGCGCAATGAACCTGAGCGACTGGATCCAACGCAACGCCCCCGGATTCGCCATCGTCAATCCCACCCAGCAGATCACGAACCTGTTCTACGACCTGCTCTACTACGATTCCTACGCCCCGTTCCTACGCACGTCGGGCATTCTCCTCGCAATGACCGTGCTCGTCCTGGCACTGTCCACGATCTTCCTCAGGAGGCAACGTTATGAGCACCTTTAGAACATGTTGGCGAGTCCTGTTCGCCCAACGAACCATGATTCTCGTCTACATCGTCTACCTGAGCCTCATGATGTTCGGGCTGTCCTGGAGCATCATCCAGAACCTTTCGAACACCGACAACTCCACCACCTATGAGACGCTGCGACCCGAAGTGGCGGTGGTCGACCGGAATGGGGGCGCCGGCTCAGAGTTCGCGGATTCGCTGAGGAAATTCCTGGCCAAGGACTGCGACCTCGTCGATGTGGGCACCACCTCCCAGGACCTGCAGACCGCCGCGGCCTCAAACTATGCCGACCTCATCGTCATCATTCCCGAACGCTATGTCGATGACCTGGCTGCGGCATTCGCCTCGGATTCCGCCGTCCCCGAGCTGCAGACGGTCACCAGCTTCACCGGAGCCTACGGCTCCCTCGCCAAACTGCAGGTGGAGGATTTCCTGAACCTCACCCGCATGACTGCGCTTGCAGATGCAGCGTCGTCGGGTTCCTCAGTCAGCGTTGCCTCATTGAATGCGGCGGCCGGTTCGGTGATCGCGGATCTTACCGGCAATGCCGACGCCTACCCGCAGATCGCCATCGCCGAGGACCCGGCAGGGACCGACGACCGGGAGGCGAACGGGCGGTACGCGTTCCAGACGATGATGAACATGGGAGCCTATCCGATGGTCGCGGCAATGTTCACGATCACCGCTATGACGATGGGATCGTTCTCGGGGGCAAGCGTGCGCAGACGCATGTATGCCTCACCGCAACGCACCGGTTCGATGCTGTTCCAGCAGTTCGCCTGTTGTGGCTTGTTCGGTGTGCTCGTGAGCCTGTTCTATCTGGCGCTCGCCCTGGCTCTTCCTGTGGCGGCCGGCTTGCCGATCACCGGCGTCGACCCGAGGGGATTCCTATTGTGCGTATTGACGATGGTCGCCTATAGTCTCACGGCCGCGGCCAGCGGCTTCATGGTGAGCATGATCGCCGTCAACAGTGTGGCAATCAACGCGATCGCCAATGTATATGGTCTGGTCATCATGTTCACCTCGGGCATGGCGTTCCCGGTGGATCTGATGCCCAAGGTGATGATCGTCATAGGCAAATGCACCCCGGGTTGGTGGTTCTGCCGGTCGATCAGCGCCGCGATGAATTCCGAAGGCACCGTGAGCGTATCCAACTGGTTCCCGGGTATTGCGTTGGTGCTTCTGTTCGGCGTGGCGTTCATCGCATTGGGGCTCGCCTTGTCACAGATGCGCCGTCTGCGCCCGAACCTTGCGGCTCCGGCCTCGACCCAATTGGCCGAGGTCTAGCGAAACCGGCGAGGGCATATCTGAGGGGCAGCGGCGCTTCGTCAAGGTGTCTGCGCGCTACGCGCGTAGCACGCTCCTCAGCGCCGCTGCCCCTCAGATATGCCCTCGCCTGAACCGGAGCATGTCAGGCGACGTACATCGCCGCAGGGTAGGAGAGATGGTTGATCTCAGGCAGCTGGTCGACCGTCACATAGCCTGCCGGCGCATTGAGCACGTTGGGGATGCGGTTGACCACGGTGGCGCAGGTGTGCTCCACCGTCGCGGGCTTGACCACATGGAATTCGGTGTCGGGTTCGCCTTCGATTCTCCAATCGCACATATCGCCGTCGTCCGGCCCATACACCTTGCCGATGCATGAGGTCTCGATGGTGAGTCCCTGCATCGTCTCGGTTGTGACGACCGCCGACATGCCGATGCACACCCCCGCCGGAATCGTCTCGCCCATCGTCTCCGAATACACATCGACATCGCTGAAGTAAGGCACCGCACGCTGCGTCTGCGACTTGATCGTCAGTCCGAGCCTCTGCACCAGCGATTCATTGGAGTTCCACACGTATGACGGCACCACCTCGTCGGGATGCGCCAGCTGCTCCTCGAACTGCTCGGCCGTAAGACCCACGCCGTGCGCCTTGGCAAGCGCCAGGCCGTAATCCTCGACATTGTAGCTGGTGGCGCCGCTGATCTTCGTCATAGAATTGCACCCGCCTGCCACCTGGGCCACCATGTTGATCCAGAAGATGTCCTGCATCCCCGAGCCGACCATGGTGGCGCCGTTCTCCTTGGCGATGCGGTCGAGGCGGTTGGTCACGGCCGGATTCGTCGTCCACGGGTAGATTGCCTCCTCGCAGGTGGTGATCACGCTGATGCCGCGGGAGAGACATGCCTCGCACATCGGTTCGATGTCGTCCATGAAGCTGAACAGCGTGACGACCGCAATGTCCGCATCGCATGAGTCGAGCACGGCGTCGGCGTCATCGCTGATCGTCACGTTGAGCGGTCCGATTCCGGCGAACTCGCCGACATCCATGCCCACCACGTCTGGGTTCACATCGATGGCGCCCACAATCTGCATGCCCTTGTCATGCATGTACCTGACGGTGTACTTGGCCATCTTGCCGCAGCCGAATTGGATTGCGCGAATAGGTTCCATAACCACTCCTTTGCTTGGCGGCCATCACGCATCGTTGCGTGTGCGGGCCGTGACTCCCACTATAGCGGGCGAAACCCCGCCGGCGTCCGGCTTCGCGGAACCTCCATAATCGGCAGGTCGTCTGCGGAATACCTGCGTTCCATGGCTGTTGCCTACAATGAGTGAAGATGCATATGCTCCCAGCCGGCTTTCAGCCTCCTCTGGGGGTATTCCCTGCACGAACAGTCTATACTGTTAGCACATACGACAGAAGGAACGAACATGACTTATGGGCAGCAGCCTATGAACGGCTCGCCATATGGCCAGCAACCATATGGGCAGCAACCGATGAACTATGCCAACACGATCAATGTTCAGGCCTCGCAGTCATACGAGCGCGCCGAGCATGTCTCGGTGACGCGCGCATACGGCGAGATGTGCCTGGGCCTGCTCGTCACCGCCGCCATGGCGATCTTCACGCAGATGAGCGGCTTCTACATGCGCTTCCTGCAGGCTACGGGCGGTATGGGCATGTGGATTCTCGCCATCGTCGAGATCGGTCTGGCCATATATCTGGGCATGCGCGTGATGAAGATGTCCACCACGGCCGCTCGCGTGTGCTTCTACGTGTATGCGGCGCTGATGGGCGTCACGCTGAGCACCATCTTCCTGGCCTACGATCTGGGCACCATCGGCATCGCATTCCTGGTGAGCGCCGGCTTTTACTTCGCGCTCACCATGTTCGGCCTGACCACGAAGGGCAACATGCTCAAGGCAGGTCCGATCCTCATGATCGCACTGGTCGTGCTCATCATCGCCGAGGTGATCATGATGTTCGTGGCGCCGAGCAACACGATGCTCAAGGTGGTCACCGCAATCGGCATCCTGCTGTTCGCAGGACTGACGATCTACGACGCGCAGTTCACGAAGAAGGCGTTCGCCGCCTATGCCTCGCAGGGACCGGAGGCAATCAAGAAGATCTCCATCCTGTGTGCGCTGAACCTGTACCTCGACTTCATCAACCTGTTCCTGTACATTCTGCAGGCGCTTGGATTGAGCCGCGATTAGAACCGACAGGTTCCGTCCCAGCATTCCCAACAGATGGGGCGACCGTGGAAACACGGTCGCCCCATCTGTTTCCCGCTGCGGAAGCTCACTGCCCCTTAAGCGTTGCATTGCGAATCGGGGAGTCCTCATTCGCGGTCGGTGCCTCGCCACCCTGCGGTGCGCCATTGATGTCGCGGTGAATCGTCTGCATCTGCGTCTCCACGTTCTGCAATGCACGCGCGCAGTCCAGCAGCGTCTGTGAATGCTCGGCGTGCTTGTCGTCGGGCAGATCGGTCTTGTAGCGCAGCGCATGCTCCAGACTCGCCCAGTAGTCCATCGCGATCGTGCGGAACTGCACTTCGACCGGCGTATAATGCGCGCCGCTCGACAGGAACACCGGCACCGCATAGATTACATGCAGCGAGCGGTAGCCGTTCTGCTTGGGGCTGCGTATGTAATCCTTCACGCGCAGCACCTGAATGTCCGATTGCGCCGAGAGATAATTTGCCACAGAATACACATCGTCCCGGTAATTGCAGATCACACGTATGCCAGCGACGTCGAACAGGTTGTCGCGAATCGCCTCCACCGTATAGGGAAGGCCACGCCGGTCGAGTTTGCCCAGAATCGATTCGGTCGATTTCAATCTGCGTTCGAGGTGGTGGATCGGATTATGCGAGAACTGCACCTGGAATTCGGAGTCGAGAATCTCGAGCTTGGTGCTCAGCTCGTACATCGCTCCCTCGTAGATCTGCATCTGGTTGATGAAATCAGTGATCAGATCGACGCCGTCGTCCGCATCTTCGTCGCCGTTCAGTCCAAGCGATCGTTTGGACGCGGCCAGGCGGGCGCGAATCTCCGCGGTGTTCATTCGTTTCTGTCTGTCGAGTATCACAGGCCCATTGTAGGGAAGGGCATCTGAAAAAACAATGTGTGAGTACGCTGTGCAGACGGGTACTGTGCCGAGCTTCGGTTAGCATGGCCTCTATGAACGAAGACATGATGACGCCTGAGGAACGCCGCACGAACACATCGCAAGCACAGCATACGACGCAGGTCGAGCCCGACGCCCCGCAGTGCGGGGGAGCATCCGGCCGTGGACGCGGTCTGTATTATGTGCACACGCTTGGCTGCCAGATGAACGTGCACGATTCCGAGCGCATCGCGGGCGTGATGGAGGAGAACGGCTACCGCCCGGCGAGCGAGGAGCAGTTCCTGGCGCACGATGTCGACGTCGTGATCATGAACACGTGCGCGGTGCGAGAGAATGCCGCAGAACGCATGTATGGCACCATCGGCAAATGGAAACGTTTCAAATACAGGAACCCGCATGCCCAGATCGCCATCGGAGGCTGCATGGCGCAACTCGACCGCGAACGCATCGCCAAACGTACGCCATGGGTGGATGCCGTGTTCGGCACGAAGAACATAGAGGACCTTCCCGCATTGCTCGATCAGGCCCGTGCAGCGCAGCATACGCAGGTGAAGGTGAACGAGGATCTCACGCTCTTCCCGAGTCAGCTGCCCGCACACCGCGCCTCCGCCCATTCCGCATGGGTGGCCATCTCGATGGGGTGCAACAACACGTGCACCTTCTGCATCGTGCCCACCACCCGTGGCAAGGAGCGCGATCGCAGACCGGGCGACGTGCTCGCCGAGATCCGCGAGACGGTGGCGAACGGGGCGAAGGAGATCACGCTGCTGGGGCAGAATGTGAACTCGTATGGCTATGGCATAGGCGACCGCTATGCGTTCTCCAAGCTGCTGCGCGCCTGCGGCGAGATCGAGGGACTGGAGCGCGTGCGGTTCACCTCGCCCCACCCGGCGGCATTCACCGACGACGTGATCGCCGCGATGGCCGAGACCCCCAATGTGATGCATCAGCTGCATTTCCCGCTGCAATCCGGCTCCGACCGCATCTTGCGCGCCATGCGCCGCTCATACCGTTCCGAGAGGTTCCTGAGCATTCTCGCGAAGATTCGTGAGGCGATGCCGGATGCGCAGATCTCCACCGACATCATCGTCGGCTTCCCGGGCGAGACCGAGGAGGATTTCCAGCAGACCTTGCGCGTGGTCGAGGAAGCCAGATTCTCGTCGGCCTTCACGTTCATCTATTCGCCGCGTCCCGGCACGCCCGCAGCCGCAATGGAACAGGTGCCCTATGACGTGGCCCTCGACAGGCTCGAACGTCTGCTCGCCGTGCAGGAGCGCATTACCGAGGAGATTCTCGAGAAGTTCGTGGGCCGTGACGTCGAGGTGATGATCACCGGTGTGACCGGGAAGAAGGACGCCGAGACGCACCGCTACACCGGTCGCGAGAAAACCGGCGTACTGGTGCATGTGGGAGTGCCCCAAGGGCATGACGCACCGCAGATCGGCGATTTCGTCACTGCCACCGTAACCCATGCTGGGCGCCATAACCTGATTGCAGACCCCGATCTCGCCAAAGGACAGACCTATGCCATCCGCAGGAGTTGAACGCCATGACGACGCGCGTGTGATCTCGATCGTCGGCCCCACCGCCTCCGGGAAAACCGGTCTGGGCATCGCAATCGCCCAGAGACTCGCCGATCGTGGTGAACGTGCCGAGATAGTGAATGCCGACGCCTACCAGATGTACCGCGGCATGGATATCGGCACCGCGAAGGCGAGCGACGAGGAACGTGCGGCGGTCAGGCATCATCTGCTCGACGTGATCGAGCCGAGCGAGACGATGTCCGTCGCGAGGTTCCAACAGATGGCGCGTGAAACCATCGCCGATCTCAAGTCGCGTGGCATACGGCCGATTCTGGTCGGCGGCTCCGGCCTGTACGCCCGTGCGGCCATCGACGACATCTCCTTCCCGGGCACCGATCCGCAGATTAGGGAGCATCTGGAGGAACGTGAGCGAACCGAGGGAGCCACGGCATTGTTCCGCGAGCTGGCGGTCAAGGATCCGCAGGCGGCCGAGCATATGGATCCGCGCAATCCCCGTCGCATCATTCGCGCACTCGAAGTGATCGAGGTGACCGGCAAACCGTATTCGGCCACGTTGCCCCGGTACCGTTATGTGATTCCGTCGGTGCAATTGGGTCTTGACCTTGACCGTGCCGATCTGGATAGGCGCATTGACGTGCGCACGAGGCAGATGTTCGACGAGGGCTTCGTGGATGAGGTGGCGCGTCTGCGTTCCCATCTGGGGCCAACCGCAGCCCGTGCGCTCGGCTACCAGCAGGTGATCGACCATCTCGATGGTCTGGTCGATTTGGACGATACCATGGCAGACATCGCGCAGAAGACTAAACGCCTCGCCCGCAAGCAAATGGGATGGTTCGGCCGAGACCCGCGCATCCACTGGCTCTCGGCATTGAACCCGGTTCTGGTCGACAATGCGATGGCGGTCATCGACCACGCCGACGCCGGCGACTACGATGCCATCGACATGCATGCACAGGAATACGTGCAGCATCATCTGGGCGATATTCGCCGGCCGTCTGGTGCGGGACCGGTCTGAGGTAGGATTCAACCGTTATGGCACAATCATCTTCCAAATCATCGAAGGGCAGGACCGCCCGTTCCTCCTCCGGCGGCGGGACGGGGTCACGTGCGTCCGGTTCCGCGCAGAGTTCACGGGGCGGTGCGCGGAACCAAGGAGCGGAACCGTTCTGGCACAAGGCATTGCTATGTGCGCCACGGGCGTTCGGCTCTGCCGTGCGTAAGGTGAGCGTGGGGGAGTACGACCCGGCGTATCGTCGGGACGGATTGTGCTTCGTCATGATCATCCTCGCTGTGTTCTTCTGCGGGTCCGAGTGGTTCCGCGTCGACGGCGCACTCGGACGCGGGCTGCACTCGTTCGCCTCCGCGATTTTCGGTGTGATGAGCGTGGTGGTGCCGGTGTTGCTCATCGTGTTGGCGATTCGCCTCATGCGCAACTCCGGCAAGCAATCCCACAACACGCAGGTGATTGCCGGAGGAGTGATGTTGCTGTGGTCGATTTGCTCGATCATCGACGTGGTCATGGCTGCGGACACGAAGGAGTTCTCCTGGCAGAACATTCAGCAGGCTGGCGGTCTGGTCGGTTTCGTCGTCGGATCACCTCTGGCATGGGGGCTCTCCCAGACGTTCGCGATCATCGTGTTCGTCGTGGCCGCGGTGTTCTCCGTGCTGTTGATGACGCGCACCCATGTGACCGAGATTCCGCAGAAACTGAGTAGATTCTCTCGGCGGGGATCTGCTGATTCCGCGGATGCGCAGCAGTCGGATCCCGAGGTCGAGCAGTTCCCGAACGAGGTGCGCGTGGGCGACGACACATTGGCGTTCGCGGATGGCGTGCCTGCGCATGACGGCACTGACGTGCCGGAACCGGACCGCAAGGGCGGCTTCCTCGCCAGGCTGTTCCATCGCCGCAGGAAGGGCTCCGGCACCGACACGAAACTCGATCGCTATGCAGGCGACGAGGCATTCCTCAATGCAGCGAGCCGCCATGGGGCTGCCAACGAAACGGATCTGCACGAGGGCCCGCGCAGGGTGAGCAGCGGTGGTGCCTTCAACGACGACGCCACGCGGAGCATCGACTCGGGCACATGGAACGCCCAGCCCTCGGGCACCATTCCGCTGCCATCCGGCTCCATGCCTGCGGCGACGGCCACCGGCACCGATCCTTGGGCGCATCTCGATGCGGAGGGCGAGACGATGGTGGTCTCCACCCAGACCGGCGAGATCCTCGACCAGTCGCCGACCTCGTCGCCCATGCCCCCAATCGGCTCCGGGGTACGGCGGCCCATGCCATCCTCCGCGACGCCGGCAGACCATGAAGGCATGCCTGACATTCCGCAACAGCCTGATACGCCATACCATCTGCCGGATCTGAACCTGCTCGTCAAGGGCAAACCGCATGCCGCGCACACTCAGGCGAACGACACGGTGATCCATGCGCTGAACGAGACGTTCCGCCAGTTCAAGGTGGATGCGAAGGTGGTGGGCTTCCTGCGAGGTCCCTCGGTCACGCAGTATGAGGTGGAGGTGGCACCGGGCGTCAAGGTGGAGAAGGTGACGAACCTCGACAAGAACATCGCCTATGCCGTGGCTAGTTCGGATGTGCGCATCCTCTCGCCGATCCCGGGCAAGAGCGCCATCGGCATCGAGATTCCGAACGCCGACCGTGAGATCGTGCATCTGGGCGATGTGCTGCGCTCCGATAAGGCGATGAACGACCCCAATCCTATGCTCACCGGTGTGGGCAAGGATGTTGAGGGGCATTTCGTGACTGCCGACCTCACGAAGATGCCGCATTTGCTGGTGGCGGGTGCGACGGGTTCCGGCAAGTCGAGTTTCATCAACTCGATGCTCACGTCGATCATCATGCGCGCCACGCCCGATCAGGTGCGTATGATCATGGTCGATCCGAAGCGTGTGGAACTCTCCGCATATGCGGGCATTCCCCACTTGATCACACCGATCATCACCGATCCGAAGAAGGCGGCCCAAGCATTGGAATGGGTGGTCAAGGAGATGGACGCCCGATACAGCGATCTGGAGTTCTTCGGCTTCCGTGACGTGAAGGATTTCAACAAGGCGGTGCGTGCCGGCAAGGTCCATGCGCCGGCGGGGTCGAACCGCAATGTGGCCCCTTATCCATCGCTGCTCGTGGTCGTCGACGAGATGGCCGACCTCATGATGGTGGCCAAGAACGATGTGGAGAGCTCGATCCAACGCATCACACAGCTGGCGCGTGCGGCGGGGGTGCATCTGGTGCTCGCCACCCAACGCCCGTCCGTCGATGTGATCACAGGCCTGATCAAGGCGAACATTCCGTCACGTCTGGCTTTTGCGACTTCCTCGGCCACCGATTCGAGGGTCATTCTCGACACCACCGGCGCCGAGACGCTCATCGGACAGGGCGACGCGCTTTTCCTGCCCATGGGCTCGGCCAAGCCGATTCGTGTGCAAGGCGCGTGGGTGAACGAGTCCGAGATCCGCAAGGCCGTCGAGTTCGTGCGCACGCAACGTAAGCCGCGCTACCGCGAGGATATCGAGCAGATGGCCAAGGAAGCGGACCAGAAGAAGGTCGATCCCACCGAGGACATCGGGGGTGATATGGACGAACTGCTGCAGGCCGCTGAACTCGTGGTCAGTTCGCAGTTCGGTTCCACATCCATGCTGCAGCGCAAACTGCGCGTCGGCTTCGCGAAGGCCGGTCGACTCATGGATCTGCTCGAATCGCGTGGGGTGGTGGGGCCGTCCGAAGGTTCGAAGGCCCGTGAGGTGCTGGTGCAGCCCCAGGATCTGCCGCAGGTGCTTGCGTTCATCAAGGGGGAGAGCGGCAGCCTGACCGGTGCTGGAGCCCCGGCTGAACCGACCTCTGGTGCCTCCGGCACTGCCGAGTACTGATGTACTTGGTGCAGGGCGTGCCCGGCGGCATGCCGGTGTGAATGTTTCTCGGGATATGGTGCAGGTTGTCCGACACGGCAACGCTATGGACATGTAAGCGAGTACGCTAGCCACTATGGAGACTGAGAAATCAACCAAGCAATCGATGTGGAGCCAGTGGAGTTCACCGCCGAACCTGGTGACGCTCGCCCGAATTATACTCGTTGTCGTGTTCCTGGGACTCTACATCGGCGGCGGTGCATGGGGTGCCCGCAACATCGGCATGCGGTGGGGCGCCGCCATCGTGTTCATCATCGCCGCGTCGACCGATAAGATCGATGGTTGGATGGCACGCAAATACAATCAGGTGACCGAACTGGGCAAGCTCCTTGACCCGATCGCCGACAAGCTGCTCACGCTTGGTGCGCTCGTCGTGGCCGCCTGCTTCAACGAATTCGGCAATATGTGGATCGGCTGGATCGTCACCGGCCTCTATGTGGTGCGTGAGATCGGCATCACGATCATGAGGTTCTTCGTCATCGACCACGGTGGCAAGGTGATCGCGGCGTCGCAGGCGGGCAAATACAAGACATTCACGCTCTGCCTGGGTCTCGGATTGCTGCTGATTCCGGTGTGGAGCTTCACGCATGCCGTGTCGCAGCCGGCGTGGTTGACCGTGTACTTCATTGTCGCGTATGCGCTCATCTACTTCTCGCTCATTCTGTGCCTGTATTCCGGTTACGAGTATCTGCGAGGCGTGTTCGCGGAACCTGCGGTGACGCGCAAATAGGTGAATATCTGATAGCGGTCGCAACGATCGCATACGGGCCCGCGCACTTCGGTGTGCGGGCCCGTTGCTTTGCCGCTATATATGCAAAACATGCAGACAACACGCCGTTATTCACAATGTCTGCACAATTTTTCACACTGAGAGTGAACTGCATGCAGATGACGACGTGGAAGGAGTAGGTGTGGCAGAGCTTTTCGAGGTCGCCGAACTCGCCGGTGTGACCGACGTGGCCGATGTACAGCGGTATTGCGACGAACAGGCGCGCCATATTCTTGCTCACTGCGACGCGCGGGGACTCAAGATTGCGTGCGCGGAGTCCCTCACCGCAGGTCTGCTCGCGGATTCCTTTGTGCGGATTCCGGGGGCGTCGAGTGTGTTCCTCGGTTCCGCGGTGACGTATGACATTCACGCCAAGGCGACGGTGTTGGGCATCGATGCGGAACTCTTACGGACCCATGGCGCGGTCGACCCGGAAGTCGCGCGGCAGATGGCCCGCGGGGCCGCCCATCTGTTTTACCAAGAGCAATATGCGCATGGAGTCGTGGGGTTGTCTACCACTGGTGTCGCAGGGCCGGGCCCGGACGAAGGAAAACCGGCAGGAACCGTGTATATCGGCTTCGACGTGCCATGTTTTTCTCATAGCGTAATCCAAGAACATGATTTTGCGCTCAGATTAGCGTTACGCGGCTCGCGAGAACTGGTTAGACATCTCACGGTGGCCTGTGTTCTGGGAAAAATGAGAGAATTCACAGGTTCTTCACAGGAAAAAATTCCGATAATGGAGACAAGGGAAAACTCATGAGGGGTAGTAGGAAAGGAAAGGTGTTCGTGATGGAACAGATGACAATGGTCAACGAGCAAGTTGAAGTCAAGTCGGTTGAGACTCCGGAGCAGGTGCGCTCGGGCAGTGCGCGCATGCGCGAACTCACTCCGGCCCAGCGCCGCGCGGTGATGTTCGCCCAGCAGCAGGTTCTCCGTGCCCGTGCCGCGAAGAAGGCCAAGGACGAGCATCAGGCCGCCCTCGCTCGCATGTGGCAGGAGGAAGACGCCGAGACCGCACGTCCGCGCGCGATGGTGCACCGCCGTGAGACCGTGGGCGAGGTGAAGGAAGTGTCCTTGCGCGAGGCGATCGGGCATGTGCTGCGCGACCTTCGTACACGCGATCACAAGACGTTGCGTGAGGTGAGTGAGAAGGCCGGTGTTTCCCTCGGCTACCTCTCCGAAGTCGAGCGTGGTCAGAAGGAGGCCAGCTCCGAGCTGCTGGCGTCCATCTCGGAATCGCTGGGTCTGAGCACATCGCAGATGCTGCGCATGGTCGCGGATTACCTCGATTCCGTCGAGGCGTGAAATTCGGGCGTTCGCCTGTGACTGTCGGCCCGCTGCTTCGGTGGCGGGCCTTTTCGTATCTATGCGCCGAATCTGGTGCGTCGAAGCTGGGTTGTTCGGCTCGCCTTGCGGCGCTGTGCTGACGCGGTTATGCTTGGGGCCATGCGTGAGCGGGAATTCTGGCAGTTGCTCGAAGAAGTGTTCGGTCGCTCCTATGGCAGGGCGTTGGCCCATGACCAGGGGCTCACCCAGTTGCGTGGCATGACGGTGGTGGAGGCGCTGGCTGCCGGCGAAGAGCCTCGTGTGGTGTGGAATGTGTTGTGCGACCAGATGGATGTGCCCGATGCGAAGCGTTGGGGCCGGGATCACAATGCACCGCCGCTGCCCGTCGATTTTCGTTAGGGGTGCTTGGGTGGTCTGGCGGCGCGTGTTGAGAATGTGGAGAACTGCTCGGCAGATGGGCGCATTCGAACAAATGTTCGCATGAGAGGGTATACTGGGCATATCGCGAAAGCCACGGCGTCGATTGCATGCGTATGCTGCATATGATGTGTGGATATCGGTGTCCTCCGACCACAATGCCCAGGTGTGCTTGTGCCGCCCGGCACTGTGCCGGTAGGGTTGGGGTGTTCGCCGATCATGGCGCGTTTGACTGTTGAAGTGAGGAGTACAGATGGCTGCACGAAGCAAGTCCTCCGTCAAGGAGACGGAGAAGACCGAGGCGCCTGGCGTCGACAAGAAGCGCGAGGATGCGCTCAATTCGGCGTTGGCCCAAGTGGAGAAGCAGTTCGGCAAGGGCTCTGCCATGCGTTTGGGAGATAGGCCGGAACAGGACATTGAAGTGATTCCCACCGGTTCGTTGGCCCTCGACACCGCTTTGGGCATCGGAGGTCTGCCCCGTGGGCGCATTGTGGAGATCTATGGCCCAGAGTCGTCGGGCAAGACCACGCTGGCGTTGCATGTGGTAGCCAACGCGCAGAAGAACGGTGGCGTGGCCGCGTTCATCGATGCCGAGCACGCCCTTGATCCCGTGTATGCGCGCCACTTGGGTGTCGATACCGATTCGCTCATCGTTTCGCAGCCGGACAACGGGGAGCAGGCGCTGGAAATCGCCGACATGCTCATTCGTTCCGGGGCTCTTGACGTCATCGTCATCGATTCGGTGGCGGCGTTGGTGCCGAAGGCCGAGATCGAAGGCGATATGGGTGACAGCCACGTCGGTCTGCAGGCAAGGCTCATGAGCCAGGCGCTGCGCAAGATGACCGGTGCGCTGGCACAGGCGAACACGACGGCCATCTTCATCAACCAGTTGCGAGAGAAGATCGGCGTGTTCTTCGGAAGCCCAGAGACGACCACCGGCGGCAAGGCGTTGAAGTTCTATGCATCCGTCCGCATGGACATCCGCCGCATCCAGACGTTGAAAGACAAGGACGAGCCGATTGGCAACCGCACTCGTGTCAAGGTGGTCAAGAACAAGATGGCACCTCCATTCAAGACCGCCGAGTTCGACATGCTCTATGGGCAGGGCATCTCGCAAGAGGGGTCGATTCTCGACATGGCGTTGGAGACCGACGTGGTGAGGAAGTCCGGTTCCTGGTTCACCTACAACGGTGAACAGCTGGGGCAGGGCCGTGAGAACGTGCGTAAGTTCCTCATCGACAATCCGAAGCTCGCCGAGGAGATCTCCACCCAGGTGAAGGTCAAGACCGGGCTCATCTCCACCGACGACCAGTTCGGCATCGACGGCACCGAGGAGGAGGACGGTGAGTCTATAACCACCAGTGAGTCGAATGCGGAGGCTCAGACGGGTGCTGAAGCCTGAGTGCTTCTTTGGGTGCCCCGTGGATCGGGTGTCAGCCGGCTGACACCCGATCCACGGGGCATCGGCGTATTGCATGCCGTACCGAAGGAATGCGGGGAATAGGAGTTGCCATGATCAGTGCAGAGGAGTTTCTGAGCTCCCATGAGCAGATGGTGCGTGAGCCGTCGGCACCCAACAGCTCAAATCGAGGCGTTCCGGGGAAGCGCCCGACGAAGGAACGGCGTCGGAAGCTGTCTGGGGGTTTCGCCTATTTGGTGGCGGCGGATCCGCATGACGAAGATGAGTGCAAGGAAAGCGCATTGCGTCTGCTCGACGCGGCCGCGCGGTCCAGCGGATCCCTGCGGGACAAGCTTGCCGAACGGGAATACGATGCCGAGGTGATCGAGCGCGTCGTCACGCGTCTCGAGGAGCTCGGACTTATTGACGATGAGGAATACGCCCGCAATGTGATTCGTTCCTGCACCGCCCGCATGATGGGTGCGCGTGGTGTCATGCGGGAGCTGGTGCGCAAGGGTGTTCCTCGCCCTCTGGCCGAACGCATGGTACGGCAGACCGCACAGGCCGGGGTGTTCGAAGACTGCGCGTGGGAACTCGGCAGGACTGTGGCGAAAAAGAACGCTGGTAAAGATGTCGAGGTCTGCAAACGGCGCTTCTGGTCCGCCGGAGGCCGTAAGGGCCATGCGCCGGAGGATCTGCGCGCCGTAAGTGACGAGTTGTTTCGACATCGGATCGACGAATGACAGTCGAATCGATCATGCCGAAAAGACCGAAAGATAAGGAGTGAGACCTCTTATACCCCGGGTTCTGTCATGCCGTGAAGGCATGGATGGCCATCCATCTCGACCTGACGTCGCCGTCAGGCTCTAGCAGCCTACCCGAAGGCAGAGCGAGCAACTCTATAGCCTTCTGCTTGGCCTTGCTCCCGATGAGGCTTGCCATGCGGCTCCTGTCACCAGTCGCCCGGTGGTCTCTTGCACCGCCGTTTCACCCTTACCGGCCCGAAGGCAGGCGGTCTGTTCTCTGCTGCGCTATCTCTCAGGTCACCCTGGGCGGACGTTATCCGCCATCGTGCTCTGTGGAGCCCGGAAGTTCCTCAGCCACAAAGTGGCCGCGGCCATCAAGAGGTCTCGCGTCCGATTGTAGCAAGGGGTGTGACTGCCTGCAGTGGTGGCTGGAGGAGGCGCCTTGTGGCGAAACCGGTGCTTTGGCGCGGCATATGCGTCTGCGACGTGAGCAATCCGTTCCGACTCGTGGGAAAAGACGCCGTTTTTTCAACAAATAGGGGAAAGCGGGGGCGTGTCTTGCCAATTCTTGCCCGAACTCGGTTACAATATGAGTCATATCCGAATGGCAGTAGCCGTTCGGTCCGTATATAGCGGTGTGAAAGCCGCTTGAGTCTAGGGAGGTCCACATGGATATCGTTCTGACAGGCCGTCACATTCAGATCAAGCAGAAGTTCCGTGACGTCGTCGAAAGCAAGATGAATCGTGTGACCGCAATTGCGCCGGACGCGCAGCGCGTACAGGTCGTGCTGTCGCATGAAGGCAATCCACGTCTGCATGACACCGCCGTCCGCGTGGAACTGACCGTTGTGGCTGGTCCGACCGTGGTTCGCGCCGAGGCGTCCAGCCTCGATGAGGTGAGCGCCCTCGATCTGGCGCTTGACAAGCTCACGCTGCGTCTGCGCCGTGCGCGCGATCGCCGCAAGGACCACCGCAAGAACTACACGCCGGTGCCGGTCGATGCGGGCAAGTTCGTGCCGCCGAGCGAGGAGCGCGAAGACATCATGGGTGACGAGGACGTCGACAACAGCCCCGCCTCCGCAGTCGCCGGAGATCTCGGTCCGGGCGAGTCCGTCGAGGTTCACGTCGGCGACACCCCGATCGTCATCCGTCGCAAGCTGCATGTCGCAGAACCCATGAGCATCGATGAGGCGCTGTATGAGATGGAGCTCATCGGCCATGACTTCTTCCTGTTCGTGAACAAGGACACCGGCCGTCCGTCGGTCGTCTACCACCGTCACGGCTGGAGCTACGGCGTCTTCGAGATCGACACCCCCGAGAATATCAAGAAGCTCGAAGAGGAGCGCAAGGCCTGAACAGTTTTCGTCCTCAATGGAAAGCGGCTCGCGTTGCGGGCCGCTTTTGCTTTGTTGGTTATGGGCGACATCAATGCATTTGTGTGCGGAATGCGAAGGAATGCCAAAATGCGCAAATCTTCGTAGATTAGCCGGAAAAAGTGGAATAGGGGGCTCAAGTCGCTTATTGTAGGAGTGTTGTTGCAAACACCGTTAGGGAGTGAATGTGGTTGATATCGTAGACAAAGCCCTGCGTATGGGCGAAGGTCGCCAGATCAAGAAGCTTGAACACGTCGCCGAAGCCGTGAACAAGCTCGAAGATCAGATGGTGGCCATGAGCGACGAGGAGCTCAAAGGGCAGACCGCCAAGTTCAAGGAACGCCTGGCCAACGGCGAGACGCTCGACGACCTGATGCCGGAGGCTTTCGCGACGGTGCGAGAGGTGTCCAAGCGCACGCTGGGTCAGCGTCACTTCGACGTGCAGCTCATGGGCGGCGCGGCACTGCACTGGGGCAACATCGCCGAGATGAAGACCGGTGAAGGCAAGACCCTCGTGGCGACGTTGCCGAGCTACCTCAACGCGCTCGAAGGCAAGGGCGTGCACGTCATCACCGTCAACGACTATCTCGCCAGCTACCAGAGCGAGCTGATGGGCCGCATCTACCGTTTCCTCGGCATGAGCGTCGGGTGCATCGTCACCGGCCAGAAGCCGGCCGAACGTCGCAAGCAGTACAATGCCGACATCACCTACGGCACGAACAACGAATTCGGTTTCGATTACCTGCGCGACAACATGGCGTGGGAGAAGGACGAGCTCGTGCAGCGTGGACACCATTACGCCATCGTCGACGAGGTCGACTCGATTCTCATCGACGAAGCCCGTACGCCGCTCATCATCTCCGGACCTGCCGAGGGTGATGTGACCCGTTGGTACCGTCAGTTCGCCAAGCTAGTGCTCAAGCTCAACCGTGACGAGGACTACGAGGTCGACGAGAAGAAGAAGACCGTGGGCATTCTCGACCCGGGCATCACGAAGATCGAGGACTACCTGGGCATCGACAATCTGTATGAGCCGAGCAACACCGCGCTGATCGGCTACCTCAACAATGCGATCAAGGCCAAGGAGCTGTTCCTGCGCGACCGCGACTACGTGGTTACCGGCGGCGAGGTGCTCATCGTCGACGAGCACACCGGACGTATTCTGCCCGGGCGTCGCTACAACGAGGGTCTGCACCAGGCCATCGAGGCGAAGGAGAACGTGGAGGTCAAGGCTGAGAACCAGACCTTCGCCACGATTACGCTGCAGAACTACTTCCGCATGTACGACAAGCTTGCAGGTATGACCGGTACGGCCGAGACCGAGGCCGCGGAGTTCATGGGCACCTATAAGCTTGGCGTGCTGCCGATTCCGCCGAACAAGCCGATGATCCGCATCGATCAGGACGACCTCATCTTCCGTACGAAGAAGGAGAAGCTCGCCGCAATCGTCAAGGATGTGGCTGTGCGTCATCGCAAGGGCCAGCCGGTGCTGCTCGGTACCGCCTCGGTGGAGTCCTCCGAAGTCGTCTCCTCGCTGCTCGACGTGGTTGAGATCCCGCACAAGGTGCTCAACGCGAAGCAGCATGAGAAGGAAGCGGCAGTCGTGGCCGTGGCGGGTCGCAAGGGCGCCGTCACCGTCGCTACGAACATGGCCGGTCGAGGCACCGACATCATGCTCGGCGGCAACGTCGAGTTCCTCGCCGACGCCGAGCTCAAGGCGAAGGGCTACTCGCCGGACGACACCCCGGAGGAATACGAGAAGCTGTGGCCTGAGACCCTGAAGAAGATCAAAGAGCAGGTCAAGGACGAGCACGAAGAGGTCAAGAAGCTCGGTGGCCTGTATGTGCTCGGCACCGAACGCCACGAATCACGCCGAATCGACAACCAGCTGCGCGGCCGCTCCGGACGTCAGGGCGATCCGGGTGAGTCCCGGTTCTACCTGAGCCTCGAAGACGACCTCATGCGCCTGTTCAACACACAGCTCGTCGCCCGCGTGATGGCGAAGGGCATGCCCGAGGGTGAGCCGATCGAGTCGAAGAGCGTGTCCAAGGGCGTGCGCAATGCGCAGAAGGCCGTGGAATCGCGTAACTTCGAGATTCGTAAGAACGTGCTCAAGTACGACGATGTGATGAACAAGCAGCGCACCGTGATCTACTCGGAACGTCAGGCCGTGTTGAAGGGCGAGGACATTCACGAGGACATCGAAGCCTTCATCTCCGACACGCTCACCAGCTATGTGCGGGGTGCCAAGAACGGTTCCGACAAGCCGGCTGATTGGGATTGGAACGGCCTGTTCAAGGCAGTGAACGACCTGTACCCGACCAAGGTGACCATGGACGACGCCAAGGAGGCAGCCGAAGGGCTCAAGGGCGACAAGGCCGTGGATGCCGTGGTCAAACTGTTCGTCGACGACGCCGATGCGCAGTATGAGGCCTTCGAGACCAAGCTCGGCGCCGCTGGCCTGCGTACGCTGGAGCGTCGCGTGGTGCTCGCCGTGCTCGATCGCAAGTGGCGCGAACATCTGTACGAGATGGACTACCTCAAGGACGGCATTGGCCTGCGTGGCATGGGCCAGCGTGATCCGCTGGTCGAATACCAGCGTGAAGGCTACCAGATGTACAACCAGATGATCGAGGCCATCAAGGAGGAGACGGTGCAGTTGCTCTTCCACATCGACCTCGACAGCATCGCCCAGACGAACGACAACGGCACCGACTCCATCGACGACGCGGCGGTCGATTCCGCCGAAATCAAGATGGGTGACGATGTGAGCGAGGACGACGAGCTGAGCAAAGGCAATCTGTCGGAGCACGAGCCCGAAGAGGCCGCGCGCATCGACGATCATGCCGACGAGCTGGAGACCGCCGAGAACATCGCTGCGGTCAAGGAAGCAGCGGCGGAAGGCGAGCGGATTCCGGAATCCGGTCTGCTCGGCCCGGAGCCGATGAGCCATGCCGAAGGCAAGGTGCCGGCGAGCAAGCGTCCGAAGAGCGAGGAGCTCAAGACCCCATGGTCCGACGGTCGCACGTTCCCGGGCACGCCGAAGAACGCACCGTGCCCATGCGGCTCCGGCCGTAAGTACAAGATGTGCCACGGCCAGAACGAGCAGTGAGCATATCCAACCCGATATCGAGGGGCGCCGCATGCGGCGCCCCTTTTGTGTTGACCATGATGCGGGACCCGACATGTGTTTGTTGCTTGTGTTCCCTAGACTGTGCGTAGCAGCTACGAAAACGAGGAGTGGTCATGGCCGACATCACATGGAAATCGATTCTCACCAAGCTCGTGCAGGGCAATCACCTGAGTGCCGAGGAATCCGAGTGGTTTGTCGATGACCTCATGAAGGGCAACGCCAACCCGGCAGCCGTCGGCGCCGTGCTCGCGACACAACAGCAGCTCGGATTGACGGCCGATGAGGTCGCGGGTGCCGCAAAGGCGATGGTGTCGCATGCCGTGCCATTGGAAGTGAACCGTGAATGCACCGACATCGTCGGCACGGGTGGCGATGGCGCGCATACCGTCAATCTGTCGACGATGGGGGCGGTGATCGCCGCCGCTTCGGGCGTGACGATCGTCAAGCACGGCAACCGCGCCGCGAGCTCCAAGTGCGGGGCGGCCGACTGTCTGGAGGCGCTCGGGCTGCCGCTCGATCTCAAACCGCAGGCCGTGGCCGAGGTGGCCGATGAGGTGGGCATCACCTTCGCCTTCGCCAAAACCTTCCACCCGGCGATGCGATTCGTGGGACCGGTGCGCGCCGCGCTCGGCATCTCATGCGTGTTCAACGTGCTTGGCCCGCTGACGAATCCGGCGACTCCGAAGCACATGGCAATCGGCTGCGCCAACCGTGCGATGAGCCCGATCATGGCCGCGGTCTACGCGGCGAACGGCCAGAGCGGCATGGTGTACACCTCGAACGAAGGTCTCGACGAGATGGCGCCGACCGGTCCGATTTCCGTCTGGGAATTCAAGGACGGCAAGGTCTCCGAAACGGAATTCGACCCAATCGAGGAGCTTGGGCTCGCCAAGGTCACGATTGAGGATCTGCGTGGTGGCGAGCCGGATTACAATGCCCAGGCTGCCCGCGACCTCTTCGCTGGAAAGGATGTGCCGTTCCGTACGACGGCATTGCTCAATGCCGCCTCCGCAATCGTGGCGGATGGCTCGCTCATCGATGCCTCCGCCCCTCTGGGCGAACGGTTCCGCCAAGCCTACGCAATCGCCGAACAGGCAGTCGATTCCGGTCGTGCCTCCGCCCTGCTCGACGAGTGGATCGCCGTCGCAAGCCAATATGTCGACTGAGTTGTAGGAGTGCGGGGATTATCTGGTCCCTATAACCAAAGGTGCCATTCGGCTATGCACGGCCGAATGGCACCTTGTTCTTTCGTGAATCCTATACGCGAGCGCCGTCGTCTTCCTCATCCCGCTTGGTCTCGTCATGGCCGCGGTGTGTGACGAACAAGCCACCGGCGCCGACGAGTATCGAGATGCCGAAGACGATGCCGAGCACGGTCGCCCAGGCCGGCAGAAATGCCGTGGCGATGATGCCGGCGATGCCCACGACGAGCAGGATGCCGCAGATGAGACGCGACCAGCGAATCTGACCCAGATCGGGATTGGGGGGAGTGAACACGCTGCCGCGATCCATCACATCGTCGGTGTCGAGCCAACTCGATTGCGTGAAATCACGCGGGCCTGACGAATCGACGAAACTGCCCTGTTTGAGGTCGTTCACCGAAAGAATCGCCTTCTTCTCCTCGCGCTTTTCCTGGCGTGTGGCATGCCGGTCGAATTTCTTCGCGGTGTGTGATCGCTCCACGTCGCCCAGATCGTCGGAATACTCGTCGAGAAAGCGATTCCAGGCGGCCTCCTCGGAGATCTCGCTCGAATCACCCCCGTTGCGCCCGGAATCGTGTGGCTTCGTTTCTTCGCCGTCGTTGCTATTGTTGAGGTCAGTCATAGGTTCACTGTAGCAAGCGGATGCTATGAGACATGTAGGAGGAGGCAGCATGTTGTATTGGTTCTTCATGAGAACGCTCGGTCCGGTGGCGCGGCATCGTTTCAAGCCCGTGGCAGAAGGGCTCCAGAACATTCCACGCACCGGCGGGGGCATCATTGCGGCCAATCATCTGGCTGTGATCGACGATGCGTTGCTGCCGCTCACCTGTCCGCGCATGATTCATTTCATGGGCAAGGCGGAGTATTTCGAAGGCAAGGGCATCAAAGGCAAGTTCAAGAAGTGGTGGTTCACCTCGGTGGGCGTGTTCCCCGTGGATCGTTCGGGCGGGTCGAAGTCGCTCGGCGCGCTTGAGCATGCACGCGAGATCATCGAGGAAGGCCACCTGTTCGGTATCCACATCGAAGGCACCCGCAGCCCGGACGGCCGTCTGTACAAGGGGCACACCGGTGCCGCGCGTCTTGCCTTGGAAACCGGTTGCCCGATCATTCCCGCCGCCATCATCGGTTCACGCGAACTGCAGAAGCCGGGGCAGGTGATTCCGGGCAAGGGGCACTCCAAGGTGATCTATGGTGAACCCATCGAAGTGGAGAAGACTCCGTCTGCCGAGGTGACGCATGAACGGCTGCGTGAGCTCACCGACGAGATCACGCGCAGGATCCAGGCGATGAGCGGGCAGGAATACGTTCCCGAATACGCCCAGGTGGTCAAGCAGCAGATGAAGGAGGAGCAGGACGTGCTCGATTCCGCTGGCGCAGAGGCAGCGGCAGACTTTGAGCGCCACCATGAATAGGCTGGACTGAGTCTGGCTGGGAAGCATGCGTATATTTATTGTGCCCCCATACCACCACTGGTGGTATGGGGGCACAATAAATATACGCACATACGCCGCTCAGATCACCGTGAGTGTGATCACCGTTTTCTTGCCGTCCTCGGCACGCAGACGCGCCTGCTGGCCGCCTTTGGGATCCTGGAATCGCACGGTGTGCAGGAGGTCGCCCAACGGTGATGAGACCTTCACCTCAAAGCCGAGGTCTTCAAGAATCTTCCTGGCCTCTTCCGTCTTCTTGCCCGTGACGTCGGGAACGGTCACCATTTCAGGGCCCCGCGAGACGGTGACCGTGACCGCATCGCCCCAGTGCAATTGGGTTCCCGCCTCGGGATCCACTGAAATCACCTGATCCCGTGGAATCGTATCGCTGTACTCTTCGGTGTAGGTCGCCTTGAGTTTGGCGTCATCAAACGACTTCTGCGCCTGACCGCGCGTCATGCCCACCACATTCGGCATCGCCACCGGCATGGGCCCTTTGGAGAGCGTCACCACGACGTCGTCGTTATGGTTCTGTGTGGTGCCGGCACTGGGCGTGATATCGATGACCTCGCCTTCCGGAACGCTTTCGGAATACTCGTCGTTGTCTTCGTTGTGCATGATGTTGGTGAAGCCCGCTTTCCTCAGGTCCTCCAGAGGGGTGGAACTGCTCATGATGTCTTCGGGAACGGTGGCCTGCTGCACACCTTGCGACACCGTCACATGCACCTCGCCGTTGGCCCGCTTGCTCACATGGGCATCCACATATTGCGGGTCGGTGGAGATGATCTCGCCGGCAGGCACTGTGTCGCTATACTGCTGTGTGCTTTTGTATGGAATCTGCGAGACTTTGAGCAGACGCTCATAGGAGTCCCATTTCACACCTGTGATCTTGCATGGCGCGTTTTCGGCACAACTGAGCCCCTCGGGTTTGGGCAGTGTCCAGTAACTGCCGGGTCCCACGAAGTACCACAATGCGAATCCGCCACCGGCACCCAATGCGAGTATGGCGGCGATGATTGAAACGATCAGCGCCGTTCTATGCCTTTTGCGAGGCTGCACTTGCGTCTGGGCATTGCTGGGCAATGGGGAGCCCGGCTCACCGGGGCGGCCGGAATTACGTTCATAACTTCCGGCAGAGCCGCCATACGGGGGAACGGTGGTTCCACCGGAGGCCGGAACTTCGGAGCCTGGCGTCGAGGAGTCGTCCGGCGGTGTGGCGAGAGCCACCGTTCTGGCCTGTTCTGCCTCGTCGTCGGTGAGATCGGGGGAGGCCAATGCAGTGAACAGCGCGGCGGCAGAGGTAGGTGGTGGAGTGGATTCTTCCGGCGAATCCGATGTGCTCGGAACGGAAGGACGGCCGGAATCCTGCTCATTCGCACCCATTGGGAACACCCGAGTGCTGTTGATGGGTGGTTCCTGAGGGCGGAAGCGATAGTCCAATGCCTGGCGGCTCAGCGTGGGCATGAGCTCACGGAGGCGATCCAACGCCTCCTGTGCGCTTTTCGGACGGGCATTGACGTCACGTGCGGTCAGGTACGAGATGAAGGCCGAAACCCGGGGGTCGATGCCGTAGCACACCGCTCCTATGGAGGGGACGTTCTCGTTGACGTGCTTGAACACCATCGTCACCGGATTGTCTGACTGGAACGGCACTCTCCCCGCCAGCAGCTCCCATGCCATGATGCCCACGGAATAGCAATCGCCCTGAGGAGTGGCCTGATTGTTCTCGATCATCTCCGGGGCGAGATAGGCCGCCGTGCCAAGCAGCATCCCGGTGGAGGAGAGCGTGGCCTGCGAGGCGGCCTTGGCCAGGCCGAAATCGGTGATCTCCACATGACCGCGGTCGTTGATCAGAATGTTCTCCGGCTTGATGTCGCGGTGTACGACGCCGATCTCGTGGGCGGCGGCGAGTCCGTTCAGCGTCTCGCCGACGATGCGCAGGGTGTCGCGCACCGAGAACGTGGTGTGCGTTTGCATCTGGCTACGCAGATTCACGCCGTGCACGTACTCCATGACCAGATAGTACGAGCCATTCGTCTCACCGGTGTCGTACACCTGCACCACATGCGGATTGGCTATCGCTGCCGCGGATTTGGCCTCCCGTCGGAAGCGTTCGATGAACTGCTCACGGTGGGGGCCCTGAGCCAGCTGCATGTGCATGATCTTGACCGCCACATTGCGCCCGAGCCTTTCGTCGACGGTCTGGTACACCGTGGCCATGCCGCCATCCGCGATCTTGCGCACAATGCGGTAGCGGCCGTCAATGAGATTGTCGTGGTCCGTGCCGTGTGCCGTGGTATCCACCATGCTGGTTGTGTTCCTTCTGCTGTGATGCCCCGATTGCGAGTGTGCCTTCGGGGGGATATTTTACCGTTCGGCTGTGAAATCCGGCAGAAAGCGCTCGCAGGCTTTACGAAGGCTTTGCGATTGGGCGGCGGTGAGCCCCATCGCTTCGATGCCTTCCTGGGTTTGCGACCACAATTGTGCGATGCGTTCGCGTGAATGCTCGATGGCCCCGGTGTCATGGAACAACGCAATGGTTTCGTGCACCTGCGCGTCGGAGCGGCACGGCTGCTCGTACAGCTGCTGCAGCTGTACGAGCTGCGCGGGGGTACCCAACATCATGGCGTCGGCGAGCAACACCGTGCGTTTCCCCTCACGAATATCACCTCCGACAGGTTTCCCCGTGCTGCGGGAGGAGCCGATGACGTCCAGCAGATCGTCGGCAAGCTGGAATGCCTGCCCCAACGGCAGCCCTATGGCATGGGCGTGGCGGCTCGCTGCACCGCTGGTCATGCCAGCTGCCAGGAATGACAGCGTCAGCGGAGCAATGGTGGTATAGCTGGCGGTTTTCCAGCGGAACACGTCGAGCGACGCTTCGGCAAGCGCCTGCGGATCATCGAGCGGCATGCGCTCAATGGCAAGGTCGAGCACCTGGCCCACCTCCACGTCACGTTGCATCGAAAGAAAGGCCTCCACCAAGCGTCGATGTTCGACCATACCGGTGCTGGCGTCCTCCATGATGAGCGTGCATGCCGTGGCGAGCATGTCGCCCAGCATGAGGCCCAGCCCGCGACCAATGCTGCGTGCGCCGGCAAACGAGGTGAGCGCGCAGTGCGCGGAGGGCTTGCCGCGACGCAGATCCGAGTCGTCAATGAGGTCGTCGTGCACCAGTGCGGCGGTCTGGAACACCTCAATGGCACAGGCGAAGTCAAGCACCTTGGCGCGCTTGCTCTGCGATTGTGTGGAATCCGGGGCGCCGGCCAGCACATCGTAGGCATCCAGTGTGAGTAGCGCGCGCAGGCGTTTGCCCCCTTCGCTTGAGGAGAGCGCTTGATCCGCCACTGCATGGAACATCGGGCGCAGAGCCGGGGTGATGGGTGCATCTGTGCCGTTCACCCCCACGTAGTCGTGCACAAGTTCTCGGATGCGGGTTTCGATGGCACCGATACTGCTGGAATCGCTCATGGTTCCAGTGTATTCACAGCATTCCGACATTGCAGGTCATGCACAATATGGCCGACCTGCAATGTGGATAACACGTTCTCCGACCACAAATGCCCGTTGGGATGGAATCCTTTTCGTTCTGCCGCCACAGTGGATGCAAGACCCGTTTGGGTCGCAATGCAAGACGGACAAGGAGCGGATATGGTGTCGAACAACGAACACAGCGAAGAGGCGGGGATGAACCGGGAAGACGACGGCGTCGCAGGTCTGGGCATGCACCCACTGCCTGAGGCGCGGCTCGAGGGTATGCGCCGCGAGTATTTCGAGCGGATGACCGACATTGGTACGGCATCGGCGGCGGCCCGGTGGATCGCCGATCTGCTGCCTCCATGGCTGACGTGGCTGCGGGAGCCTGAAATGAAACCGCAGGATCTCGATGATGAGGTGCAGTTGATGCTGGTCACCGGTTTCAACATCTCGCTGGCGGTGCGCGATGCGATCATCATGACGGTGGTGGCGGACGAGTCGCAGTGGGACGAAGGCGTCATCTCACGGTTCGCCGCGCATCCCCATGACAAAGATGTGGCACAATCGATGTCCACCATGCTTACCGCGGCCTTCGAAGAGCCCGAATCGGACGAACGGCGCTGTGTGCGGGTCACCGAACTGCTTCACACCATATCGGGGCGTCTTCCCGCCGAATGCACCAGGCAATTGCGGGCGGTGATGGCCTATCTCAAATGGTGGCGTGGCGACGAGTCCGCGCTGTACGATGCGCTCGGGGTGCTCGAGGAAGATGAACGGGTCACATTGGCGGCGATCGTCGCGGCTGCGGTCACCCGACACGTTTACCCGGCGCATGCATGCGGCGCCGAGACAGAGGACGCACCGACCGCAGGCACCTGAGGGCCCATGGGAATAATCGTCCCGAAGACATGGTTAACTCACATAGTCAGCGACTTGACCTTGCCGTAGCTATGCCCAAAAGCAAGCATACGACGGTCGGCCGCGTTCCACAAGACCCAGGGAGGTACAGTTTGGTCGCCAAGGAAACGACGAGCGCCGAGAAAGCCGCGAAGAAGAAGGCCTCCGAAAGCGCCCACGACGAAGCCACCGTTGAAGAGAAGGGCAAGACCACCCGTAGGAAGGCATCTTCCAAGGCTTCGTCGGCGAAGAAGGGCTCCGCCGGCAAGACCACCAAGCGTGCCACGGCCCGCAAGAAGAAGGATGCCGCCGAGAGCGAGTCGACGCCGGCGAGGAAGACGCGTGCGGCTTCGAAGACCGGCGCCAAGAAGGTCGTTTCTAAGTCCGAGGAGATCGACGACGAGGACATGATCGGTGAGGATGTGATCGACGAGGAGGATCTCGACCTCGATGAGGATCTTGACGCCGACGAGAACGACGACGATCTCGAAGACGAGGAATCGGAGGACGAACCCGAGCCGGAGGAAGACGACGACGAAGAGCCGCAGACCCCGAAGGAGCCCAAGGAGAAGGGCGCGTTCGTTGTCAGCGACAACGATGAGGACGACGAGGCCCTTCTGGCGAATCCGGGCGTGAACCCGAAGCGCCGCGTGGTCACCACGGGCGCGACCGCCGACCCGGTGAAGGATTACCTCAAGCAGATTGGCCGCGTGAGCCTTCTCAATGCCGAACAGGAGGTCGATCTCTCCGAGCGCATCGAGGCCGGCCTATACGCCCAGCATCTGCTCGACACCGAGGGCGACACGATGGAGTTCAGGCGCAAGCGCGAACTCAAGTGGGCCGCCGCCGACGGCAAGAAGGCGAAGGACCACCTGCTCGAGGCCAATCTGCGACTCGTCGTCTCGCTCGCCAAGCGTTACACCGGCCGCGGCATGCTGTTCCTCGATCTCATTCAGGAAGGCAATCTGGGCCTCATTCGCGCCGTCGAGAAATTCGATTGGAAGAAGGGCTTCAAGTTCTCCACCTATGCCACCTGGTGGATCCGTCAGGCGATCACCCGCGCCATGGCCGACCAGGCCCGCACGATTCGCGTGCCGGTGCATATGGTCGAGGTGATCAACAAGCTCTCGCGCGTCCAGCGCCAGATGCTGCAGGACCTGGGCCGTGAGCCCACGCCCGACGAGCTTGCCCGCGAGCTCGACATGCCGGTGGAGAAGGTGCAGGAAGTGCAGAAGTACGGCCGCGAGCCGATTTCGTTGCATACGCCGCTGGGTGAGGACGGCGATTCCGAATTCGGCGATCTGATCGAAGACACCGATGCCATCGCACCATCGGAGGCGGTCGCATTCTCACTGTTGCAGGAGCAATTCCGTCAGGTGCTCGAGACGCTCTCGCCGCGTGAGGCGGGCGTGATCAAGATGCGCTATGGTCTCGAGGACGGCCAACCGAAGACGCTTGACGACATCGGCCGCGTATATGGCGTGACCCGCGAGCGCATTCGCCAGATCGAGTCGAAGACCATGTCGAAGTTGCGTCATCCGTCCCGTTCGCAGACGCTGCGCGACTTCCTCGATCAGTGACGCTGAACGGCGTCCATTGCCGGCGCACCCCGATGGGTGCGCCGACGCCAGACGACATGACAATGCCAGGGAGAGCGTGAGCCGAGTGGCTCCGCTCTCTTTTGCATCGAAGAGGAGATACAGAGGAAGGTTATGGCGAAGAAGGAACCCGACGGCTACGGCGCCGGCTCATTGACGGTGCTGGAGGGACTGGACGCGGTGCGCAAGCGTCCGGGCATGTACATCGGCACCACCGACAGCCAGGGTCTCATGCACTGCCTGTGGGAGATCATCGACAATTCGGTGGACGAGGCGCTCGCCGGGGCATGCACGCATATTGTCGTCACCCTGCACGAAGACGGTTCGATCGAAGTCGCCGACAACGGCCGAGGCATACCGGTGGATGTGGAGCCGAAGACGAAGCTCACCGGCGTCGAGGTGGTGCTCACGAAGCTGCATGCGGGCGCCAAGTTCGACAATTCGTCGTACAACGCCGCTGGAGGCCTGCATGGCGTGGGCTCCTCGGTGGTCAATGCATTGAGCTCGCGCATGGACGTCGAAGTCGACCGCAACGGCCACACCTACCATATGGCGTTCCACCAAGGGCATCCAGGTGTGTATACCGACGAGGACCCACATCGTCCTTCCCCCGACTCACCGTTCAAGAAAACGCGCAAGAACCGCCCCACCGAGCTCGAGATCATCGGCAAGGTGCCTCCGAAGCGCACGGGCACGCGCATCCGTTATTGGGCGGATCCGGAAATCTTCAATGACACCGCGAAATTCGACTACAAACAACTGATCGACCGTGTGCGTCAGACGAGCTTCCTGGTGCCGGGTCTGAAGATCACGGTGATCGACGAACACATCCGTGAGACAGGCGACGCCGACACCGACGTGTTCGAGGAGACCGACGTCGAGCAGGCGCAATCCGACCAGGTCGAGCAGATCGAGGCGGAAACCGAGGCCAGCGAGAATCCCGCGAAGATCGGCCTTGAGCGGGCGAAGGCGGAGGACGCGCAGGAACAGGCACAGGATCCGCAAGAGGCAGTCGCAGCCATACCGGTCGTGCAATCCCCGGATTCGGGCGCCTCAGTGCCGGGGCACAGGCGTGTGGAGGAATTCTGCCATACCGGTGGCGTTGTCGATTTCGTGGACTTCCTCTCCCACGGCGAGGCCGTCTCCACCGTGTGGCGAATAAGCGGGCAGGGCACGTACCATGAGGAGACGCAGGCAGTGGACGCGAACGGCGACCTGCATGCGCAGAAGATCGTGCGAACCTGCGACGTCGATATCGCGATGCGTTGGACGAACGGCTACGACACGGTGCTGAAGAGCTTCGTGAACGTCGTCGCCACGCCGGGCGGCGGCATGCACGTGGACGGCTTCCTGCAGGGCATCACCAAGCAGATTCGCAAGGCGGTGGAAGACAACGCGCGCAAGCTCAAGGTCAACCTCAAAGACCCGAAGATGAAGATCGAGCGTGACGACATTCTCGCCGGATTGGTGGCCGTGGTCACCGTGCGCATCGCCGAGCCGCAGTTCCAGGGGCAGACGAAGGACGTGCTCGGCACCGCGCCAGTCAAGCCGCTCGTCACGCGCATCACCGACAAGCAGTTCGCCGAGCTCATCACCGGCGCGAAACGTGGGTACAAGGAGCAGTCGGCGCGCGTGCTCGAGAAGATCGTGGGCGAGATGCACGCGCGCATTCAGGCACGCAAGACCAAGGAGGTCACGCGTCGCAAGAACGCACTCGAATCCGCTTCCATGCCGAGTAAACTATCGGATTGTCAGCCGGGCAACGACGACATCGCCGAACTGTTCATCGTCGAGGGTGATTCCGCACTCGGCACGGCGAAGGCGGCCCGCAATTCGGCGTTTCAGGCGCTGCTGCCGATCCGCGGCAAGATTCTCAACGTGCAGAAGGCGTCGTTGTCGCAGATGCTGTCGAACAAGGAATGCGCGTCGATCATCCAGGTGATCGGTGCGGGCTCGGGGGCCAGCTTCGACATCGAGTCGGCACGGTACAACAAAATCGTCATGATGACCGATGCCGATGTGGATGGCGCGCATATTCGCACGTTGCTGCTCACGCTGTTCTACCGGTACATGCGACCGCTCGTCGAGGCGGGGCACGTGTATGCGGCCGTGCCGCCGCTGCACCGCATCGCTTTGGCGGGGGCACGCAAGGGCGAGGTCATCTACACGTATTCAGATGACGAGTTGGCGGGCAGACTCGCGCAGCTCGACGCCGAGCATATTCCGTATGCCGACGACATCCAGCGGTACAAGGGCTTGGGTGAGATGGACGCGAACCAGCTCGCCGACACGACGATGGATCCGCGCACGCGTCTGCTGCGCCGCATCCGTATGGAGGACGCCGAGCAGGCGAACGACATCTTCAGCCTGCTCATGGGCGACGAAGTGCCTCCGCGCCGCCAGTTCATTGTCGACAACGCCGAGGATTTCGACCGTTCGAAGATCGACACCTGACGCTTTGTGCAACCGATGCCCGCAGGGGTCGGAACCCGCGCTTCGTCAAAGTGTCTGCGCGCTTTGCGCGTAGCACGCTCCTCAGCGCGGGTTCCGGCCCCTGCGGGCATCATCGGTCTCGCACGATATGGGTCAGTCGGCGTGGCGAGCCGCCATCGCCTGCTCGTAGACCTGTTCCACCTGATCGGTCACGGTACGAACGTTATACCGATCGAGCAGCCCCGCTTCGCGGGCATGCAGGTCGGCCGCCCAAGGTTCGTCGGTGAGTGCGCGGGCGATGCGTTCGGCAAGAATGCGGGCACGGTCTGTTCCACTCACCGGGAAGAGCGCGTCCTCGTCATCGAGCATGGTCGACCGGTAGCCAGGATTGTCGCCGGCCAATGTGACACCGGCATTCGAGGCGATGGCCTCGAGCAGCACGATGCCGAAAGATTCGCCTCCGGTTGCGGGGAAGATAGCCACATCGGCACTCGCCAGCAGCTTCGGCTTCTCCTCTTCCTCCACGAAACCGAGGAACTCAATCGGCGTGCGCAGATGCGAGGCGCGTTCACGGCATTCGTCGAGCAGCGGGCCCTTGCCGGCGAACCGCACATGGAAGCCCCGCGGGAACAGATCATGCTCCTCGCCGTATTCAATGGCATCCAGGAGCAATTCCGCGCCTTTCCTCGGAACGAATCTGCCAAGGAACACCGCGAGGGGTCCCTCAGACGAGTGCGCACCGGCCGTGCCGCCCTGCACAATGGCATGGGTGGGGGAGGCGCCTGCGAACCGATCGACATCGACGGGGTTCGGAATGACGACACCGCGAACATGCGCGGTCTGCTCGGCATACTGCGCGGCGATCTGGGAGACTGCGATCACTTCGTCGACGCGGCGGTGGGAGTGCATATTGACCAGTCCGAGAGCACGGCCGCCGATCCGGGAGGCAAGGTCGGCCGATGCGATGTGGTAGGTGGCGACGATGCCGGTGCGCTGGTGTGCATGGTCGAGCACCCTGCCTGCCATGAACGGACTGTAGGGCGCCTGAACGTGCAGAATGTCGAAATCGTATTCGTCGAGCACCTCGCGGATATGCCGTGTGTTGGCCGGAAGCGGGATGCGCATGCGGTTTCCGTTGAACCGGACCATGACGTTGCGTGACATCGAATGCGTGTTCGGCATGGGGGAGTCATGCGTCTCGCCGACCAGATAATGCACTTCATGCCCCCGTCGTGCCAGCTCATGGCCCAAGGTCACGATATGCTGCTGCACGCCGTCGAGCACGTCCAGGGTATCGTCGAACACGAATCCGATTCTCAAGCTCATGGGCACCAGTCTAATCATCGAACAGATTTCGAAGAACCGGATATTTTCTTTACGTAAGAATATAATTGTGGACTGTCGATGCGGAAACTGGCGCGCACAATTTGGAGGTGCAATGACGAATCTGCTGCTCGCCGTAATCTATTTGGCCTTCATCTCGCTGGGTCTGCCCGACGGACTGCTCGGTTCGGCATGGCCCATCATGAGCGGTGACCTGCATGCTCCACTGTCGTGGGCCGGTGGCATCTCGATGACGATCAGTGCCGGAACCATCATCTCCGCATTGCTGAGCGACCGGCTCACGCTGAGATTTGGTGCAGGGCGTGTGACGGCGTTCTCCGTGGCTCTCACTGCCGCCGCCCTCATGGGATTCTCCTTTGCACCGAACTACTGGGCTCTTATCGTGTGTGCCATTCCCTACGGGCTCGGCGCGGGTGGCGTGGACGCGGCGCTCAACAACTACATGGCCATCCACTACACGAGCCGGCATATGAGCTGGCTGCACTGCATGTGGGGGCTCGGCGCGCTCATTGGACCGTATATGATGAGTTACGCCATGGCAAGCCAGCACGATTGGCAGTGGGGCTACCGTTCGGTTGGCGTCATCCAGCTCGTGCTCACCGCCGTGCTCACCTTCAGCCTGCCGTTGTGGAAGAGGCGCCCCGCTGCCGCAGACGCAGGCACGCAGGCCACTGACCGAAAACCAATCGGCCTGCTCGGCGTATTGCGCATCAGTGGTGCCACGCAGATTCTCATCATGTTCTTTTGCTACTGCGCCATCGAACAGACCGCCATGCTATGGGCCAGCTCCTACATGGTCGACATGGACGGCATGGCCGAAGACGTGGCTGCGACGTTCACGAGCATCTTCCTCATCGGCATCACCGTTGGCCGCTTCGCCAACGGCTTCCTCACCATGCGTCTCTCCGATCCCGCCATGATCCGCATCGGCACCATGACGATCGGCCTCGGGGCGCTGCTGCTGCTCGTTCCCGCGCACAACCCCGCGCTCTCCGCCGTGGCGTTCATACTCGTCGGCCTCGGCTGCGCGCCCGTCTACCCGTGCATCATCCACTCCACGCCCGCATACTTCGGGGCCGATAAATCGCAGGCGATTGTCGGTGTGCAGATGGCGTTCGCGTATGTGGGCACCATGCTCATGCCACCATTGTTCGGCGTGATCGCGCAGGCCACGACGATTGCCGTGCTGCCATGGTATCTGCTGGTGTTCGTCGCGCTCATGGCGGCGATGCACGAGTGGCTGCGCGCATTGCGTCGCGATGACATGGCCGTCTGACATGTTCGCAACAGGCGATGCCGTGCCACATGCGCCGTCGATGCGCCTTACGATGACCGTGTATGCACTGTATAGGCAAATATATGCAGTGTGTAATCCGAACCGACGACGTCTGAATGAGGGGGGGCGATGGCATGCCGATGGCGTTGGTGGCGTTGGTATACGTTGGCTTCGCTGCCATGGGGTTGCCAGAGGCCCTGCTCGGTGCCTCGTGGCCGGCTATGGGGTCAGGACTGCATGCGCCACTTGCCGCCGTCATCGGGATTTCCGTCGTTATCGCCGCAGGGGCCATGTGGGCTGCGCTGGCCGGTGAGCCTTGGTTGCGTCGCTGGGGCTCGGGGCGCAGTGTGGATGTTGGTGTGGCATGCACCGTGGTGGCATTGCTTGGCTTCTCGTTCACGCCGTCATATTGGCTGCTGCTGTTCTTCGCCGTGCCATATGGCGTGGGCTCCGGTCTGCTTGCGCTCGCGCTCAATGCATACATAGCGTTGCGCTTGCCGAGTGCGCATATTATTTGGATGCATGCCACGACGGCCGCAGGTGCCATGGCAGGTCATACGATGCTCGGTTGGATCATTGCGAACGATGCCGACTGGAGGTGGGCATACCGCTGCATCGGCCTCGTGCAACTTGCGCTGGCCATCGTGTTGGTGAGTGCCACGAAGCTGTGGCGCGACGAATTGACCCCCATCCAGCGCGCCACATTCGGCATGCAGACATACGGCGAGCGTGATTGGCGTGTCGACGCGCATGTTCATGGCCGTCTGGGTGCGAGCCTGAGATTGCGTGGCGCGCTCCCGACACTGTTGCTTCTGTTCGCTTACGCTTCGGTGGAGCAGAGCACCATGCTGTGGGCGAGCAGCTACATGGTGCATGCCGACCACATGAGCATCCATTATGCCGGTATCTACGCGAACCTATTCTTCATTGGATTGACGCTGGGTTCCGTGATTGCAGGATGCTTGGCGCTGCGATTGTCCGACGGCGCGTTGCTCGGCGGCGGCTTGGGCATACTTGTTGCGGCGCTTGTGGTGATGATTGTGCCCATGGGGTCATGGCGCGCTCTCACCGCGCCGATCATGCTCGGGTTTGGGTGTGCCCCGATTAATCCGGCCGTCGTGCATATGACACCACGGTTGTTCGGCGCTGTTCATACGATGACCATGATCGGCTGGGAGACCGCCGTCATCGCCGTGGCCACACTGGTGAGTCCCGCATTGTTCGCCGTGTTCTCTGCCACGGTGGGCATGGCAGCCCTGCCGTGGTACTTGGCGTGTTTCACGTCGCTTGGCATACTGGCCGCCGTCATTCTCATGAGCGTGTCACATTTGCAATCGCAAGTGAGGTAGGAAATAATCGAACATATGTGCGAATGTATGGCAATGTTCAGCGAACCCACACGCGTGTGGTTCTCACGCGTGTTCGGAGAACCCACCGAGGCGCAGCAATTGGCGTGGCCGGCGATTGGGCGACGCGAGAATGTGCTGGTCATCGCGCCGACCGGCTCGGGAAAGACCCTCTCCGCGTTTCTGTTCGCCATCGACTCGCTTCTCTCCCGCAGCGCCGCCGACCATGCACGCAAAGGCGTGCGCGTGTTGTATATCTCACCGTTGAAGGCGCTTGGTGTCGACGTGGCGAAGAACCTTGATGCCCCTTTGGCCGGTATTCGCGAACAGATCGATGCCCTCGGTTCGCATGCGCCGCAGGTCACCGTCGCCACCAGAAGTGGCGATACAACCCCGAAGGAGCGGCGTGCGATCGTGTCGCATCCGCCGGACATTCTGGTCACGACCCCGGAGTCGCTGTATCTCATGCTCACTTCGAAAGCACGCGGCATCCTGAAAACGGTGGATACCGTGATCGTGGATGAGGTGCATGCGGTCGCCGGCACAAAACGGGGGGCACATCTGGCGCTGAGCCTTGAGCGTCTCGATGATCTTCTGGAACGGCCGGCGCAGCGCATAGGGCTTTCGGCGACGGTGAACCCGCCTGAACGTGCCGCGAAGTTCCTCGCAGGAGCATTGCCGGTGACGGTCATCGCCACCGAGGGAAAGCCTGCACTCGACATCACGGTGGTCGAACCGGCGAAGACCCTTGGTGACGGGCCCATGGCCAATGGCAGGCGCAAGGGGAGTGCTGGAGAGGTCGGTGGCACCTCTGCGCCAATCACCGGCGTGACGCCTGCGATGCAACGCTTGGCGGAGCGCAAGGCGAAGGAACGGGATGGTCAAGGCGATCTGCAATCTGCACCCGCCGGTGAGAGGGCCAAGCGATGGGGGGATCCACTGCTGCCGGGTACACCGGTGCGGGAAGGCGCGCACGATCCGTCGGAGGTGAAATCCTCGTGGCCGGCGATCCAACGCCATATTCTCGACGAGATACTCTCGCACCGCACCACATTGGTGTTCGTGAATTCGCGCGGCCTATGCGAACGCCTGACCGCGCAGATCAACGATCTGTACGCACAACGGCTCGGCAAACGCAATCCGGTGGAGCTGCCGACCAGCGAGACGGACGAGCCGGCCCACTATCATTCCACGTATGGGTCCACCACAATGAAGGTGGGGGCGCATGCACCCGACGAGCAGATTGCCATGGCGCATCACGGGTCGGTGTCGAAGGACCGCCGCAAGCAAATAGAGGAGAGACTCAAATCCGGACGTCTGCGTTGCGTGGTGGCGACGAGCAGTCTGGAGCTCGGCATCGACATGGGATCGGTGGATCTGGTGATTCAGGTGACGCCGCCGTTGTCGGTCTCCTCTGGCCTGCAGCGCGTGGGTCGAGCCGACCATAGGGTGGGAGGGGTCTCACACGCCGTCATGTACCCGGTGACACGCGAACAGATCATCGGCATGGGTGCCAGTGTGGAAGGCATGCTCAACGAGGCGATCGAACCGTTGCATATGCCAATGAATCCTTTGGACGTGCTCGCGCAGCAGACCGTGGCGGCCGCCAGTCTGGAGCCCATCGCCGCCGATGATTGGTATGCGACGGTGAGACGCGCCGCCCCCTTCGCCTCGTTGGACCGGGCGATGTTCGACGCCGTGGTGGGCATGCTCACCGGTGCCTACAATTCCGAGGACTTCTCGGCATTTCGACCACCGCTCATGTTCGACGAGGATTCGGTCATGATCTCGGCGCGCCCGGGTGCACAGCGCCTCGCGGTGACCAGCGGCGGCACGATTCCCGACCGTGGCCTCTACACGGTAGTGCTGCCCGAGGCAGAGGCGGGAACAGGCCCGAGACGGGTGGGCGAGCTCGATGAGGAGATGGTGTATGAGACGCGGGTGGGTGACATCATCACACTCGGCACCACGAATTGGCAGGTACAGGACATCACGAACGACCGCGTGGTCGTGGTGCCGGCGCCCGGACGAAGCGCACGCCTGCCGTTCTGGCACGGGGAGGGCAACGGGCGTGACTATTCCTTCGGCATGTCGCTGGGGGAATGGGTGCATGACATCGCCGCGGGATTGCAACCGGCGCACGGCAATGCCGGGAACGTGCCGGAATCCCGATTCAGCGACGTGGTTCTCAAACGTCTGCGAGCCGATGGTCTGGACTCCAACGCCATGGAGAATCTGGCGGCCTTCCTCTCCGAGCAGCGGACGAGCACCGGTGTGATTCCGAGCAGCCGTGCGGTTGTGGTCGAACGCTGCCGCGAGGAGGAGGGCGATTGGCGCGTGATCATTCATACGCCGTTCGGACGCCGTGTGCATGAGCCATGGGCGCTCGCAATCAACATGAGGTTGACGCAGCGCTACGGTTTCGACGGGCAGATCTTCGCCGCCGACGATGGCATCGTGCTGCGCCTGCCCGATGGGGAGGGAGGCATCGATGCCGCCGCGCTCATCGACTTCGATCCCGATGACATTCAGCGCATCGTGGAGAACCAGGTCTCCGGTAGTGTGCTGTTCGCCGCCCGATTCCGTGAGATCGCGGCGCGTGCGCTGTTCATGCCGAGGAACGACCCGGGCAAACGCGTGCCTCTATGGCAGCAGAGACTGAGAGCCGCCCAGCTGCTGGCCGCGGCGCGCACGAGGAAGAACTTCCCGCTGCTGCTCGAGACCGCTCGCGAATGCCTGCAGGACGTCTACGACGTTCCCGCCCTCCGCGAAGTGCTCACCCGCATACGTGGAGGAGCCATCGACGTGCATGCATGCGAGACGCAAGTGCCATCGCCCATGGCCGAGCATCTTCTGTTCGGCTTCGTGGGGTCGGTGATGTACCAGTACGATGTGCCGCAGGCCGAACGCAATGCGCAACTACTCTCGATGGATCCGCTGGTGCTGGAACGGCTGTTGGGAACAGACAACCTGGCCCAGGTGCTCGATACGCAGGTGATTGATTCAGTGGCCGGCCAGCTGGCTTCGAAGACCTTCTGGAACGAACTCGACAAGCACGATCTGCGGGGACGCGTGAATCGCTACGCCAAGACGCATGGGCCGTTCACTGCCGACCGCCTGCTCTCCGAACTCGAGATCGACGCGCAGGCGGCCGTCGAACTGCTTGGAGAACTGCGCGATGCCGGCGAGCTCATCAACGGTCGTTTCGACGAACGACTCGATCCGGGTGTGGCGCAATGGGTACATGCCGACGTGCTCAAACGCATTCGTTCGCAGTCGTTGGCCAAGGCCCGGGCGGCAATCAAACCCGTGGAACCCGAGCGGTACGAGGCGTTTCTCGTTCATCGGCAAGGCGTCGGCTCGGTGGGCGGCGAACGGCTGCAAGGTCTGGATGGGCTCTTGCGCGCCATCGAACAGCTGGAGGGTGTCGCATTGCCGATGCCCGTGTGGGAGCGCCACGTGTTCCCGGCCCGTGTGCGAGATTACATGCCGACATTGCTCGACGAGCTGGTTGGATCCGGCGATGTGGTATGGGTGGGTGATCCCACGGGCAGCGGCGAAGGGGGTGACGAGGCGGGACGCGTCATGTTCTTCCCGGCGGACTCCCCACAGTTGCAGGTGCATGCTGAGGCATTGGAATCCTCCCTAGGTCGAGCGGCTGCGCCGGAATCCGACATGCCGCTGACGGTGCGCGACGCGATACTGCTTGCCCTGCACGACGGAGGCGCCTACACGGCGCACTCGTTGGAGGAACGTGCGCAATCCCTATGGCAGGCGAATCCGGAGCCGGAGGTAAATGAGACGACCGGCGAGGTGATGGCCACATCATGGTCCCATTCGCGATTCGAACAGACCCTATGGTCATTGGTCTGGCATGGATTCATTACCAACACAGCGCTGCAGCCAGTCCGGTCGATGTCAACGCATACGGGTGGAAGCAAGGCCACAGTGCGGTCGCATCGCCTCCGCATGCGTGCCCGAACACCCACACGCGGTATGTTCGGCGGCGGTCTGTGGTCACTGGTGCGCGCCCAAGTCGATGTGAGCCATGAGGAGGCGATGATCGACCTGATAGGCATTCTGCTCGACCGCTACGGCATCATTGCGCCCAATACGGTGTCGGATGCCGGCGTCCCTGGTGGATTCAGTGCCATTTACCCAGTGCTCAGACGCATGGAGGAGAAAGGCACGCTATTGCGAGGTGTATTCGTCAAGGGATTCGGCGCCGCTCAATTCGCCGAACGAGAGACGGTGGACCTGCTGCGTCACCATATCGATTCCGAGCCTGTCATGACTGTCACCATGGATGTATGCGATCCGGCGAATCTCTATGGTTCGTCATTGGAATGGCCGGCGCCGGCCATACTCGAATCCAATGCCAGCGCGGACTCCAAACGGCGCGCTGCCGTGAAACCAATACGACGCCCGGGCTCATTGGTGGTGCTGCGTCAGGGGCGCGCGGTGCTGTATGCGGCACTGGGGTCAGGTCGTATCGTGGCGTTCGAGTCTTCGCCGAGCGTGCTCAAATCGGCGGCGACGGCTTTGGAACAGACATGTTCGCGATTGCATGGGGTCAGCATCACTTTCCGTGATTGCAACGGCGTGCCGTTGCAGGGCGGCAATGCGATGTCCGACGCCCTTCGGCATGCCGGATTCACCCCGTCGCCGCAGGGGCTCCGACTGTATCGATGAGGCGGATGTGGCGGGCAGTCTCCTCGCTATGAGCGGAAGAGCGGTCCGAACGTAGCGGTGGAGGTCCTAGAATGCTTGTGTTTTGCGTTCTGCGTACAACGATTTGGCATTGTACAGGGAAAGGACTTCACATGGGCATGCTCATTGCGTTGCTGCCGGCATTGTTCCTCGGCTCGAACAGCGTGATGACGGCGAAAATCGACGGCAAGCCAAGCCAGGGGACGCTGGGCACCACCTTCGGGGCATTCCTCTTCGCGGTGCTGATGGCCGTGTTCTACACGATTCCCCATGCAGGGGCATCGTTCGCGTTCAATCCCCGCATCTGGGCAGTGGGCCTATGCTCCGGCATATTCTGGACGATAGGATCCATCGGCCAGTTCTCGGCCTTGAAACCGCTCGGCGTCTCGCTGGCGATGCCGATCTCCACTGCCGGTCAGGTGGTGGGCAATGCGCTCATGGCCGCCATCGTTTTGGGGGAGTGGCGCTCATTGCGAGTCTGGGTGATCGGCATCATCGCCATCATTCTCGTCACCTCCGGCGCCATACTGTGTTCGTCCAGAGATTCCGACACCGATGCCGTGCATGTCAGTGCGAAGAACATGAAATTCGGCATGATCGCCCTGCTCATCTCCACTATCGGGTTCATGATGTACTTCGTGTTCCCGAACCTTTTGCACAAGACCGGGTATATCGACAACGCCATCTACAATGCGCCGGACGGCAACGGCCTGTATTATATGACCGCAATGGTCCTGCCACAGTCCGTCGGGCAGGTGCTCACTGCAGTCGCCATCATTGTGCTTGGCGAGCATAACCAGTCGCTCATCTTCACCCGCAAGACCGCGCTGAACATCTTCACTGGCCTCGCCTGGGCCATAGGCAACTGCCTCATCTTCATCTCGGCGGCCAACCCGAACGTCGGTCAGGCCATCGCCACGACCTTCTCCCAACTGGGAGTGCTCGTCTCCACCTTCGGTGGCATCGTGGTTCTCAAGGAACACAAGACGAGGCATCAGATGATCTGCATACTCTTCGGCACATTGCTCATCGTGGCAGGTGCGGTGCTCATGGCCATGTACACCACCACGTGACAGACGCGGGATCGGCATACGACAGGGCCCGGTCAGAGCTGCTCTGACCGGGCCCTGTCGTATGCCGATCCCGCGATCTCGCTCAGGCCGCGTAGGCGATTGGTGCCGGCAGCTCGGTTCCCGAACCATCACGACGCATATCCGGCGCCGGCAGTTCGACGGGATGGCCCCCCGACGTTGCGGCCAGCAGCGGGTAGGGACCCACGCACGCCTTGATCAACGTGTTCTGCCCCTTGAGGAAGCGCTGCGAGCGCACACCACCGGTCGCTCTTCCCTTGGTGGGGTAGAGCTCCAATGGCGTGACCTTTGCCGCACCGTTCTCGGTGCCCGGCAGCGCATCCACATCGCCGGCGACGGTGAGCACCACGGCTCCGCTGGCGGGGGAGAGCAGATTGCCGGCGTCATCGTGCTCGGCATCATGCCATTCGACATCGGCATGTGCAACCACGGCGCAGGAGAGCACCGTGCATCCATCGGCGAGACGTATGCCGGCCATGCCTGCCGCAGTGCGGCCTTGAGGGCGTACGTTCCTGGCCTCATACGTGAGCAGCGAGGAATCGGAGGAAACGAACACGAAACGGTCGTCGTCATGCGCATCTGCCGCCACAAGCAGCTCGTCTCCGTCCTTCAAATCGATGATGCTCCAGGAATCCATCGTGGTGGGGGATTCACGATTCCAGCGCTTCACCACGCCGTCACGCGTGCCCAACCCCACCGGCGGCAGCTCCTGCGGCGTATCGTCCTGTCCGACGGTGTCGCGCAAGGCGAGCGTGGCGATCACCCGTTCGCCGGGCACCGGATCGGTGCTTTCGGTGGAGGTGAGCAGCTCGGTGGCTTCAATGCCACCTTTGAGGCTCAGGTGGCCATGCACCTCCACATTCGGCAGCTCCACCACATGGGCGAGCACCATGCGACCCGCGGAGGTGACCAACGCATAGTCGGCACGGGTGCGTGCAGGTATCAGCGAGACGATCACATCGTCGGGTTCACGCTCTTCGTTGTGAGCGCCTCGTTTGGCCCAAATGGTCAGGGCATCGATGCTCATGCGGGCTATGAGCCCTGAGGCGCTCAATGCGATCACGCATGGTTCGTCTTCGATCCGCAGCGCCTCGGCGGTTTCGCCGGCCTTACGGGCTGCCGCCACCGCATCGGCGGCGTCGAGTACGTTCTCCGCATGGCGTGCAGCATCGAGTGCGGCGTCGGAAGGCACGTCATCGCCGTGGGCCATGACCGGCACGAGCCTGCCGTCGTCGCCCTCATCGAGCAGCACCGTCCGTCGCGGCGTGCCGTAGGTTGCCACCGCCTTGTCCATTTCGTCGATCACCACGCCATCCAGCAATGCGGCCGAGCCGAGGATGCGCTCCAATTCGGTGATCGACGACTGAAGTTCGTCGCGTTCGGATTCGAGTTCGATGCGGCTCATCTTGGTGAGTCTGCGCAGGCGCAGGTCGAGAATGTATTGCGCCTGAATATCGTCGAGGTTGAATCGGATCATGAGTCCGCTCTTGGCCGCCTCCGCGTCGTCGCTTGAGCGGATCACGTGAATCACCTCATCGATGTCCACCAAGGCGAGCAACAGACCCTCGACCAAATGCAGCCGGTCCAACGCCTTCTGACGGCGGAACTCACTGCGGCGCCGGATGACACCACGCCGGTGTTCGATCCATACATCGAGCAGGGAACGCAGGCCGAGTGTGTGGGGGCGCCCATTCACCAAGGCGACATTGTTGATGGCGAAGTTCTCTTGCAACGGTGTGTGTTTGAAGAGCTGTGCCAACACGGCTGCCGGGTCGAATCCGGTCTTGAGCTCGATCACGATGCGGGTGCCATTGTGACGGTCCGTCAGGTCGATGGCACCGGAGATGCCGTCGAGCTTATGGTTTTTCACGCCCTCGGAGATGCGTTCGAGCACACGCTCGGGACCCACCATGTATGGCAGCTGCGTCACCACGATGGCCTTCTTGCGTGCGGTGAGATTCTCCACATGGGTGGCGGAACGGGTGGTGACCACGCCTCGGCCAGTCTCATAGGCATCTCGGATGCCTTGTCGCCCTATGATGATCCCGCCGCCCGGCCAATCAGGTCCGGGCACGTATTGCATGAGGTCGTCGAGTGTGGCATCGGGATGCTTCATCACGTATTTGGCTGCGGCTACGACTTCGCCGAGGTTATGCGTGGCCATATTCGTGGCCATGCCGACGGCAATGCCTGAGGCGCCGTTGACGAGCAGGTTAGGAATCGCCGACGGCAGTACGGTCGGTTCCTTGAGCTTGTTGTCGTAATTCGGCACGAAATCGACCGTGTCCTCGTCGATGTCGGCGTTCATGCCGAGCGCGGCGGGGGCAAGGCGCGCCTCGGTGTATCGCGATGCCGCAGGACCGTCGTCCAACGAACCGAAATTACCGTGGCCGTCGACCAACGGCAGCCGCATCGCGAATGGCTGCGCGAGACGCACCATGGCTTCGTAGATCGCCGAATCCCCATGGGGGTGCAATTTGCCCATCACCTCGCCCACCACGCGGGCGGACTTCATATACGGGCGCGTGGGCAGCAGGTTCATCTGACCCATCTGGTACACGATGCGGCGTTGCACCGGCTTCATGCCGTCGCGCGCATCCGGCAACGCGCGCGCGTAGATCACCGAGTAGGCATATTCCAGGAACGATTTGCTCATCTCCTCGGCGAGCGGGGTCTCCACGATGTGCTCCTCGACCTGCCGGGGGTCGTACTCGGCCGCTGCCTGCTTACGACGCGTCATATTTGCTCTCCCTTATCCAATGAACCGTCCCATTCTACCCCGTCCGCGACGAAAGACCCATGCGGTGAAATGAGTTCCGCCACGCGTGCCCACGAGTCCATCAACCGCGCTTGAATAGCAGTATGAGCGTAGATATTCCAGATTCCGGCACACTCCTCGGCTTTGTTCCCACAGCACAGTACGGCGATGAGATTGACGCCGACCGGCCGAGCGATGTGCCGGTTGATCTCGGGAGTGCACAGCAGGGAGCCCGTGGAGGCGCGCTGCATATCTCCTCGGTGCTGCCGGCGCTCAGTGCGGCCATCGGCACACCGGTGCGCACCGATGTGCACGTCGACGCCGAGGGCTTGCGCCAACGGCTCGGCATGCCGTGCGCCAGATCTGCAATCGTAGTGCTCGTGGATGGACTGGGGTACTGGAATCTCAACATGAAGCTCGGTTACGCGCCCTACATGCGCTCACTCATGAACGAACCGCTCAACCAACGTCCGATCAGCACATGCTCGCCAAGCACCACCACGGCGGCCATGGCCACCTTCGGCACCGGCACCTGCCCGGGATTGACAGGCATGGCCGGCTACACGCAGCTCAATCCCCGCACCGGCGCGCTGAGCCAACTCATCCAGTTCCGTGGTGCCATGCATCCCGAGGAACTGCAGACGGAACCTACCGTGTTCTCGCTCATCAGAGATGCCGGCAACCGCGCCACCAGCGTGGGACTGACCAGATTCATGGCGTCCCCGCTCACCCGTGCGGCGTTGCGCGGCTCCGATTACATTGGCCATGACGACGCGAACAAACGCGTGCGCATCGCCGCCGACACCGCCAAGGAACCCGGGCTCACTTACCTGTACATGCGTGAGATAGACAAGGCCGGCCACGCATACGGTTGGCACAGTGACGAATGGCAGGTGGCCCTCGAGCGGGTCGACATGCGATTGGGGCAGTTGCGCCGGCAAGTCCCGAAGGGCACGCTCATTGTGGTCATCGCCGACCATGGCATGGTGACCGCAGACCAAGGTGACGAGGCGCGTATAGACATAGCCTTAGATCCGGTGCTCCAGCAGGGCGTGAGACTGGTGGGAGGCGAACCCCGCGCCACGATGCTGTATGCCCAGGATGGTGTGGATGACGAGAGCATAGCCGAACGTTGGCGTGCGCGAGTGGGGGACCGTGCGTGGATTCGCACGAAACGGCAGGTGATTGATTGCGGTTTGCTCGGACCAATGCGGCCCGACGTTCCTGAGATGCTCGGCGATGTGTTCGTCTATGCCGCCAGAGGGAACACGATTGTGGACACGCGCTCGCAAACCGAAGGCGCCACCCGCATGCCCGGTGTGCATGGATCGCAGACGATGATGGAGATGGATGTGCCCTGCCTCATCGATCTCGTCGACTGAATCCGACATATTCAGTCGTGCTTGTGCGGATCCTTGCCGAACATGATCTCGTCCCAACTTGGCATTGATGCCCGGTTTGATCGGTGCGGCGAATGCTGCTCCGAGGCGTTCCTGTGGACCTGTGGCTGTTGTTGGGTGGGGGTGTCGTCGTCGCCATGCTGCTCCGGCTGGCTTTGCACGGCATCCGGCTTGATGGCAGGACGCTGGGCCCCGGTGTTCTTCGGAGTGAATTGCACTGGAGCCTTCTGCTTGGGGTACAGTGCGCTGATCGGCACACGTTTGCGCTGCTGTGACGGTTCGTCGGGTTTGTGCTCCTGTGACGAAGCGAACTCATGTGCATCGTCGGACTGTGGGGCGTCAGACTGGCTGGAGGTGTCGGTGCCCTTCTGCACCGGCTCTTCGACTGCGGATGGTGCAGATTCAGACTGCGAGGCTTCCTCGGCAGGTGTCGTGCCGGCGTTTTCCGGCATGGCGTTCATGGTGGCGTCGGCGTGTGCATCCGAGGTCGATGCGGCATTGGCCGCGGTGTGGGTTTCGGTCTCATTGGAGGATGCCTCGTTCCCCGACCCATTCCATGCTCGCATGGTCTGTTCGATGCGCGCCGAACGTGCCGAATCGCCTGGCAGGTCGACGGATGAGGGGAGGGCCTCGTCGAGGGCGGTCTGGGTTCCCGCATCGTCGAACGAGGCGCCTGTGGCAGATCCCATCTCGCCGATCAGCTTGCTCGCGGCGTTGTTGATGCACACCACGGTGTTGTCGTGCATGTTCCACGACCATTCGGCGTGGATCCGATGCCCCGCCGAGATGAAGGTGGCGCTGATACGCCACGGTTCCAGACCCCGCCGCGTCGCCTTCCATTGCACCGATTCGGGGCGCACCCGTGCGGCCGCCAAGGTGCGGTCAATGAGCTCGGAGAGCGTGCGCACCTTGCTTTCCTTGGGTGCGCGCACACGCAGGAACTGTTCGATGGCGTACTTCTTCTCCGCTTCGATCGAGGTGGCGAATCTGCGCACGATCACCTCGCTCAGTTCATACTGCCGGGCGATGTGCTCCGGGTCGGCGCCGGCGCGGATCAGCGATTGAATCTGCGAAATGGGCAGCGTGCGTTGCTGGTGCACCGCGGTGGTGATTCGTTTCTCCGAACGGATTTGCTTGGCCTCCAACACGGCCCGTTCGAATGTGTCGTCGACACGCACCAGGAACGGCATGCCGTCGGCCGTGAACACCAGGTCACCGTCCGGTGTCACATGGTCGAATTGTGCTGCGGGGAAGGAGCCAGTACCCATTTTCACGCCTTCGTCGTCATCGAAAAATGTGAACATTTACATTGTGCCCCTCGTGTCGGATTTTACGGTGTTGCCAAATCGTGTATCCTATGCGGGGAATACTTGCGTAGTATTACACGTTAATACGGGTACGTAAAAACACGTAACGAAAGGAATCCTCTCATGGCACAGGACTATGATTCCCCGCGCAGCAAGGACGAGGACGAGGAGTCGCTCCAGGCGCTCGGCAAGAGCTCGCAGAATGCCTCGAACGACATGGATGACGACGAGAACGCCATCGCCGAGGATTACGAGCTGCCGGGTGCGGATCTGAGCAATGAGGACGCATCGGTCACCGTGATCCCCATGCAGGGTGATGAGTTCATCTGTTCGGAATGTTTCCTGGTGAAGCATCGCAGCCAGTTGGCGTACACCACACCTGATGGCCAGCCGGTATGCAAGGAATGCGCCGCCTGATGTTCGACGAGGCATATGTGGAGCCGGAGCGCACCGAGGTATTAGTCGCACCGGTCAATCCGGCACAGCCGGTGGAGTTGCATTACATGCATGCGGGGGACGCCGGTGCGGATCTTGTGACGACTGCACATGTGGAGTTGGGGCCTTTCCAGCGTGCACTGGTCCCAACCGGTGTACGTATCGCATTGCCGGCCGGCTACGTCGGTCTCGTGCACCCGCGATCGGGGTTGGCCGTGAAGCAGGGAGTGACGGTGCTCAATGCGCCGGGGACCATAGATGCCGGATATCGCGGTGAGATCAAGGTGCCGTTGATCAATCTCGATCCGGAACACACCGCGGTGTTCGAACCGGGCGACCGTATTGCGCAACTGGTGATTCAGCGCTATGTGCAGGCCGAATTCATCGAGGCGTCCGTATTGCCGGGTTCCGACCGCGCCGAGCGTGGGTTCGGCTCGAGCGGAGTGTGACGCGCGTATCTTCACGCATGGATGCGCGATGTGCATTTCGGAGGCAAAACGACTAATCTCAAATCCATATCAGATGCGAGCAAGGAGGGTTGAGAGCGATGAGCGAGCATGAAGAGGATCTGCGCCCCGCCAACATGCTGGGCTGTGAGATCAGCCCGAATCCACTTGACCCCCTGGCGCCGATCGAGGCGATGTGCCGACAGCATCATCCCGATGAGGACATGGAGATTCTGTCACGCGCCTACACCCGCGCGGTGATCCAGCATGCCGAGCAACGCCGCCGTTCCGGCGAGCCGTACATCATTCATCCGTTGGCAGTGGCGCAGATTCTGGCCGACCTCGGCATGGGCCCTGGCGTCGTCGCCGCGGGATTGCTCCACGATACCGTGGAAGACACCGACTATACCCTCGATGAGTGCCGCGCCGAGTTCGGCGACACAGTGGCCGGTCTGGTCGACGGCGTGACCAAGCTGACGAAGATGGACTATGGCGATTCGGCGCAGGCCGAGACGATCCGCAAGATGGTCGTTGCGATGAGCCGCGATGTGCGCGTGCTCGTCGTCAAGCTCGCCGACCGTGTGCACAATGCCCGCACCTGGCGCTACGTCAAGCCCTCCAGCGCACAGAAGAAGGCCCGCGAGACGCTTGACGTCTATGCGCCGCTCGCCAATCGCCTCGGCATGAACGCCATCAAAACCGAGCTCGAGGAACTGAGCTTCAAGGTGCTCTATCCGAAGATCTACAACGAGATCGTCGTGCTCGTCGAACGTCGTGCCGGTCAGCGCGACGTGTACCTGAAGCAGATCATCGAGGAGATCCACGAGGATCTCGACGACGCGCACATCGACGCCTATGTGACCGGCCGCCCGAAGGACTACTTCTCGATCTACCAGAAGATGATCGTGCGCGGCCATGATTTCTCTGACATCTACGATCTGGTGGGCGTGCGCATCATCGTCGATTCGATTCGCGACTGCTATGCCGTGCTCGGTGCCGTGCATGCACGCTGGAGCCCGGTTCCCGGGCGGTTCAAGGACTACATCGCGATGCCGAAGCTCAACATGTACCAGAGCCTGCATACGACGGTGATGGGACCTGGCGGCAAGCCGGTGGAGATTCAGATTCGCACGTGGGACATGCACCGGCGCGCCGAATTCGGCATCGCCGCCCATTGGAAATACAAGGCGAACGGTCAGGCGGGCCGTGCGTTGAGCGCTCCCGACAAGTCCGATCTCAAGCGCGGGGACAGGAACCTCGAGGAGAAGGACAATCTGCAATGGATCCAGCAGCTCGCCGACTGGACGAGCGAGACCCCGGATTCCAGCGAGTTCCTCGGCTCTCTCAAAGACGACCTCGGTTCCGCGGAGGTGTACGTATTCACCCCCAAGGGCAAGATCGTCTCGCTGCCGGCCGATGCCACGCCGGTCGACTTCGCATACAACGTGCACACCGAGGTCGGTCACCGCACGATGGGCGCGCGTGTGAACGGGCGCTTGGTCCCCCTCGACACCAAGCTGGAGAATGGCGACACCGTCGAGGTGCTCACGTCGAAATCCGACACCGCCGGCCCGTCCCGTGACTGGTTGAGCTTCGTCAAAAGTCCGAAGGCACGCAACAAGATTCGCCAATGGTTCAGTAAGGAACGTCGCTCCGAGTCGATTGAGGAGGGGCGCGACGAACTCACGCGTGCGATGCGCAAGCGCAACCTACCGGTCTCCGCATTGCTCACGCTGGAGGCGCTTGTGGGCGTTGCCGACGATCTCAACCTGCCGAATGCCGATGCCGTGCTCGCGGCGATAGGCGAGGGGCAGGTGTCCACGCAGAATGTGATCACCCACCTGGTCAAAGACGCGGGAACGAACGAAGTGGCCGAGGAGGCCGAGCAGGAGCTCTTGCCGCTGCGGCCCACGCAGGCTTCGAAGTCGAAGGGCAACACCCCGGGGATCGCCGTCAGGGGTGTCACCGACGTGTGGGTCAAGCTCGCGCATTGCTGCATGCCGGTGCCGGGCGACAACATCATCGGCTTCATCACCCGCAACGAGGGTGTCTCAGTGCATCGCGTCGACTGCCTGAACATGATCAACCTGAGGAAACGCGAGCCGGAACGTGTCGTTGACGTCTCCTGGACGAGCAACAAGGGTCTGTTCATGGTGAAGATCCAGGTGGAGGCGCTCGATCGGCCTCATCTGCTGAGCGATGTGACCCGCGTGCTTTCCGACCATGGCGTCAACATTCTCTCCGGCACGATCGCCACTGGTTCCGATCGTGTGGCAACGAGCCAGTTCAGCTTCGAGATGGCCGACCCGGGGCACCTGAACACGCTGCTGTCGGCGGTGCGCAAGATCGATGGCGTCTTCGACGTGTACCGCATCACCGGTGCAAAGGACTCCAGCGAGCCGCGCATGCGCCGGATGCGCGACCATTACCGTGACTAGTCCCACGGCATGCACCATATGAGATGAAACGACAATGGGGGCGGCCTTCCACGTGGAAGGCCGCCCCCATTGGGGATGCAGGTGGGTCGAATCAGTCGACGATCTCGATGCCCTCGATCATGACCGGCTCGAGCGGGCGATCCTGCGCGTCCGTGGCCACACCGTCAATGGTGGCGACCACAGCGCGGGAGGCCTCATCGGCGACCTCGCCGAAGATCGTATGGTGGCCGTTGAGCCACGGGGTCGGCACGGTGGTGATGAAGAACTGCGAGCCATTAGTGCCGTGGATCTTGCCGTCGGCGCCGCGGCGCAGGCCGGCGTTGGCCATGGCCAGCAGATACGGCTTGTCGAACTTGAGCGACGGGTCGATCTCGTCGTCGAAGTCATAGCCCGGGCCGCCGGTGCCGGTGCCCAGCGGGCAACCGCCCTGGATCATGAAATCCTTGATGATGCGGTGGAAGGTGAGGCCATCGTAGAAGGCCTCATGGCTCGGCTTGCCGGTGAACGGATCGGTCCACTCCTTCTTGCCGCTGGCCAGGCCGAGGAAGTTCTCCACGGTCTTCGGTGCCTGCTCGTCGAACAGATTGATCTTGATATCACCTTCGGAGGTGTGCATGATAATAGTGCTCATAGCCTCTTACCGTAGCACAGGGCGACTAACGGGTGTCAGGTTTTCCGTGAGCGCTTAGGCCGGTTCGGTTTGCGCGCACTATAAGCAGATTCGATAACAACACGCGTGAGTTCATGACACCCATGCCGTATGGTTGAACACGGTGTTCGGGAGAGGGAATCTTCCGGCAGATCACACAGAGAACAGCAACAGAGGAACAACAGAGGACAAGGCAATGACTTCGAACAACACGCAGCCAACCGCTCCGAACACACCGGAGGAACCGGTGCGCGTCAACCACACCACACGCAACATCGTCATCGCCGTGGTGGTCGTGGTGGCGATCGTGCTCGCCATCGTATTCGGCATGCGCGCGGTGAACAAGAACGACGATTCGCCGAAGGGCTCCAAGAACAACCCGGTGGTGATCGGCGTGGTCGGCGCCACCGATCCGCAGTGGGTGGAGTTCACCAAGCAGGCCGAGCAGCAGGGCGTGTACGTGCAGATCAAGGACTTCCAGGACTACACGAGCGAGAATCCGGCGCTGGCGCAGGGCGACCTCGACATGAACGAGTTCCAGCACCTGCTCTACTTGGCCAACTACAATGTGCAGAACAAGCAGAACCTGCAGCCGCTCGGCGGCGTCGCCATCTACCCGCTCGGTGTCTACTCCACGTTCGACAAGGACGGCAAGCCGAGGTACACCGACATCAAGGACCTGCCGGCTGGCTCCACCGTCGCCATTCCGAACGACGAGACGAACCAGGCTCGTGCGATCGGCGTGCTCAAGGCCGCCGGCGTCGTCACGCTGAAAGGCGACTGGACGGCGTTCACGATTCCGCAGGACATCGATGAGGCGAAGTCGAAGGTCAAGGTCGTGCCGATGAAGGCCGAGCAGATCGCCAACACGCTCAAGGCGGGCGGCGACGATCTGTCCGCGGGCGTCATCAACAACGACTATGTGGCGGACGCGGGGCTCAAGCCCACCGATGCGATCTACCAGGACAACGCCGAATCCGAGGAGGCGCGCCCATACATCAACATCTTCGCCGTGCGCGCCGACGACGTGAACAACGAGGTGTATAAGAAGTGCGTGGAGATCTACCAGACGAAGCCGGTCCTCGACGCCCTGCAGGAGGAGTCCGGCGGCACCGCGGTGTTCGCCGACAAGTTCTCGCAGCAGGAGCTGGCGAGCTATCTGAAGCAGATCGAGACGGACATCAAGAACAAGTGAGCCCTTCATAGCGTGGCTGCAGATCGCTGAACACAATGAGCAGGTTGGGGAGAGCTATTCCCAACCTGCTCCCATATGCACGACGTTCACACACTCGCCATTGGGTCGCGCTACCATATGCGAGTATCCGGCCGCAGTGCAGGCATCGGACGGAACCTCGACGTAAACGGAGAAGTTAGAGGGAAATGACGCAAGAGAAGAACGCCATCATCGAATTCGACCACGTGAGCAAGGTGTATGCCGGGCGTGGCAAGAAGCAGACGAAAGCGGTCGACGATGTCACACTGTCCATTGACGAGGGCGACATCTACGGCATCATCGGCTATTCGGGAGCCGGCAAATCCACGCTGGTGCGCATGATCAACGCCCTCGAGAAGCCGACAAGCGGCACGGTGACGGTGATGGGCCAGCAGGTCTCGGGCATGAGCGAGTCGAAACTGCGTGCGGTACGACAGAAGATCGGCATGATCTTCCAGCAGTTCAACCTGTTCTCCACGAAGACCGTTGCGCAGAACGTGGCCTATCCGCTGCAGCTCGACCACTGGCGCAAGGACTATCAGGACAAGCGGGTCAAAGAGCTGCTCGAGTTCGTGGGCCTCTCCGAGCATGCGAACAGGTATCCGGCACAGCTTTCCGGCGGCCAGAAACAACGTGTGGGCATCGCACGCGCGCTCGCCACGAATCCGAAGATCCTGCTCGCAGACGAGGCGACGAGCGCCCTCGACCCCGAGACGACCACCGAGGTGCTTGAATTGCTCAGGAAGATCAATGAGCAGCTCGGCGTGACGATTGTGCTCATCACGCACCAGATGAACGTCGTGCAGCAGATTGCCCACCATGTCGCGGTGATGAGCGGCGGGCGCCTCGTCGAGAAAGGCACCGTGTACCGGGTGTTCGCCGCCCCGCAGGAGGAGGTGACGAAGCGGTTCATCGCCACCGCCATGTCGGGATTGCCAGACGAGACACGCGTCGAACAGATGCATCGGGATTGGAGCGGCCGCCTCGTCACCGTGATTGTGCGCCAGCACGACATCGACGACGAGAATGCGAACACACGCATACCGGCCTCCGGACAGAACATCTCCGAGCTCATCTCGAAGCACGGCGTGGCAAGCAACCTCATCTACGGCGGCATCGACACCGTGCAGGGCGTCGCAATCGGCGCGATCACCTACACCTTCGACGGGCCGGAGGCCGAAGTGGGGCCGTTCCTTGCCGAACTCGCCGAAAACAGCGACATCGTCGATTTCGGCACGGCCGCGGAACCGGTCGACTATGCGCCGGCGGTGGAGCAAGCGGGAATTGCCGCCCCTGAGAATCGCGCCGCCGACGACTATGCGAATACGAACGCGCTTGATTTCGAGCAGGTGGACGATGTGGTCACCGTCAGCCGGATCAACGGGCAGGACACCCCGGGAGCGCAAGCCGACACCCGTGTCGCGTCCGATGACGCGAACGGTGCGCGAAAGGAGACGAAGTGATGCATATTCTCGCATTCGACCAGACGACCCTCGCCTCACGCAGTGACTGGAGCGTCTTGAGACCCCTGCTCGGACAATCCGTTATGCAGACGTTGCAGATGGTGCTCATCACGATCGTCGTCGGAGGCTTCCTCGGTCTCATTCTCGGTGTCATACTCTACGGCACACGTCCGGGCAACCTGTTCGAGAACCGGTATGTGTACCGCATTCTCGACATTCTGGTGAACATCATCCGCCCGATTCCATTCATCATCTTCCTCGCCGCCATGCAGCCGCTCACCATCAAGGTGATCGGCACGTCGATCGGCACCGCGGCGGCGATTTTCCCGATGTGCGTGATGTGCACCTTCGCGACCTCACGTCTGGTCGAGCAGAACCTCGTGCCGGTCGATCCGGGAGTGATCGAGGCCGCACGTTCGATGGGCGCCTCGAAATTCACGATCATTCGCACGGTGCTGATTCCAGAGGCCTTGGCGCCACTCATCCTCGCCTATGCCTTCCTGTTCATCGGCGTGCTCGACATGTCGGCGATGGCCGGCTACATCGGCGGCGGCGGCCTGGGTAACTTCGCAATCGCCTACGGTTACCAGAAGTTCGACCAGACCGTCACCTGGACCGCCGTGATCATCATGATCCTGCTCGTGCAGGTGGTGCAATCGATTGCCAATGCGATCGCCAAGCACCTGCTGCGTCGCACACAGAACAACTGAACGATGGGGCGCCCGAATTCGGCGCCCCTTTTGCATTGCGCCCATGCCACATGGGCAACACGGATTGGCCTCCGTGACTTCGCTGCCGACTTCGAAGGAGGGCATATGACCGACCAAATTGAGCATGTCGAGATTGCACTGACCGATGAGCTGCTGGGCATTCGCCGCCAGCTCCACCGGCATCCGGAACGTTCATTCAAGGAGTTCGAGACGAGCAGGAGGCTGCGCAATCTGCTCGAATCACACGGCATCACGGTGCTGGACAACCCGCTTGACACCGGTGTGATCGGTGAGATCAGGGGAGAGCATGATGGACCGCAGATCGGTTTGCGTGCCGATATCGACGCGTTGCCCGTGCACGAGGACTCCGGACTCGACTTCGCGTCCGAGAACGAAGGGGTCATGCATGCCTGCGGCCACGACATCCATATGACATCACTGCTGGGGGCGGCATTCTGGCTGGCGGCTCATCGGGAGCTGATCCACGGGACCATTCGATTGGTGTTCCAGCCGGCCGAAGAACTCGGGCAGGGGGCGCGTGCGGTGGCCGATGCCGGATTGGTCGACGGCCTCGACGCGATGATCGGCACACATAACAACCCCGATTATAAGCCCGGTCAGATTGCCGTCGGCGTGGAGCCCATGATGGCGGGATGTGTGAAATTCCGGGTGAACCTACATGCACAGGGCACTCATGCCGGGTATCCGCACCGGGGTACCGGGCCGCTTGAGGCGATGGCGGCGATGATCCTTTCACTGCAGACCATTGTGAGCCGCAATGCCTCGCCATTCCATCCACTCGTCGTCTCGGTGACCGAGGTACACGGCGGCGACGTGTGGAACGTGGTGCCAGCCGAGGCTGGATTCCAAGGAACAGCACGCTACTTCCACCGTGAGGACGGCAATCTGGCGGAACGCCGATTCAGGCAGATCGTCGAAAGTACGGCTGCCGCCTACGATATTGCCGTGGACTATGTGTGGGACGATTTCCAGCGTCCGCTGGTGAGCGACCCGGATCTGGCGACGTTGGCCATGAACCATGTGCCGGAATACGCGCAGCTCGAGTCGATTCACCCATCGATGGCAGGGGAGGATTTCGCGGAATACGAGGGCCGCACGCGCTTGTTGTTCGCCTTCATAGGATCGAATGGTTCCGAAGGTTGTGCCGACCTCCACTCACCGAAGTTCGTGGCGCTTGATGATGCGGTGAAAACCGGTGCCGAATTCTATGCGAACTCGGCATTGGAGGTGCTCGAGCATCTGAGCTGAGTGCCATGAGGTGGCGATCGCCGAGGGAGGGTCGGAGCGTTCCCGGAAAGGCTTCGTCACTGGATCGCAAGCGCCCTTTACGTTCCTCAACATTGCCGGGCGCCGCCTGCGCGTTTGGCCGCCACCAATCACTGATGCCACTGATGCATCGTGCTCCTTCCGACACGCGATGCGCTGAACGGTGCGGTTGTAACGGTGACGGGCCTAGACTAGGAAGCTATGACCAAGCTTCGTTTTGCACTCGCACAGATCGACACCTGTGTCGGCGCCCTCAAGGGCAATGCCGACAAGGTTCTGGAATACGCATCACGCGCCGCCTCGAACAACGCACAGGTGGTGGTGTTCCCCGAGATGACCCTCACGGGCTATCCTATTGAGGATCTCGCATTGCGGCGCACCTTCCGTCAGGCTGCCTGGGACGCCGCCAATGACTTGGCGCGGCGTCTGGCCGACGACGGACTCGGCTCGCTCTATGTGGTCGTTGGCACCGTGGGCACCGAGCACAGCACGCAGAAACCATACAACCGGCTTGTCGTACTGCACGACGGCGTCGTATGGGCGGGCTATGACAAGCATTTCCTGCCGAACTATGGTGTATTCGACGAATTCCGCATCTTCGCGTCGGGCGATCGTTCGGTGACGATGGACGTCGACGGCGTCAGGCTGGGTTTTGCGATCTGTGAGGACATCTGGCAGGAGGGCGGGCCTGTCGCCGATCTCGCCGAACGAAATATCGATGTGCTCGTGACGATCAACGGTTCGCCGTATGAGGAGGGCAAAACCGATACCAGACTGCAACTGTGCCGTTGCCGTGCCACCGAGGTCGGGGCGCCGGTGATCTACGTCAATCAGGTGGGAGGCCAAGACGACCTCGTATTCGACGGAGGCACCTTTGTTGTGGATGCGGATGGCACGTTGCTTGAACGCTCGCCGATGTTCGTGGAGGACCTGAGCTACATCGACATCGATTCCGCTGCGGCAACCCAGGAGCCGGCCGGCATCGCACCAGAGATGGATCCCGACGGCGAAGTGTACACGGCCTGCGTGCTCGGTCTCAAGGACTACATGGTGAAGAACGGTTTCAACGGGGTATGCCTGGGACTCTCGGGCGGCATCGACTCCGCTCTGGTGGCCACCATGGCCGCTGATGCCGTGGGTGGTGAGCATGTGCAGGGCATATCCATGCCGAGCATGTACTCGTCGGAGGGGTCGAAGGACGATGCGGCCCAACTCGCCGAGAATCTAGGCGCCTCGTACGATGTGCAGCCGATCAAGCCGGAATTCGATGCATTCCAGAAGCAGTTGGATCTCGAAGGCGTGGCCGCCGAGAATCTGCAAGCCCGCATCCGCGGTGTCATCGTCATGGCGTATTCGAATTCCAAGGGGCTGCTGGCCTTGGCGACAGGCAATAAGTCTGAGCTTGCCTGCGGGTATTCCACCATATATGGCGATGCCGTCGGCGGATACGCTCCGATCAAGGACGTGTTCAAGACGAAGGTGTGGCAGCTGTCGCGCTGGCGCAACAAAGCGCTCAAGGAAGGTCTGGGGCTCGGGGCATTGCCCGTGGTCGGCTACGACCCGAATGCGGAGGTCGTCGTGCCCGCCAGCGGCGAGCTCATCCCGAACAATTCCATCGTCAAGGCACCGAGCGCCGAACTGCGGCCCGGGCAGAAGGACTCCGATTCGCTGCCCGAATACGGCATTCTCGACAAGGTGCTCACCGCCTATATTGAACATTCCGAAGGGCGGGCCGATCTGCTCGCCCATGCGGACTTCGACGAGCAGACGGTCGACACCGTCATGCGTCTCGTCGACCGCGCCGAATGGAAGCGTCGCCAGTATCCGTTGGGGCCGAAGGTGAGCGCGCTCGCGTTCGGCCGTGACCGCCGCCTGCCGGTCACCGACGCGTTCCGCGAATAACCGCATACCTATATTCCATAATGTGAGACAAGGAGAATGACATGACGGAACCTCAGGAGTGGTACTACAATACGGCGACCGGTGAAGTGGAGCTCGGGCCACAGTCACCGATGCAGAACCGCCTCGGACCGTATGCGACGCGTGAGGACGCCGAGAAGGCACTCGAGATCGCCAAGAAGCGCAACAAGAGGTGGGAGGACCAGGACAGGGACTGGAATAACTGGGGAACGGACAAGAAGTAGTCTGAATGTGCATATTGTGTGCATACCCATTGAGACGGGCGGCCATCCGGAATGGAGGCCGCCCGCTTTGTGTTGTGCAGAATGTGGGCGATGCGTAAGTGGAAATGTGACCAAGCTCACTCGTTTGCCGCTGGTCGCGGCACGGTGATTTGAAGTACTATGGGGTCTTGTTAGAGATGCGGCACAAAGTGGCGTCGTATACAAGCTACACCCAGAAGGAGTGGCAATGGCAGCAATCGAAAACGTGGCCGAGGTGTCCCCGGAAGCCATCAAGGAACAGGCTTGGGAGGGATTCGTTCCCGGCAATTGGGAGAAGGACATCGACGTTCGCGACTTCATTCAGAAGAACTACACGCCTTACGAGGGCGATGAATCGTTCCTCGCGGATGCGACCGACAAGACGAAGCACCTGTGGAAGTACCTCGACGACAACTATCTGGCGGTGGAGCGCAAGCAGCGTGTCTATGATGTGGACACCCACACGCCGGCGGATGTCGATGCCTTCCCGGCTGGCTACATCGATTCCCCGGAGGTCGACAATGTGATCGTCGGCCTGCAGACCGATGAGCCATGCAAGCGAGCCATGATGCCGAATGGCGGCTGGCGCATGGTGGAGCAGGCCATCAAGGAGGCCGGCAAGGAGCCGGACCCGGCGATCAAGAAGATCTTCACCAAGTACCGCAAGACGCACAACGACGGTGTGTTCGGCGTCTATACGAAGAACATCAAAGTCGCACGCCACAACAAGATTCTCACCGGCCTGCCGGATGCCTACGGCCGCGGCCGCATCATCGGCGACTACCGTCGTGTGGCCCTGTACGGCGTGGATGCGCTGATCAAGTTCAAGCAGCGTGACAAGGACGCCATCCCGTACCGCAACGACTTCTCGGAGACCGAGATCGAGCACTGGATCCGTTACCGCGAGGAACACGACGAGCAGATCAAGGCCCTGAAGAAGCTCATCAATCTGGGCAAGGAGTACGGTCTCGATCTGGCGCGTCCCGCCATGAACGCGCGTGAGGCCGTGCAGTGGACCTACATGGGCTACCTCGCCTCCATCAAGAGCCAGGACGGTGCCGCGATGAGCTTCGGCCGCGTGTCCGCGTTCTTCGACATCTACTTCGAGCGCGATCTCAAGGAAGGCAAGATCACCGAGACCGACGCCCAGGAGATCATCGACAATCTGGTGATGAAGCTGCGCATCGTGCGATTCCTGCGCACCAAGGACTACGATTCGATCTTCTCGGGCGACCCCTACTGGGCGACCTGGTCGGATGCAGGTTTCGGCGACGATGGACGCACCATGGTCACCAAGACCTCGTTCCGTCTGCTTAACACGCTCACGCTCGAGCATTTGGGACCGGGCCCCGAACCGAACATCACGATTTTCTGGGATCCGAAGCTGCCGGAAGGCTACAAGCGTTTCTGCGCCCAGATCTCCATTGACACCTCGGCCATCCAGTATGAATCCGACAAGGAGATCCGCAACCATTGGGGTGACGATGCAGCCATTGCATGCTGCGTCTCCCCGATGCGCGTGGGCAAGCAGATGCAGTTCTTCGCGGCTCGCGTGAACTCCGCAAAGGCGCTGCTCTACGCGATCAACGGCGGCCGTGACGAGATGACCGGCATGCAGGTGATCGACAAGGGCATCATCGAGCCGATCCAGCCCGAGGCTGACGGCACGCTCGATTACGAGAAGGTGAAGGCCAACTATGAGAAGGCCCTCGAATGGCTTTCGGAGACCTATGTTGAAGCGCTGAACATCATTCATTACATGCATGACAAGTATGCGTACGAGTCCATCGAGATGGCGCTGCACGACCGCGAGGTCTACCGCACCTTGGGTTGCGGCATGTCCGGCCTGTCGATCGCCGCCGATTCGCTTTCCGCATGCAAGTACGCCAAGGTGTACCCGATCTACAACAAGGACGCCAAGGACATGCCGGGTCACGAGTACGAATACGTCGAAGGCGCGGACGACGATCTGGTGGTCGGTTACCGCACCGAGGGCGAGTTCCCTCTCTACGGCAACGACGACGATCGTGCCGATAACATTGCCAAGTGGGTCGTGTCCACCGTCATGGGCCAGGTCAAGCGCCTGCCGGTGTATCGTGGCGCCGTTCCCACGCAGTCGATCCTCACGATCACCTCGAACGTCGAGTATGGCAAGAACACCGGATCCTTCCCGTCGGGCCACGCCAAGGGAACGCCGTACGCCCCGGGTGCGAACCCGGAGAACGGCATGGACTCCCACGGCATGCTCCCCTCGATGTTCTCGGTGGGCAAGATCGATTACAACGACGCCCTTGACGGCATCTCGTTGACGAACACAATCACTCCCGACGGCTTGGGCCGCGATGAGGACGAGCGCATCAGCAACCTCGTCGGCATCCTCGACGCAGGCAACGGCCATGGGCTGTACCACGCGAATATCAACGTGCTGCGCAAGGAACAGCTCGAAGACGCCGTGGAGCATCCGGAGAAGTACCCGCACCTGACCGTGCGCGTCTCCGGCTACGCCGTGAACTTCGTCAAGCTTACGAAGGAACAGCAGCTCGACGTCATCTCCCGTACCTTCCATCAGGGCGCGGTCGAGGACTGAGACACGCAGAGGCGAGTTGTTCGCCGGTAGGGGCGGGGCTTTTCGGCCCCGCCCCTTTGCATTCGGCTATAGTGATACTGGAGGTAGCCATGTCGAATTCAGAGTCGAATCACAGTGCATCCGCATTCCGCACCACGACCCGGCACATGCTCAAGTCGTCGAAGGAGTACCAGCGCCAGACGCTCATGGGCGGTCTGTCGGGATTCGAATCGCCTATCGGACTCGATCGGCGTGACCGCATCAATGCGTTGAAAACCGGCGACATAGGTTTTGTGCATTCCTGGGACATCAATACGTCGGTGGACGGCCCGGGCACCCGCATGACAGTATTCCTGAGCGGCTGTCCGCTGCGCTGCCAATACTGCCAGAACCCCGACACCTGGAAGATGCGCGACGGCAAGCCGGTGTACCTCGATGCCATGGTGGCCAAGATCGAACGGTACAAGGACCTGTTCGAAGCCACGAAAGGTGGCATCACCTTCTCGGGCGGCGAGTCCATGATGCAGCCGGCATTCGTGTCGCGGGTGTTCCGGGCGGCCAAGGAAATGGGTGTGCACACCTGCCTTGACACTTCAGGCTTCCTTAACGCCAACTATTCGGATGCAATGATCGACGACATCGATCTGTGCCTGCTCGATGTGAAGTCCGGAGACGAGGAGACCTACAAGCGGGTGACCGGGGGAGTGCTCCAGCCCACCATCGATTTCGGACAGCGGTTGAACAGGCGGGGCAAGAAGATCTGGGTGCGTTTCGTGCTGGTTCCCGGGCTCACCTCGTCGGAGGAGAACGTGGAGAATGTGGCCCGCATCTGTGAGAGCTTCGGCGACGCGGTGGAGCATATAGACGTGCTGCCGTTCCACCAGCTCGGGCGCCCGAAGTGGCATGAGCTGCGAATCCCTTACCCGTTGGAGGACCAGAAGGGACCTTCCCAGGCGTTGCGCGACCGCGTGCGCCAGCAGTTCGAGAGCCACGGCTTCACGGTCTACGTCTAAGCGACGGCGAATGCGCTGACACATGATCCCGGACGTCGGTGTCAGCGCATTCGTTATATTTGACGGTTGAAGGCAAACCGTGCATCAGGAGGGACCTGCGTTGGATTCGGTGAACAAGGAACCGGTGCTGCAGACCGAGCCGAAGGAAGGGGTTCCCGAAGTCACCGACACCTTGGCTGGCTTCGAGCTCATCTGCGAACAATACACAGCGGTGAACACCCCACTGGCCGCCGATGCCGAAAGGGCCAGTGGGTACCGGTACGGCCACGAGGACTGGCTCATCCAATTCAAACGTGACGGTGCGCCGATAGCGCTGCTCGATCCGATCGCCCTCGATGAACAGGGTGTGGATTGGAATGCGTTCAATGAGGCTGTGGGCGACGCGGAATGGATTCTGCACGATTCACGTCAGGACCTCCCCGGATTCGCCCAGATCGGCCTGAAGCCGCGCCGGCTGTTCGATACCGAGATCGCCGCCAAGCTGTTGGGGCTGCATCGGGTCGGCCTTGCCTATGTGACGGCGCATTTCCTTGGCATCACGCTGGCCAAGGAGCATTCGGCAGCCGATTGGTCATACCGCCCGTTGCCTCGCGATTGGCGCAACTATGCCGCACTCGACGTCGAATTGCTCTCCGATCTCGAGCGGGCAATGACGCATGAGCTGAAACGGCAGGGCAAGTGGGAATGGGCGCAGGAGGAGTTCGATTATGCCCTGCACGAGGGATTGCGGCCTCCCAAACCGCATCCGGTGCCATGGATGCGCATCTCGCATATCAATGTGCTGCAACGCGACCGTCGAGGACTCGCCGTGGCCAAGGCGCTATGGACCGAACGGGACCGACTCGCCCGCGAATATGACATCTCGCCATCGCTGCTGTTGGCGGATGCCGCAATCATCGAAGCGGCGCAGAGGAAGCCGCACAATGCCAGTCAGTTCCGTGCAGTGCGCTCGCTCAACGAACGGGTGCGCATGCATCTGGGCAACGAGCAGGACAAGATGTTCGAACGCTATGCGCCCATCCAGCGCAAAGTCAAGCCGTCGCTATGGAAACGGACAATCCAGGAGGCGCTGGACCTGCCTTCCGACGAGCTGCCCGAGCTTCCCGGCAAAGCGGCTGGACACGGTGAGGATGTGGTGAATGCGCCACGGTCCGCGAAATTCTGGCAGACCCATGAGCCCAAACGGTACCGGCAGCTCCAGAGGTGCAAGGCCGTGCTGAACCAGATCTCGCAGGACACCCGCACTCCCCCCGACGTGCTGCTCAAGCCGCAGATCCTGCGCAACCTATGCTGGACGGACCATCCACATCGTCGTGATGTGGCCCAATTCCTTGCGCAACAAGGCGCCAGACCATGGCAGGTCGACTTGCTCAGCGAGTCGCTGACCCGCGCTATCATGTAACGGTTGCCCAAGGGGCAGTTGATATACCAATAGAACAGAACTTTCAGGAGCGCAAGCGTGAAAATCAGCGTAAGGAATCTTGAGCCGACCAAGGCTAAGCTCACCATCACCGTCGACCAGGATGAGTTCGATCCGTACCTCGAAGATGCTCGCAAGGAAATCGCCGAGCAGATCACCGTTCCGGGCTTCCGCAAGGGCCATGTGCCAGGCAAGCTCGTCGACCAGCGCGTCGGCTTCGGTGCCGTTGCGGGTGAGGCCGTGAACAAGGCATTGCCGGATATGTATGCCAAGGCTCTGGGCGAGAAGGACATCCGTCCGATGGACCAGCCGCAGATCGAGGTCGTGGAGATGCCGCAGAGCGCCGCAGACGACATCAAGCTCAAGTTCACCGCCACGGTCGAGCGTCGTCCGGAGTTCGAGCTGCCGAATCTCGAGGGCCTCGAGATTGCAGTGGACAAGGCCGAGGTGAGCGATGACGATGTGAACAACCGCCTCGAGACCCTCCGCCAGCGTTTCGCCACCCTCGTGGGTGTCGACCGTCCGGCACAGAAGGGCGACTTCGCCAATATCGATCTGACCGCACAGATCGACGGCGAGACCGTGGACTCCCAGGAGGGCGTGAGCTACGAGATCGGTTCGGGCACCATGCTCGACGGCCTCGACGAGGCGCTCGAAGGCCTGTCGGCCGGTGAGGAGACCACCTTCGAAAGCACGCTGGAAGGCGGCGACCATGAGGGCGAGAAGGCCCAGGTGAAAGTCAAGGTCAACTCCGTCAAGGCCGAGGAGCTTCCCGAGCTTGATGACGACTTCGCCCAGGAGGCCTCCGAGTTCGACACACTCGACGAGCTCAAGGCCGAGATCCGCAAGAACATCGAGGCCGATGCGGAGGGTCGTCAGGCCACGATCGCACGCGATGCGTTCATCGAGACCCTTGAGGAAGGCCTTGACATTCCGCTGCCGAAGGGTGTGCGCAACAACATGGTCGAGCAGCAGCTCAAGTCGATGGGCGTCGAGGCCGACAAGGCGACCTCCGATCAGAAGAAGGAGGCCGAGGAGGCCGTCGACAAGATGCTCAAGGACCAGATGGTGCTCGATGCCCTTGCCGAGAAGCTCGACGTGCAGGTCTCCCAGTCCGACGTGTTCAACTTCCTCGGCTCGATTGCCCAGCAGTACGGCATGGATCCGAACATGTTCATCCAGGCCCTCATGCGTAACGGCCAGATCGGCTCCGCCGTCGAGGAGGTGGCTCGTTCCAAGGGCATGCTCGCCGGCATGCGTCAGGTGAAGTTCACCGTTGACGGCGAACCGCTTGATCTGAGCGGCTTCCTCGGTTCCGAAGAGGCCGAGGCGCAGGCCGAAGAGGATGAGTCAGTTGCCGCAGCAGCCGCAGCAGCCGCCGTCGCCGACAACCTCACCTCGGACGACAGCACCGACGCCGAGTGATCTCATTTTCCTTTAAGACCCCTGCCCTCGGCGGGGGTCTTCCCATATCCGAACGTCTTTGGAGCACCCCCGATATGCCTACTCCCAGTGAACAAGATTCGCCCCCTTCCTCCTTCGCCCAGCCCCCACGCACGGAAGGCGAGGGACATTTCGACAACGATTTCGCGACGATGGCGAACACACGTGCCGATGCCACCGGTGAAGGCCGACCGCCGGTCGTTTCCCGCGCCTTCTCGTTGCTCATCTCCACACTGGTGCTCGGCGCACTCATAGGTATCTGCGCGGGGCTGCTCACATTGCTGCTCTATGCCATCGAACACCTGTGCCTGGGCTTCGTGGAGCATCCGGAACTGCCCGGCCCCTTTCTGACGCCGGCATGGAGGCGTGCGGCATCGGTGTTCGGCGGCGCATTGGTCGCTGCCATCGCATGGTGGGCCCTGCGCACGAAATCGAAGGCGGTCCCGTCGGTCAAACAGGCGGTGGCAGGCAGACTCATGCCTATCTGGCAGACGGTTGCCCATGTGCTGCTGCAGATCTTCATCGTCGGCACCGGTCTGTCGGTGGGCCGAGAGGTGGCGCCGCGCGAGCTCGGCGCCATGCTCGCCCAGCGATGCGCACGCATGCTGCGGCTGAATCCGACCGACATGCGCACAATCGTCGCCGTGACCGCTGGGGCCGGTCTTGCCGGTGTCTACAATGCCCCGCTTGCGGGTGCGTTCTTCGCCGTGGAGATTCTGCTCGTCGACGTCAGCGGCGGCACCGTGATCCTTTCATTCCTCTGCTCCACGCTGGCGGCTTGGGTGGCCACCCTCGTCAAAGGCACGCACACGTTCTATGTGATCGGGCATGTGGATGCGCACTTCTCGTGGGATCTCATGGTCTTCGCCATACCCGCCGGAGTGATTCTGGGCGTTTGCGGCGCGTTGTTCCGCAAAGGGTCGCAGTGGTCCGAGAGGAACAAGGCGCCCGGTGATGCGATTCTATGGATGCTGCCGCTCGCCGGTATAGTGACCGGCATCGTGGCGATCTGGATTCCGCAGGTGATGGGCAACGGCCGCGCCACCGCCCAGCTGGCATTCTCGGGCACGCCGACGATGTCGCTGATCCCATTGTTGTTGCTGTCATTCGCCGCCAAGGCGCTCATCACCCTGTTCACGATTCGCGCGGGCGCCTCCGGCGGCGTGCTCACGCCGGGCATCGCACTCGGCGCATCGATGGGATGCATCCTCGGGATCCTGTGGATGCAGATGACCGGCACGAACTCAATCGGCGTCTACGCGCTGCTCGGCGCCTGCGCTCTGCTCGCCGCCTCGCAGAACGCTCCGCTCATGGCGATGTGTTTGGTGATGGAGCTCACCGAGGCGCCGATGAACCTGTTCGTGCCGGTGGTGTTTATTTCCATGATCTCCCTGCTTGCCTCGCACGCGACGCTGAGTGTGGTGGAACGCCGGCCGGTGACTGTGCTCGGCTGACGTGCGAATCTGTTCGCCGTATTCGGCAGACGGGGAATAGATTGCCGGGCGAGCTGGTTTGTACACATAGGAAAATCTGCAAAGATTAAGGAGACAACGTGAGTGATTTGATCACGTCCCCTCGCATGGCTGGTGAAGACATGCCGGCGGGTCCGGCCGATCCGATTTTCAATCGACTGCTCAAGGACCGCATCATCTGGCTGGGTGAGGAGGTCAAAGACGATATGGCGAACCGCATCTGCGCGCAGATGCTCATGCTCGCCGCCGAAGATCCGAAGAGCGACATCTGGCTGTACATCAACTCGCCGGGTGGCTCAATCACCGCGGGCATGGCCATCTATGACACGATGCAGCTCATTGAGCCGGATGTGACCACGGTGGGCATCGGCATGTGCGCTTCGATGGGCCAGTTCCTGCTGAGTTCGGGCACGAAGGGCAAGCGTTTCCTCACTTCGCACGCCCGCGTGCTCATGCACCAGCCGTCCGGCGGCATCGGCGGCACGACCACCGACGTGCGCATCAACGCCGAACTCATCATGGACATGAAGAAGACCCTCGGCGAGCTGACCGCGGAACAGACCGGCCACACGATCGAGGAGATCTACCGCGACAATGAATACGACCACTGGTTCACCGCCGAGGAGGCGTTGGAGTACGGCTTCGTGGACAAGCTTGTCTCCACGCACGAGACGATGAACAGCGATAAGGAGTAAGCATGGTATCCGAAGAAGCACAGTTCGTCGCCAGGTCCGAGCGTCTCGCAGGCCCTGCAGGCATTGCCGGTTTCCAGCCCGCGGCTGCGCGTGACCGAGCTCTGGCCGCACAGAACCGGTACGTGGTGCCGGAGTTCACTGAGCGCACGCCTTACGGTATGAAGACACAGAACCCCTACACCCGTCTATTCGACGACCGCATCATCTTCCTGGGCGTGCAGGTGGACGACACATCCGCCGACGACATCATGGCTCAGCTCCTCGTGCTGGAGAGCATGGATCCGAATCGCGACGTGATGATGTACATCAACTCGCCGGGCGGTTCGATGACGGCCATGACTGCCATTTATGACACGATGCAGTACATCAAACCCGATGTGCAGACCGTGTGCCTCGGCCAGGCGGCATCCGCGGCGGCGATCATTCTGGCGGCGGGCACGAAGGGCAAGCGTCTCATGCTGCCGAACGCCCGCGTGCTCATCCACCAGCCTGCAATCGACCAGGGCTTCGGCAAGGCCACCGACATCGAGATCCAGGCCAAGGAGATGATGCGTATGCGCGAATGGCTCGAGAACACGCTTGCCAAGCATACCGGCCAGAGCCGTGAATGCATCTCCCGCGACATCGAGGTCGACACGTTCCTCACCGCCTCGGAGGCGAAGGAATACGGCATCGTCGACGAGGTGCTCGAGCATCGCTCCTGACGCAGCCTGACGAATACGGTAATCTGCGATCTGTTCTAGAATGACGGGTGCGTGCCCAGTGCACGTGCCCGTTTTTGTATGCATGCGGAATGAGGGTGAAGATGGGACGTGTGGTCAGCTATAACGACGGCGTGCAGCGCTGCACGTTCTGCGGCAAAAGCGAGCATGAGGTGCACCGTCTGGTGGCCGGTGCCGGCGTGGCAATCTGCGACGAATGCATTGGCCTCTGCGTGCAGATCCTGAGCGAGGAGAACGCCAAGGACTCGCGTCTCGAGGTGTTGAAGCTGCCGAAGCCCTCGCAGATTCGCGATGTGCTCGACCAATACGTGATCGGGCAGAACGACGCCAAGCGCACCCTCAGCGTGGCGGTCTACAACCATTTCAAACGTGCGCAGATCGAACGTCACGACGCCAACGCACACCGCCAGTTCGAACAGTCCGGGCTTGCGGATTCGGCACGTTCGATTCTCGATCCGCTCGATGAGGTGAGTGTGGCGAAGTCGAACATACTATTGCTTGGACCGACCGGCGTGGGCAAGACCTACCTGGCGCAGACATTGGCAAAGGCGATGCAGGTGCCCTTCATCATCGTCGATGCCACCTCCATCACCGAGGCGGGCTATGTGGGCGATGACGTCGAGATGGTGCTGTCACGCCTACTGCAGGCTGCCGACGGCGACGTGGACCGTGCACGATACGGCATCGTCTACATCGACGAGGTAGACAAGATCGCGCGCAAGAGCGGCGACAACACGTCGATGACCCGCGACGTCTCCGGCGAGGGCGTGCAGCAGGCATTGCTCAAGATTCTCGAAGGAACGCTCGTGCATGTGCCAGTTGACGGCGCACATAGGCACAAGGACGGCGAGACGGTGGAACTCGACACCAGCGACATCCTGTTCATATGCGGAGGCGCCTTCGTGGGGCTCGACGAGATCGTCTCGCGCAGGCTGGGTCGGCATGAAAGCGGTTTCGGGGCGTCGTGGCGTGTGAATCCGATTGACGAACACGAGATATACAGGCAGGTGAATGCCGAAGATCTGGCGGAGTTCGGCCTACTGCCCGAATTCATAGGGCGCCTGCCGGTGGTGTGCACGCTGGGCGAACTCACGGTGGACGATCTGAAGGACGTGCTCACCAAACCCACGAACGCGCTGCTCAAGCAATACCAGAAACTGTTCTCAGTCGATGGGGTCACGCTCACATTCACCGACGCCGCCGTCGAAGCCATCGCCAGCACCGCACTGGAGCGGGGAGTGGGTGCCCGAGGGCTCCGTTCGATCATCGAATCGATTCTCGAGGAGACGATGTTCGAATTGCCGAACATGGACGATGTGACCGAAGTGGTGGTGAATGCCGATTGTGTGACGGAAGGCGTGCCTCCGCAGATGGTCCGGCCCGAGCAGCGACGTGGGATCCATGCCCTGTGAATGCTGCCATCTTCACGATTTCGACACGCCGAAGTTGTGATTGACCATGAAACGTTGTATGTTAGTCGAGTTGCCTGAAGCAAGCAATTGCGCGAGTAGCCCAGCGGATTAGAGCAGCTGACTACGGATCAGCAGGTCGCAGGTTCGAATCCTGTCTCGCGCACTTGGCTATGTGAACTGTGTGCGAATGCGTGCGATTCAGATAGCATGCGCGAGTAGCCCAGCGGATTAGAGCAGCTGACTACGGATCAGCAGGTCGCAGGTTCGAATCCTGTCTCGCGCACAACAAGCCCTTGAACGTGCATACGCTCAAGGGCTTTTCCAATTGCACGCGGCGCGATGCTGGCCGTAACCCATTCGTGAACTGTGGTCTTGCCGCCGTAACATGGCGACGTTAAGCTGACCCACCGTATGGGAGAACAGACCGCAGCGACGGAGGGAAAGGGAATATGTACGATTTCGAAACCTGGCCAGAGCGGCACGACACGACTTCGGTGAAATGGAAGATGATCGAGACCGAGCTGGGTGCCGGTCATGAGGATGTGCTGGCGTTGTCGGTGGCGGATATGGAGTTCGTCACGCCGCCGGCCGTCGTCGAGGCGCTCGTGGATGCTGCTCGCAACGATGTATTCGGGTATGACTATGCCACCGACGAGTACTTGGCCGCCGTATGCGACTGGATGCGCCGCCGCCATGGTCTTGAGGCCGATCCGAAGCTCATCTCGCTTTCGGCGGGCGTGATGCCGGCGGTGAACACGGCGTTGCGTGCGTTCACCCATCCGGGCGACGCGGTGATCATCCAGCGGCCTGTGTACTACCCCTTCACGAACGCGGCCATGAACAACGGTCTGGAGATCCTCAACAACGCCCTGCTGTTTGATGGGGAGACCGGTCGGTATTCGATGGATTTCGAAGATCTGGAACGCAAGGCCTCCGACCCGCGCTGCAAGGCGATCATGCTGTGCAATCCGCACAACCCGGTGGGCCGTGTGTGGACGGCCGAGGAGCTGCGTATGCTCGGCGACATCTGCGTGGCCAACAATGTGATGATTCTATGCGATGAGATCCATGGCGATCTGGAACACCCCGGGTACGCCGTGACGATGTTCGGCACGTTGGGGGAGCGGTATGCAGACCATCTCATCGAGTTCACCGCACCGTCAAAATCATTCAACCTGGCGGGTCTGCTGTGCTCGAACGCGATCTTCCACAATGCCAAGGTGAAGCAGGAGTTCGACATCGCCGCGGCGAAAACCGGCGGCAGCACGGTGAATCATCTGGGCATGGTGGCATGCATGGCTGCCTATGCCCGCTGCGAGGACTGGTTTGAGGAGATGCTCGCGGTCGTGCGGCGTAATCTCGACACTGTGCGTGCCTTCGCCGACGCCCACGACGGCATACGGCTCATCGAGCCGGAGGGAACCTATCTGGCATGGCTGGATTGCCGCGGGCTGGGCCTTTCGAATGATGAGCTGGAGACGTTCATGCACGAACAGGCGAGGCTCTATTTCGACGAAGGATATCTGTTCGGCCGGGAGGGCAGTGGTTTCGAACGCATCAACCTCGCTTGCCCCATGCGTGTGATCGAACGGATGTGCAGGCAGCTCGACGCAGCGCTCTGCAAGCTGGGAGTGGCGCCCGTGGCTGCGGATTTTGCGGATTGTGTATGAGCGGGGGCGTCCCATTGGGCGTATGGCGGGTGAATGCGGCATAATGGATAGCTGGATATTGGCATAGGAGTACAGCGAGGACGGCATGAGCAACAGGCAGCGTGGAGTGTGGGCATCGATTCGGAAAGTGGCGACATCCGACCGCATATCGGGTCTCATTATGCTCGGATTCGCGCTGCTCGGTCTGGTGCTGGCGAATCTGCCGGCGACCTACCACTGGTTCGAGGAGCTTTCGCATTTCCATCTGGGCATTCCGGGAACCAATATTGACATGGGTTTGGGCCATTGGGCTCAGGACGGCCTGCTGACGATCTTCTTCCTGGTCGTCGGGCTCGAGCTGCGTCAGGAGCTCACCACCGGCTCGTTATCGAATGTACGCGCGGCCGCGGTGCCGATGCTCTGTGCGGTGGGCGGCATGTTGGTGCCGCCGGTGCTGTTCGTCGCCGTCATCTCACTGTTCTCGAACTTCGGTGCCGGAGATCCGGGCAGCCTCATCATCGCGAACGGTTCGATGTTCAGTTTTGCCGAGACAGCACACGGATGGGCGATTCCCACGGCCACGGACATCGCATTCTCGCTGGCGGTGCTCGCGCTGTTCGCCAAGGCATTGCCTGGCTCGATCCGTGCCTTCCTGATGACGCTCGCCACGGTGGACGATCTGTTGGCGATCATCCTGATCGCCGTGTTCTTCTCGTCGCTCAACGCCTGGTACTGGTTTGCGGGCATTGCAATCTGCGCGGTCGCCTGGTACTTCCTAGTGCGCATGAAGAAGGTGCCATGGTTCGGCGTGGCCGTCATAGGCATTCTGGCTTGGGTGATGATGTACGAGGCCGGCGTGCACCCGACATTGGCCGGCGTGCTCGTGGGATTGCTCACGCCCGCACGTGCCATGTACGGCGAACGTTCGCCGCGTGCCGAACGGTATGCCGACAAGCTGCAGCCGTTCTCGGCGTTGCTGGCATTGCCCATCTTCGCCTTCTTCGCCACTGGTGTGCACTTCGATTCGATCACCCCAATGTTGCTGGTCTCCCCGGTGGTCATCGCCATCATCGTGGCGCTGTTCGTGGGCAAGCCGCTCGGCATCATGGCCACCGCATGGCTGTCCACGCACATCGGCCCGTTTGCGATGCCTAAGGGACTGCGCGTGCGCGACATGTTCCCGGCTTCGATCGCCTGCGGCATTGGCTTCACCGTCTCCTTCCTCATCGCATCGCTGGCGTATGCGAATACTGAGCTTTCCGCGGAGGCCAGATTCGGCGTGCTTCTGGGGTCGCTAGTGGCGGCTGCGGTGTCGGCGGTGCTGCTGAGCCGGCAGTCGGCCAGATTCGCCCGCATGGACTCCGTCGAGGAGCGTTTGGCCACGATGGAACGCCCCCTTGAGGCCACGCGCACGCTCCGGGATGGCACCGTTGTGGTTTCCCAGACCATGGGTAGGGATGCCGAGCAGAATCTGGCGCAACTCAAGGAAGAAGACTCCCGCAGCTGAGGTGGCCATGTTACATGGCTGGGGTATGCACTCGCTACACTCGCAGTTGGAAATACACCACAGAACCGAAGGAGTGGTATGCAATCCAACAATGAGGAGAATGCGAACGGCGGCCAGATGATGAATCATGCGGAGGAACCGCTCGGACGGACCTATTCGCAGGGGCCGGTGTTGTTGCGCGGCAAGATGATTCCGAGCGAAAGCACCTCAGAACGCTTCCTGCGCAATGATTCCGACACGGATTGGCTGCATCGCGACCCGTGGCGCGTACTGCGCATTCAGGCCGAATTCGTGGATGGCTTCGGATCGCTGGCCGAACTCGGTCCTGCCGTGAGTATTTTCGGTTCCGCACGCATCAAGCCCAATACGAAGGACTACAAGGCCGCCGCCGCAATGGGCGCGAAGATCGCCGAGCGAGACATTGCCGTCATCACGGGAGGCGGCCCGGGCATCATGGAAGCGGCGAACAAGGGTGCTGCCAAGGCCGGGGGCAAATCGGTGGGTCTGGGAATCGAATTGCCGCATGAACAGGGACTCAACAAGTGGATCAACCTCGGCATGACGTTCCGCTACTTCTTCGTGCGCAAGACGATGTTCATGAAGTACTCGTCCGGCGCGATTGTTTGCCCCGGCGGCTTCGGTACGTTGGACGAGACCTTCGAGGCGCTCACGTTGGTACAGACTCAGAAGGTGGCGAAAATGCCGATTGTGCTCTTCGATTCCGCATACTGGCGAGGGCTGTTCGATTGGATTGACGGGCCGGTGCGTGAACGGGGCATGATCTCGAACATCGATCCCGATCTGGTGACGATCACCGACGACATCGACGAGGCCGTCGATGTCGCCACCAGCATGGTTCCCAGGCAGACCGGTGCGCACTGATCCATATGGCATGGTGGTGCGAATCACGGGAATCCAATTCCGATCCACTCCACCATGTCGAATTATTGCAATGTGGCGATGAGCATACCCCAGCCGGTCTGGGAGAGTGCGGAGATGAAGCGGTCGTCATCGGTCACGGCGTCGATGAGTTCACGCATGGCCACGGCCTTGTCGCCGCGATCCGCCGGGTTGGTGAGACCGCCTTTGGAATCCGGCGATTCCATGGCCAACACATCGGTGAAAATGATCACGCCATGTCTGCGCAGCAATCGCGGTGCCTGCTCGTAGGCGGCAGGGTAGTTCGAGGCATCGCCGCATACGACGATGAGATCGTAGTCGTCGCCGTTGAGACGCGACAAGAATTGGGTTGGATCTGCGTTGACGGTGCGCAGCGTGGCTCGGGTCATCGTGGCGGCGGTGCGGAAGAGTCTTTTGATCTGGCTATGACCTTGAGGTGTGGAGTCGACGGCAGTGAGTTTGTCGTCGTCATTGAGTGAACATGCGATTCGAGCCGTCTGTACCAATGATCCGGTGCCGATCACAATGACCGACGATGCACCGGACATCGTCTTGAACATGCTGAGCATGGCCCCTTCGCATGCGGAGACCGAAGGGTCGTTGTCTTCCTGCATCAGCATGCGCGCCTCATGCACCAGGTCGGGTTCAAGCGCGAATTCGCGGGTCTCGATCCAATCCCATGCCCGCGCATGGTTTTCGAATGACGTTCTGTCCATATTCATTCTTCCTTACCGCTCTTTCACCTGCGCAATGAGTTGCCAGATCTCCTCGCCCACGTCAATGCCGCGGGGGCACTGCCTGGAGCATGCCCGCACCGATTGGCATGCCTGCACACCATCGGCGGTGTCAAGGGCCTCAAGGCGTTCCTCGGTTGCAGTGTCGCGCGAATCGTTGATGAATCGCGCCTGATTGATGAGCGCCGCCGGGCCGATGAACGCCTCACCACCGGCATAGACCGGACATGCCCCTTCGCACACGCCGCAGGCGATGCAGTTGCTGAGCAACTCATATTTGGCCAGTTCCTGTGGATTCTGCAGATACTCCAGCACATCCACCTTGCCGTCCTCACGGGTCTTGATGGCATTGTGGTGAATGAGGTAGGGTTTGAGACGGCGAATCTGTTCAAGCATCGAATCGATGTCGGCAACAAGATCGCGCTTGACCGGGAAGCCGGGAAGTGCAGCGAGTTCGATGACACCCAGATGATCCCCTTCGTCGATCTGATGGGCGAGGTCCTCCTCGAATGCGTTGACGTCGTTTGCGTCGTCGACATCGCCGGTACGGCGGAATCCCTCGTCGTCGGGGTAGGAGATGTTGGGTAGCCGCTGCACCCAATCCTTCACTTGTGCCGTGCACAGCAACGTGGGTGTGCCGTTGACGGCGACGGCATCCGAACCGCACATGCCGTGGCCGCAGGAATAGCGGAACGCCAGTGTCGGGTCGATATCGCGTTTGATGGTGAGCAGACAGTCGAGCAACGTGTCTTCGGGACGCACGAGCAACTCGTATTCCTGCACCCAGGATTTGCCGCGTGGCCTGCCGGCGCGTGCGGAATCCGCGAACGGCGAGCCGCCGCGTCTGCCGAACGGACTCGACGAATGTCGGCGCTCCCGTTCGGGGCGCGGGGTGAAGCGGTGCACACGCAATGTCACCGTCGCTTGGATGACGGGGGATGGGAAGCTCATGCAATGCCTTTCCACAGTGTCGAATACTGTCTCATATTGTATATGCGCGCACATGCAAAAGCCGTGACCGGCGCAACATTCTCACGGTTGCGCCAGTCACGGCTGGAATCAGTACGAGCGCGAGCCTGGTTCGATGTCCACGATGTTCACCGGCGCCCAGCTGACGTCGCCGTTGAGGTTCACGAATGAATGCCTGAGATATTCGGCATCGTTACGCTCGGGGAAATCGCTGCGATAGAGCGAGCCGCGGGACTCCTCGCGGGCGCGTGTGGCCTCGAGCATGGCCAGCGCGAGCTCGCAGAGATGACGCGCCTCGAGAATCGCGGTGATCTCCTGGTTGAACACTTTGGAATCGCCATGGGCATGCAGTAGTTCGGAACGTGGAATGAGCTCGTTTCGCAATCCGGCCATTGCCTTGTCGAGCAAGGTGGCGTCGGTGGCCACGGCTGCATGCGCTTCCATGAAGGTGCCGAGATCGGCGATGAGCGCATAGGCGTTGTCGCTCTGCGGCGTTTCCTCTGCAGAGTCAGCGGATTCGAGCAGTGTGTCGATGATGCCTTTGCGTCGATTCGACGCGTCGACGAGTTCTTGTGCAAGGGCGTGCGTGTCACCTTCCACATCCGATGCGGCAACCGGATCGGCCGCCACTCGGGTGGCGATGGAGCGTCCGGCGCGAGTGCCGAACAGGCATGCGTCGAGCAGTGAGTTTCCTCCAAGGCGATTGGCTCCGTGCACGCTGACACACGAGCATTCGCCCGCCGCATACAGTCCCGTTATAATCTGTCGCCCGTCGGCTGCGGGAATGTAGACTTCGCCATCGACGGTGATTGGAATGCCGCCCATCGTGTAATGCGCGGTCGGTTTGACCGGCACGAGGTCCGTGGCGGGATCGAGCCCGGCATAATCCCGGATCGTTTCGACCACCTGTGGTAGCACCTCATGCATTCGTGTGGCGTCGATGCCGGTCATATCGAGCCATACACAGTCCTTGGGCGCTTCCGGATCCTTCGGGTCGGCGACGCCCCGCCCGGCCATGACCTCGCTGCGAATGGCCCTTGAGACCACATCACGTGCGGCCAGGTCCTTGTGTTCAGGCGCATAGTGTTCCATGAACGCCTCGCCCATGGCATTGCGCAATACGCCGCCTTCGGCCCGCGAGGCCTCCGAGAGAAGGATTCCGGTGTGCGCCAGGCCAGTGGGATGGAACTGCAGGAACTCGGTGTCTTCAAGATCAAGGCCCGCCTGCAAGGCCAATGCCATGCCATCGCCAGTGAGATCGTGGGAATTCGACGTCGTATGGAACAGGCGTCCGGCACCGCCGGTCGCCATGAGCACGTTGCGCGCGGCGATGGCATGGGTCGTGCCGGTGGCGACGTCGTAGGCGACCACACCTTCGCTGGCCGTATGATCGGCGTTGAGTACAAGATCGGTCACGTACCATTCCTCAGCGAATGCAACGCCCTGTGCCACGCATTGCTGCCAGAGGGCGAACAGAATCTGGTGGCCCACCCGGTCGGCGGCATAGGCGGCGCGTTTGACCGGGGCTTTGCCGAAGTCGCCGGTATGGCCTCCGAAACGCCGTTGGGCGATTCTTCCATCCTCGGTACGGGAGAAGGCGACTCCGTCATGCTCCAGGTCACGTACGGTGCGGGCGGCCTCCTTGGCCAACAACTTGGCGGCATCCTGATCGACGAGCCAATCGCCGCCTTTCACGGTGTCGTAGTAATGCCATTGCCATTCGTCGGGTTCCATGTCGCCGAGGCTGGCGGCTATGCCGCCTTCGGCGGATCCGGTATGCGATCGCAGGGGTTGCAACTTGGAAATCACCAACACCTTGGGCTCGATGCCCCGATCCCTGAGATCAGCGACCTCCTGACTGCGGTAGAATCCCAGCGCTGCGGACAGACCGGCCCCGCCCGCACCCACGATCACCGCATCATACATGTCTTCAACCTTGGTTGGACTCATACCTCGATTCTGCCATAGGGCCTGACGTTTATGGTCTGAGGCTCGGTGCATGGGTCTCATGGCACAGTTGCTCGATATCCGAGGTGCTGGAGAGCAACGACGCCTGCTGGTCGGCGATGAGCCTGTTGCACCCAGCATGCGCGGGTGTCGTGATCTCGCCCGGCACTGCGAAGAGCCTGCGGTTCATCTCGTTCGCCCAGCCTGCCGTATTGAGCGCTCCGGAGCGCAGCCGGGCCTGTGCGACCACGACCGAATAGGCCAGTGCCGCGATCAGCCGATTGCGCAGCAGGAACCGGCGTGGCTCCGGTATCGTGCCCGGGGTGCATTCCGACACCAAAGCCCCATGCTGGGCGCAGATCTGCTCGAAGAGCCGCATATTCGTGGTGGGTCCACAATGGTCGAGTCCGCCGGCGAATATCGCCACGGTTCTTCCGGCCACTTTGGCTCCGAGCTGATTCATGGCCTCGAGCGCTCCCCAATGCGACGCGGCATCGATGCCCATGGCACCGCCGGAAACGACGAGATGGCCATTCATGGCCGTCTGGCAGGCCAGGGTTCTCGCAACGTGGCGCCCGTATTCATTCATGCCACGCGAACCCACTACGGCCACAGGGCGATCACATGATGTGAGGGCCATTGCGTCGCCCTGCACCCACAAGGCAAGTGGAGGCGCCCAATCAGAGCGCACGTCGAGGTCCTCCAACGACTCTGGCCAGTAGGGCGAACCGGGAATGACAACGGTATAGGCGCCTTGTCCGGTGAACAGAGCGAATAGCGCATCCGGGTCGAAGGTCGGCAGCTGCAGCAGGCGGCCGACCCAGCGTTGTGAGGCCAGCTGGAAGGAGGCCACGCCTTCGCTGCGCGCCTTGCGGCCCCAGCGTGCCGTGCCCAGAATGAACATGCATTCCAAGGTGTTGCGTGCACGTCGCTGTTCTTGTTCGGTGGCGGCGCATGCAACCATGAGCAGCGCACGCAGTGCCTCCACGCCTGGATGTTCGCTGTCGCATCCCTTCAGCAACGAGGTCATGAGTGCATTGGCACATTCGCTGCAGTGGGTCAGCAACATGCGGGCGAGCGCTTCGTCGTCGGACTGCAGCAGCGCCTTGGCGCTCAACGTGGGTTGTGCGGGTGCCGCGTGTGATTGTGACGTGGTCTGATGGGTGATGGCGGTCATGTCTTCTCCGTTTCAAGGTGGGGCCGAGTAGGTTCAGTTGACTTCAGTGGTGCGCAACGAGAGCGCGCGGTCGACATCGTCGAGGTTCGGACTTGTACGTCCATCGAGATCGCAGATGGTCCATGAGAGCTTCATCACGCGGTAGGCCCCTCGCAGACTGATCTGATAGGAGGAGAGCGCCTGGTTCACCACGGCGAGCACACGGTGGGGGGTGTGCTCCCGTAACCACGACCCTGCAGCCTGGGCATTGCTTGTCCAGCCGAATGGTCGGAATCGCTCCACCGCCATATCCCGTGCAGCGATGACCTGTTGGCGGATGCGCTCGCTGCTGTCGCCTTCCGGTAATTGCCGGGAGCCTATGTGGGAAACGGGGCACACCTGCAGCTGCATGTCGACGCGGTCGAGAATGGGGCCGGAGAGTCGGCTGAAATACCGTATGCGGTCGCGTTCCCTGCAGGTGCAGCGTTCGCCGGTGCCATACCCGTAGCCGCATGGGCATGGGTTAGCCGCCATGATGAGCTGGAATTGCGCGGGGAAGATTGTGATGCCCTTGGACCGTGACACGGCGATATACCCGGCCTCCAACGGTTCCCTGAGCGATTGCAGCGCGCGTGGCGCGAATTCAGGCGCCTCGTCGAGGAACAGCACCCCATGGTGGGCGCGTGTCACCGATCCCGGTTCTCCCAGACCGGTGCCTCCTCCCACCAATGAGGCGACGGAGGCGGTGTGGTGCGGAGCCTCGAATGGTGGCATGCTGTCGATGCCGTGGGTGCCCAGCTGACCGCAGAGCGAGCGAATGGATGCCACTTCGAATTGCTGTTGTTGGTTCAGCGGGGCGAGTATGCCAGGGAAGCGTGAGGCGAGCATGGTTTTGCCCATGCCGGGTGGTCCGGTCATGAGCACATGGTGTCCTCCGGCTGCTGCGATCTTCAGCGCCTCCTTCGCGTCGTGCTGGCCCACCACTTCGTTCATGTCGCCGACAGGCAGCAGATTGCCTTCCGGCAGGTCGCGTCTTCGGGCGTCCACATGAATCTCATGGACCGTGTAGTTGGCACGACCTCCGAACAGTTCGATGAGTTCACCCAGATGCGAGACGTACATGACATCCAAGCCGTCAACCAGTTCAGCCTCATCGCGGTTGGCACGGGGAACCACGACGCGGTTCATGCCGTGCTCCTTCATATGCAGCATGATTGGCAGCAGGCCGTTGATGGGCAGCACCGTGCCATCGAGGTTGAGCTCGCCGAGTAGCACAGTGTTGTCCAACGCGTCGGGCTCTATGAATTCCGAGGCGCTGAGCACACTGGCGGCGATGGCGAGATCGTGTGAGGAACCTCGTTTGGGCATCGAGGCCGGCGACATGTTGACGGTCACCCGGGTCTGGGGCCATTTGAAGCCGCTTGCGGTGCATGCCGATTTCACGCGCTCTCTGGCCTCGCTCAGCGACGCATCGGGCAGCCCGATGATGGAGAAGAACGGCAGGCCAGGAGAGATGAATGCCTGCAACTGTATCACGAAGGCCTTGAGCCCCACCAGACCGACTGACAACGCTGTTCCCAGAGCCATCAGAACGCCTCCGGCACATGATGAATGAAGACGTCGGTGGGTGTGACGGTGACGGCGATGACATCGAAACGCACTCCGATGTGGCGTATGGTCGATCCATGCTCACCGAGCCAGCATATTGCGGCCCGACGAACACGCATCTGTTTGGCAGCATGCACTGCCTCCTCGGGGATGCCGCATGATGTGGATCTACGCGTCTTGACCTCGACGAATACGATGGTGCTGTGCGAGGTAAGCGCGATGATGTCAATCTCACCGAACCGGCAGTGCCAGTTGCAGGCCAACACGTGCCAATGATGTTCGATCAGCCATGCCCGGCAAAGCCGCTCTCCCCGGGAGCCGATCTGCCGGGCGGTGAGGTCCGGGGCCAAGAGCATGGCCTTGCATTGCTCGAGGGTATCCGCGTCCACGACTGTCTGTGTGGGTATGGTCGCCAGTGTCGGCGATGTGCTGTTGTGCTGTGATGTAATGTCCATGCTCCAAGTCCAGCAACATCGCGGCACGCATGCAACCGGCTTTGAAGATTTGTGGATAACCCGGCTTGCATTGGTGTCGAATGTGGACACCCAAGCGGTTATTCACATTCGGGATGTCCATTGTGCGTGTCGGCATTGGAATACGCATTCGCCCTGCATTTTCATGCGGGGCGAATGCATCAGATCCACGACCTGCTCAATCCACGAGGCTGGTCAAATCTCCCAGGCTCAGTTCGAAACTCACGCCACGATCCTGATAGCCGGGTTGGAACTTCGTCTGGACCATCGCGTTGTGCACGAATTCGCCGGCAAGTCTGGCTGCCGCTGCAAGGTCGAGTCCGGCCATCACGCCGCCGATCATGGCGGAGGCGAACGCGTCGCCGGTGCCATGGCACATGTAGGGCAGTTTCTCATGCACGCATTCGGTCATCCGGTCCACGCCCTCCTTGGCGTTGGCCACGAAGTTGCGAATTCGGCCGTCATTGTGGTCGATGCCCTTGAGCACGACGTTCTTGGCGCCCATATCGAACAGATTGCCAATGATCTGCCTGACCTGCTCGTTCGTGATGTCCTGTCCGGGGTACTCGGTGCCGGTGAGAATGGAGGATTCGGTCAGGTTCGGCATGAGCAGGTCCGCGCCATCGACGAGCGCGCCCATCGCCTCACAAAGCTGTGCCGTGTACGTGGCATACATCTCGCCGGCATCGCCCATCACCGGGTCGACGAAACGCAGCGACTTGGGGTACTCGCGATACAGTCGCTGAATGATCGCCACCTGATCGGGGGAGCCTAGGAATCCGGAGTAGACGCCATCGAGCTCAACGCCCTCCTGCTGCCAGGCGTCGAGGTATCCGCCCAGCATGTCGGTGGTGTCTTCCATGGTGAACACCTTGTAGCGAGTATGTGCCGAGAACAGAGCGGTCGGCACCGGGCAGACATCGCAGCCGGCAGCCGAGAGGATCGGGATGGCGGCGGTGAGCGAGCATTTGCCGTACCCGCACATGTCATGCACCGCTGCGATGCGTGGAATATATTCGCGATTGCGTTCGTAAAGCACTTCTGGCATATTGCTCCTTGCAGTCATCGACCATATATGCCTCATACAATAGGTGAACGATATGCCAAGCGCATTCCTGCCGTGTTACATGGATGAGGTGGTACACCACAGGGGTCTCGGCGTGTCGCCTCCGTCTCGTGGGGGCTGACGGATCTCATGTTCAGGTGCGCAAGCGCCGATTGATAAACGGGTATAACCAATCGCGATAACGTCTGGCTTGCATTGTGCTGTGCGAGTTCTCTAATCTGCTGCCCAGACCCGAGGGTCGCCAGACGAAAACGACGCACGGCAACGTGTATGAGCGTAAGGAACACCATGAGCGCACAGGAAACCCACACACCATACCATTTCGAGACACTGCAGCTGCATGTCGGCCAGGAGAGCGCAGACCCGGCCAGCGACGCCCGTGCAGTGCCGATCTACCAGACGACCAGCTATGTATTCCACGATTTCGACCACGCCGAGGCCCGATTCGGTCTGGCCGACCCGGGCAACATCTACGGGCGATTGACCAATACGACACAAGGGGTGTTCGAAGACCGCATCGCAGCGCTCGAGGGGGGCACCGCGGGATTGGCGGTCGCCTCGGGTGCTGCGGCCGTGGAGTACGCCGTGCGTAACATCACGCAGGCCGGTGACCATATCGTGGCTGCCAAGAACATATACGGGGGCACGTTCAATCTGCTGCGCCACACCTTGCCACGCGACGGCATCACCACCACCTTCGTCGACGCCAACGATTCCCACGCATTCGAGGAGGCGATCGCAGACAACACGAAACTCGTCTATTTCGAGACCTTCGGCAATCCGAACGCCGACCTGCCCGATTTTGACGCAATCACCGAGATCGCACACCGGCACCACTTGCCGGTGATTGTAGACAACACCTTCGCCACACCATATCTGTTCCGCCCCCTCGAACATGGTGCGGACATCGTAGTGGAATCCGCCACGAAATTCATAGGTGGCCACGGCACCACGCTCGGCGGCGTGATCATCGAGGGAGGCGATTTCAAGTGGGATGCGGTGCCAGGCAAATTCCCGACGCTCACCGAGCCGGATCCCTCATATCATGGCCTCAACTTCTATGAGGCGCTCGGGCCGGTTTCATTCGTGACCCGCATCCGCGCGGTCCTGCTGCGCGACACGGGTGCCACGCTCTCGCCGTTCTCGGCCTTCCTGCTGCTGCAGGGCACCGAGACGCTGTCACTGCGCGTCGAGCGCCATGTGGAGAATGCGCTCAAAGTGATCGATTACCTCAAAACCGTGCCCGAAGTCGAGTCGATCTCCCATCCATCGATCGAGGGACGCCCTGACCACGACCTGTACGAGAAATACTTCCCGAATGGCGCCGGATCCATCTTCACTTTCGACATTCGGGGCGGCAAGGATGCAGCCCGGGTATTCATTGACAACCTGCATCTGTTCTCGCTGCTGGCCAATGTTGCCGACGCGAAGAGCCTGGTGATTCACCCGGCTTCCACGACGCATTCTCAGGAGTCCGAGGCTGAGTTGGAGGATCAGGGCATACATCAGGGAACAATCCGTCTGTCGATCGGCACCGAGTACATCGACGACATCATCGACGATCTGAAAGGCGGATTCGAGGCGGTGCGCGCCTCCGGCTTCGCCGATTGAGCATGTATGACGTATGCCATGCATATGGTCAACAGCTTTCCTGGGGAAATCCCGCATGCGTGGGCATGCGGGATTTCCCGTTTGTCGGTGCCGCCGTCCATGGGCGCGATTCGTTTGCCCATGGACGGGTCGGCTCGAACGATGCAAGATATCAACGAGATGACATAGTATGCTTACGGTTACGTATGAACGTAGGGTAGAAGTTCACCCAGCCAAGCGCACTTGTTGTGAGATTGATGGAGCCGATTGTGACCGATGTAATCACCGTGATGAACCTGGGTTGGCAGTATGCGCCCTCCTCGGCGCACGGCACGTCAAGAGGGGCACTGCATGATGTGAGTTGTTATGTGGCGGAGGGAACCCTGGCCGGGATAGTAGGGCCGACCGGTTCGGGCAAGTCCACATTGGCGCAGGCCCTCACCGGTATCATCCCTCATATTCTCGACGGCACGCTCACCGGTTTCATCAGGGTGGCTGGCATGAACGTGAAAAGCACGAGCGTCTCTAATATCTCCGCCAAGGTGGGGTATGTGCCCCAGAACCCGGTGGATTTGTTCGTCACCAACGAGGTGGAGAACGAGATCGCATTCCCCTTGGAGAATAGGGGTGTGGCGCCGGACGAAATACGCTCCCGTGTCGATGAGGTGCTTGACCGACTGCATATAGAGGGACTCCGGCACCGCGATCCGCGTACGCTCTCCGAAGGCGAGATGATGCGCGTCGCCATAGGCTCGGCCATCGCAGCAGAGCCCGAGGTGCTCATTCTCGATGAGGTGCTGGCGGTACTCGACGAAGACGGCGCACAGGATCTCTATGCCATTCTGGACGACCTTATGAAGCGCAACCACACGTCGGTGGTGATGATCGACCTCGACACTCGTTGGCTGCGGGAGCATGCCGATTCGGTGTTGGTGATGGTGGGCGGCGAGGTGATCCGCCGCACCACACGCGAAGTGTTCCTCCGCGAGGCGTCGTTGCTGGAATCGGTGGGCGTGAGCAGATCTCGCGACGACCACACGCCGTTGACAATCGCCCGTCTTGAGCCGCAGGACGTGACCGATCCGATCATCATCTTCGATCATGTGTACTACCTCCATCCGCACAGCGAGAACAGCGATGCCCCCCAATTGCGCGACGTGAACTTGCGGATCCCCCGCGGCTCATTCGTGGGCGTCGTGGGCCCGAACGGATCCGGCAAGACGACCTTGCTGTCGATGATGAATTCTCAGATTCTGCCCTCGCGCGGCCATGTGATTGTGGACGAGAACGACACCGCCGAGTGCCGGGTGCGCCGCATGGCCCGTGAAGTGGCCTATCTCGATCAGGACCCGTTGCATATGATGCTGACGCGCAACGTGCGCAAGGAAATCGAATTCGCCCCGCGTGCCCTGGGCGTGCCAGCCCAAGAGGTGAACGAGCGTGTCAATGCGCTCATCCGGGCATTTGACCTGTTCGACATTGAAGATGCCGATCCCATTCGGTTGAGCACCGGGCAGACCAGACTCGTGGCACTGGCCTCCACATTGGCCACGCAGGCACCCATACTTGTGCTTGATGAACCGGTGTCCGGGTTGGATTATCGGCTCAAAACGAAGTTCATGACCTTAGTGCGGGACCTCAACAAGCAAGGCATCACCGTGATCATGGCAAGCAATGACGATGATCTCGTGGAACGCTACTGCACCCATGCCCTGCGTATGGAGGAAGGGCGCATAGTGGACTTTGGCCCTCTGCATTCCACGCAGTTGCGCTCATTGTACCATGATCAGGAGGGGAGAGTCTGATGCGTTCGCAGTTCTATGTCCCGGTTGATGGTTGGCTCAACCGAGTGGATGTACGTGTGAAGCTGTTCACCATGATCGCCGTTATCGTCATGTGTTCGATTTGGGGGAACTGGGTATTCCTGACGGCCATGCTCCTCGTGGAGCATCTGTTCCTGCTGTCCACCCGCATATCTGCACGCAAGACGCTCAAGGTGTGGTCATTCTTCCTGCCGGTGATCGTCATTGTGTTCTGCATCATGCTCCTCACCGTGCATCTGCCCGGCTGGACCTTGTGGCAGTGGGGAAGCTGGCTGGTCACCTCCGGCACCATGGATCTATGCGCGGTGGTGGCGCTCCGTATCGCAGATATCGTGTTCGCCGTGTTCACCGTGTTGTTCACCACTTCGCGTGCCGCCTGGATCAGTGGTCTGGCAGGATTGGGATTGCCATACACGGCAGGGGCCGCCGTGACGGATGCGATCCAGTGGCTGCCGACCTATGCGGCCACCGTGCATGACCTGGTGCTCACCCAACACATTCGTGGACGGTATGCGCGCATTGGCAGGCACAATCCCCTCACCCGCACGGCCGCATGGTGCAGCGCTCATGTTCGTGCGATCATTGCGGCACCAGCCCATATGAGCCACCTGAACCGCGCCCGCAGCATCACAGCTTTGGCTCATGGTGCGCATATAGACCGTATGGGTGCCAAACGCACATATCTGCATCCGGCGCATATGCGTCTGTTTGATTGGATGCTGCTGATACTGGTGCTGGTGTACATCGCTGCCGTAATTGTGATGATGGTCGTATTCGGGTGGTGAATTCACCACGATGTTGTGTTCGGGGCTCATCCTCAAGGATGAGCCCCGAATGTTTTTCACCCTTGCGGGTGATGGGTCGGCATGGTTGTAGGGCATATTATTCGCAGATATGCACGTCAGAGCACGTGATTGAAATGGCGAAGGCCCCAAGAAGGAGAGAACATGTCGAATTCCGCGTTGCAGAACATGGTTGACCAGATTCACCAGCCGACCCATACGCCGGTGGCGATCGAGACCATCGATCTGGTGAAGGACTATGGCACGGGTGAAAGCCTGGTGCATGCGTTGAAAGATGTCAACGTGCAGTTCGAGCAGGGCCGGTTTACGGCGATTATGGGACCGTCCGGATCCGGAAAATCGACGCTGATGCATGTGATGAGCGGTCTGGACTCGGCCAACAGCGGCAGCGTCGTGTTCCAGGGGCGCGACCTGACGAAGCTCAACGACAAGCAGCTCACGCTGCTGCGCCGCAACTACATCGGTTTCATCTTCCAAAGCTTCAACCTGCTGCCGATGTTCACGGCCGAGCAGAACATCGTGATGCCCCTGACTTTGGCGGGCAAGAAGGTGGATCGTGCATGGTTCGACCGTCTGGCGGACACACTTGGACTGCGTGAACGTCTGGGCCACCGTCCGAACGAACTGTCTGGAGGTCAGCAGCAGCGTGTGGCCATCGCACGCGCCCTCATCACCAAGCCGTCGCTCGTGTTCGCAGACGAACCCACCGGTGCCCTCGACTCCGCTTCAAGCGCCGAGGTGCTTGGCTTCCTCAAGGCCTCGGTACGGGAATTGGGGCAGACGATCATCATGGTCACGCATGATCCGGTGGCCGCCTCCTATGCAGACCGTGCCATCGTATTCTCCGACGGACACATCATCGCCGACGTCTCCGACCCGCAACCGGCGCAGATGAGTGATCTGCTCATGAAGGAGCGCGAACGTTCCACGAAGACCGCTGGGCGCTCCGCAGTTCAGACGATGCCGGCAAACCAGAATCCACCCATTGCGCAGCAGCCCCGGAACAATCCGGCAGGCATCGGCGATCAGCCGGCACAGGGAACCCTCATGCAGGCTCCGAAGCCGCCGCAGCAGCGTCGCTAATGCAGGCCAAGAGCACAGACGATCCTGAATCCGAAGGAATACCATGTTGTCAATCACGATGAAGATGATGAAGAAGAACCTGAGAATGCTGATTCCCGCGGGTATCGCCATTCTCATCGGCACGGCGTTCATTGCCGCGACGCTGCTGTTCACGAACGCCTTCGACGCCGCATTGCGCGAACAGACCACCGGCCAGTTCGGCGGCTCGAACTATGCAGTCACGGCAGATGCGCAATTCGGCGACGATGCACACGACTCAACGGTTGGTGGTCTTAAGCTCAATACCATAGCGGGCATCGGGGGAGTGGAAGGCGTCCGTGCCGATGTCACGCGCAGCGTCATGCTGAATACCGGCTCTCAACACGGCAGCGGGGTGGCGTTGTCGACGAGTGCCGACCCCAAGCTGCTCCCGGTTTCAATCGTAGGGGGCAACGCCCCCGAACCCGATGGTGTCCGGCAGATTGCAATACCGAGGAAGCTTGCCGAGCAGTGGAACCTCAAGGTGGGAGACACCATCTCGTCGCATGCGCAATATGGCGACGATGCGCAGGACGTGCAGGCGACGATCACGGGTCTCACCACCGATCCGAACAACGTATACGGCTATTACAACGGTGCCTCCGTCGCCTCGAACGACCTTATGGTCGCCTATTCGGATGTCGCCTCCTTCGATGCGATACCAGCGACCGCTGCGTACCTGTACATCGAGCCGGCACATGAATCCACCGTGGTCGCGCAGGTGAAGGCCGCGCTTTCGCCGGGGCTGACGCTGCAGGATCGCGCGCATATGGAAGAGCAGGCCATCAAATCCCTCAGCTCCAACGGTGGTGACGTGACCAAGCAGTTCCTGCTCGCCTTCGGTGTGCTCGCTCTGGTGGTCGCCGCGCTTGTCATCGCGAACACGTTCCAGGTGCTCGTGGCGCAGCGCCGCCGTACGCTGGCATTGCTGCGCACCATCGGTGCCACCAAGCGCCAGCTCTACGTGTCGGTGCTTGAGGAGGCGGGTATGCTCGGACTCGTATCCTCGGTACTCGGCGTGGGCGTGGGAACCGGCCTCATGGCATTGGCCTCCATTGCCACACGGGACCAGTCTCTCGGTGGCATGCGCCTGACGCTGAATATGAGCTGGCAGGTCATCGCGCTGCCCGTGCTCTTCGGTGTTGCAATGACGGTACTCGCATCTGTGAGCGCCGCACGCACCGCCACTAGCGTGACCCCGTTGGAAGCCATGCGACCCCTTGAGATCTCCAATCAGCATCGGGCCCGTGTGAGCCGCGCCGTCTTCGGCTGCCTGTTCCTGGCCCTCGGCGTCGCGCTCGCCTTGATCGCCATCCCGATGAACCACAGCAAGGACGGCGATATCTCCGCCAGCGCATTGCTCGCAGGCGTCGCCGGCTGCATGCTCACATTCATCGGCCTGGCCATGACGGCCCTGTTCTGGTTGCCTTGGCTCATGAAGGGCGTGGGGGCGTTTGTCTCAATGTTCGGGCCGGCCGCCAAGCTCGCCAATGCCAACATCCAGAAGAATCCGCGACGCATCGCCGCCACGGGAACGGCACTGCTCATAGGTGTCACGCTCATCTCCACATTGGCCACCGGTGCCGCCGCAGCGAAAGCGACGATGAATCAGGCACTCGACACCCGCTACAGCGTCGACGTCGTGGCCTATGGCCCAAACATCCCACAGCAGGCCGCGAACAAGGTGAGAGGCGAACGGGGCGTCGGCTCTCTGCTGTATGCGAAGACCGCGAGCGCGGAATTCACCGACGAACAGGGGCATGCAGTGCCCACGACGGTCATTGGCGTGCCCAACATCGCGGCATTGCAGTCGGTGCTCAACATCTCGGTCGACAATCCCGCGCCTGCATTCGGGGCCGATGATGCGATCATGCCGCTCGTCAACAACGCAACCGGAACATCGTTCACCTTCGAAAACAACACGGTACGTCTGAACCCAACCAATACAGAAGGCATTCCATCGGGCAATCCGGTTGAGCTGCATGTGGACCAGCGCGACTACAAGCGCATCTCACAGAACAACGAGGCGGTCGCCTTCGTGAACACGGCGCTGTTCGACAACGGCACGTTCAAGGCGGACGGCAACGCGATGCTCATCAAACTCAACGTGCCTGCCGACATGTCGCTATCGGACGTGTTCGAGACCATCGAGCAAGATCTTGAGGTCTACCCGAACGTTTCAGTCGGAGGCCCGGTGGCGGAACGCAACCAGTGGGAGAGCATGGTCAACATGATGCTCATGCTGCTCGTCGCATTGCTCGCCGTGGCCGTGGTCATCGCCGTCATCGGCGTGGCGAACACGCTGAGCCTGTCGGTGATCGAACGCACCAGGGAATCGGCCACGCTGCGCGCCATCGGCATGACACGCGGTCAGCTCCGCGCCTCCCTTGCAATCGAGGCCCTGCTGATCTCGCTGGTCACGAGCGTGGTGGGCATGGTCGTCGGCACGCTGTTCGGCTGGCTCGGCATCTACATCGTGATGAGTTCGATTGCCGACGTCGTCTACGTGATCGACTGGGGAACCTACGCGATCATCCTGGCCATCGCCATAGTCTGCTCGCTCATCGCCAGCGTGTTCCCCGCACGCCGTGCAGTGAAGACGCCGCCGGTGGAGGCGCTCGCCGAAGCCTGATTTGGAAGGATATCAAATACCTGATGTCGGGTATGAAGTTTGTATCTGGCATCACGGCAAAGCCGGCCAGTAGTCTCCAACTGGCCGGCTTTTGCATATGTCTGAACGGTACGGGCTACACCAGGTGGTTCTCGTAGGCAAAGACCACCGCCTGCACTCGGTCGCGTGCGTTGATCTTCTGCAGAATATGCGCCACATGCGTTTTCACGGTGGGCAGTGAGATGAACAGCTTGTCGGCGATCTCCTGGTTCGACAGTCCATGGGCGATCTCGATGAGCACCTCGCGTTCGCGTTCGGTGAGGGTGGCAAGCTCCGGATCCGTGTATTCGGCGGCGACCTCTGACTGTTGTCTGCCAGGCTCTTCCTGGGTGACGCCCGTCTCCATCATCTTTTCGATGAGCCGTTTCGTGGCGGTCGGTGCAATGATGGCATTGCCTTGGTACACAGTGCGGATCGAGTTGAGCAGCGTCTCGGGTTCGGTGTCTTTGAGCAGGAAGCCGGAAGCACCAGCGTTGATTGCCGACATGACGTACTCGTCAAGATCAAAGGTGGTGAGAATGATCACACGGGTGTGCTGCTCGCCATCGGCATGTGACGTGATCTGCGCTGTGGCCGCCAATCCGTCCATACCCGGCATGCGCACGTCCATGAGCACAATGTCGGGGTGGAGCCGTTCGACGAGCTGCACCGCCTGCGTGCCGTTGGAGGCCTGCCCGACGACTTGCATGTCGGGCTGTGAGTTGATCACCATGGTGAACCCGGCACGGACGAGTTCCTGATCATCTGCGATGACTATACGAATCCTGCTTGCGTCTGCCATGCTTCCACTCTAGCGAAACGCATGCCTTCATGCATATATTCCAGACATGTGTGGAATATATGCATACCTGCTGTGGACTGTGCGAACGCGGTGAATTCTAGGCATTGCCCACGCCGCGGCTCTGCGCGGCGGAGATCTGCTCATCAAGCGATTTCGCGGGCGTCAGATTGAGCTGATTGTGCGAAGGATCCGCCTCATCGCTGGCACCGGTTTCCCTCAGCACACCAAGCAGTTCGCGCATGCGCTTCAAAGCGGTGCGTCCCTGACTGCCGATGGCCGCGAACGCCTGACTGATCCATTCTGCAGACGGCTCCTCTCCCTGCGCAAGCTGATGGTCGATGATCGATATTTCCTGCGTTGTCTCGACAATCACGCTGTTGAGCGTTTCACTCACCTCAGATTGGATGCTCGCACTGATACGGTCGCGTTCACGGTTGGCGGCGGAGATACGTTGTTTGCGCTGCTCTTCGCGCAGCGCCTCGGCCCGGGCCTCCAGCACCTGCGGATTCGCACCGCTGATCTTGACCCATGCGCCGAGCACCATCGCCAACATGCAGACCATGATGGCCGCGACGGCGAATTCGATGAACACTTGACTGGCGAACTCGATGCTGACGGTGCCATCTTCGGGTCGCAATGCAGGCGTGGCATGAAGCATCCACTCGACGACCGAGGTGTGGCCCTCGACAAGCAGCATCGTCTTGAACGCAAACAGCAGCCCATCGAGTGCAATCAGTGCGCTGAGCCATTTCCAGGTGCCCCGTTTGCTGCTGTAGAGCATGGCGGCATAGGCGATGAATGGCGCCGCCAAATCGGCGGTGAACAATGGTCTCACGAAAACCAGTTGCAGGAACACGAGAATGGCGAACGCCAATGCGACCGCACGAGGGAAACGCCTGCGCCAGCACAGTGGCAGCATAAGCAGTACGGTCATCATCACCCCAAAGGCGCCGGATGCCGAGGAGAAGTGGTAGCCGGCGTCCTGCAGCTCCATGCCGCCAGGAACCGTCACGATGATGGCGGTCGCCACAGCGACGAGAATCGTGTCGGTGAGCACATAATGGTGCTCGGCCCAATGTGACAGTCTGGTAATCCAGTTCTCGTGTCCGTCCTCGTGTACCTGCGCGATGGGTTTGGAACGCAACGACTTGCCCAGTTGCATGAAATTGGGCCAAATCTCGTGGTCGCCCTTGTCATTGCCCTGCTGAGCATCCCTGTCATCCACGTCTGCTCCGGTACTGTTGGCCACATCACCGTCCCAGCTTTCCTCCGAGACTTCCACGGCGGAGGGGCCGCCGCGCTCTGTGTGCATCGCGGTTGCCTGCAGGAGCGATTCCGAGCCGATGCCGGCCTGCTGCACGGAGGTGGCCAATGGGACTTCGGCATGCACTGCGAAACCGCCGTTGAGACGGGGCCCTGCCTCCACCGTGCCGCCGACGGCTTCGATGCGTTCGTTCATGCCGAGCAGACCGTAGCCGGCCTTATGCCCATCCATGGACGCCGAGGCACCACGTCCGTCGTCGCTGATGGTGAAGGAAAGGGTTCCGCTGTTCCACTCCTCACGCACTTCGACGTTCACATTGAGCCCCGCGTATTTGCGTACGTTCGTCAATGCCTCCTGCACCACATGGTACATGGCCACACTCGCCGGCTCGCTCAATAGCTGCGGTGAGGGATCCCCCACGAGCTCGCGTCGCACGTGGATGTCGGGGGAGACCTTGGCCGCCTGCTCGATCAAGGCATTGATGTCGTGGTAGTCGGCATGCGATGAGCTCCCGAACACATCGAGCAGCTGCTTCATATCGTGCATCGCATGCTCGGCCTCGTGCCGAATGGTGTCCATCGTCGACCGCGCCAGTTGCACGTCATGGGTGGCGGCATACCGTCCGCCATCGGATTGGATGATGATGATCGAAAGGGTATGGGCCACGATGTCGTGCATGTCACGGGCGATACGCGCACGTTCGGCCGAGGCCGCGATGAGTTTCTCCTCCTGCTCCCGGGCGGCTATGGCCGCATTCCGCTCGCCCAGCATGCGAATCGTGTGTTGGCGTGCCCGTTGCCATAGTGCGGCCACGAGCGTGGTGGCCAGTACCAGCGTGAACATGATGAAGTAGAGGAGGCTCGATTCCATGCTGGCGGCTGCACATGACTGCATTGAGAATCCGGCCCCCTCGGGCGCACAGGCATAGACCCCCGTCAGGATTGCCATGTGATTACGCCCGAAGATCGCGCCATGGGTGTTCGCGAATACGATCACGGCGACGGTGGCGACATCGAAGGCCAACGCCAAGATCGCGTATTCGCGGGTCCGGTTCCGGCGATCATAGACCACCGCCGAATAGAACATGGGCAACGCCATGGCATCCGCTAGTAGAAATGCCGGTCCGAACACCAGCTGCACCGCCACCGTGACGACGAACCAGATGGCGGCGGTATGCGGCTTCGTGCGGCGCAATGCGAAGGGCAACGTGAGCAGGATCGACCAGATGCGCGTCCACCCGTCGGCATCCCAGCGCACCAGCAGGCCATCCTCCAGAAATGGCGGGATCGTGGTGATGGCCCACAGCAGGCAGATCAGCATGGTGGTCATGGTGTCGATGACCAGCATGCGATGTGTCGCCAAGAAGGCTTTTAAGCGTTCTCCCATATCTTCAGCATATAGGCCGCAGACCACCTGCACATGGGTCTGTGGGATGATTGTGCCTCCTTGTCGGTGCATGTGGGTGAGATTGAAGGCGTTGCACCGTTTAAATGCCGTGAGGGAGTATGATGGCACTGCTCAATGAATACTATGTTCCAGGACTCCATGTGTCTGAGTATGCGATCGACGTGCCGCTCGACTGGAATGGCCATGAGCCAGGCATGGGATTCGATGGCGAGACAATTCGCCTGTTCTACCGCGTGGTCTGTGCCCCAGAGCATGTGAACGACCGATTGCCGTTGCTCGTATTCCTGCAGGGAGGACCCGGCGGTGCGGCGCCGCGGCCGCTCTCGCCGGACTCCGATGGCTGGATTGCCGAGGCCATCAAGCATTTCCGTGTGGTGCTGCCCGATCAACGGGGCACCGGGCGTTCCTCGCATATCGACTCACACACCGTGGCGAATATGGACGGGCGGCAGGCTGCGGAGTATCTGAAGAAATTCCTCGCCGGCTCCATTGTGCGCGACTTCGAGCACCTGCGGCGCACCGAGTTCGATGGAGAGCGCTGGGTGACACTCGGGCAGAGCTATGGCGGATTCCTGACACTGACATACCTTTCGCTATTCCCGCAAAGCCTCATCGCCAGTTTCACCACCGGTGGCATACCCCATGTGCCGGCGAGCGCGAGGGAGGTGTACGAGCACACCTTCCCACGCATGCAGACGAAGACCGAACAGTTCTACGCACGCTACCCGCTCGAGACGAAACGCGTGGGCTGCGTGGCCGACATTCTGCGCAGCACCGATGTGACGCTGCCCAACGGCGACCCGTTCACAGTGGAGCGCCTGCAGACCCTCGGCTCGAGTTTCGGGATGAAACCGGCATTCGAACGGGTGCATTGGCTCTTCGACGAGGCATTTCTCGACGGCGACGGTTCGGCAAACCCGGATTCCCCGCTCGCCGACGAGTTCCTGTTCGATGCGATGACCGCCACCTATTCCAATCCGCTGTATTGGCCGCTCCAGGAGTTCATCTACGCGGACGGCGACCTCGACGCCCCCATTGATTGGGCGGCGGACCACGTGTATAGGAGTCTGCCGCAGTTCAGCACTGACGCGCGCCCGTTGCTGTTCACCGGCGAGGCGATTTTCCCGTGGATGTTCGAGCAGGAGCGCGCGCTCAGACCGTTCCGCGCCGCAATGGACGTTCTGATGCAGGACACGCATTTCGGGGTGATATACGACGTGAACCAACTCGCCGCGAACACAGTGCCGCTCAACAGTGCGGTGTATTTCGACGACCTGTATGTTGACAGCGGTCTGCAGCTCGACACACTTTCGCGCATAGGAAACTCGCATTATTGGGTGACGAACGAGTTCGAACACGATGGCGTGCACGGTGGCATCGTCTTCCGTCATCTCTTCGACGAGGCACGCGACCGCGGCGACCTGCACGAACTGTTCTAGCATCGGGTTTTTCCGCAGGCCGTATACAGTATTGGCATATCGGACACTGTCAGGAGAGTGGTATGAAGATTGGTTTCATTGGCTACGGCAACATGGCACAGGCAATCGCACTGGGATTGACCCGTGCGCATGCGGTCGACGGGAACGACATTGTGGCATGCGCCGCGCATTTCGACAAGTTGGAACGCAACATCGCGGCAGTGGGCGGCACTGCCATGCACACCCCGCAGGAGGTCGTCGCGGCCGCCGACATGGTGGTCGTGGCAATCAAACCGTATCAGATTGAGGATGTGCTTGCTCCAATGGCCGGAGCACTCGCCGACGATTCGAAGATGATCGTATCCCTTGCCGCAGGCTGGGATCTGGCGAGGTACCAGACCCTGTTCGGTGAGTCGGCCACGGGCATCCACATCCAGTGCACGATTCCGAACACTCCGATGGCCGTGGCCCAAGGAGTGTTGATCTGCGAGAACGTGAACACCCTCACCCCGAGCCAATGCCAGGGATTCGTCGACCTGTTCTCCCGCATATCGCTCATCGAGGAGGTCGATACCGCGCATATGGGGATCGCGATGTGCATCGCCGGTTGTGCCCCGGCGTTCACCGACATGTACTTGGAGGCGCTCGGCGACGCCGGCGTCAAGTACGGTCTGCAGCGTGTGACCGCATACCGTTTGGCCGCGAAGATGATTGAAGGTGTCGGTGCCCTGTACCTCGACTCGGGAGTTCACCCGGGTGCCATGAAAGATGCGGTGTGTTCCCCTGGCGGCACCACCATCAAGGGCGTCGCCGAACTCGAGAACCGTGCGTTCCGTGGCGCGATCATCAGTGCGGTCGATGCTATCGAGCAGGGCTGAATCGTTCTCGTCTGTATTCTGAACGAATGCCGTGACGCCGGCGAGGGAGCGTGACTCACGCTGCCGCACCGGCGTTTCGCGTAGATGTGCAAAACCGGTGAAATGACTTGGCGGGCCGCTAGTGTAGGCACTATGTCTCTTACTATCGGAATTGTCGGCCTGCCCAATGTGGGCAAGTCCACCATGTTCAACGCGCTCACCCGCAACAACGTGCTTGCGGAGAATTACCCATTCGCCACGATCGAACCGAACACCGGCATCGTGCCACTGCCGGACAAACGGCTGCCGGTACTGGCCGAGCTTGTGCACACCGACAAGATCGTGCCGGCAACCGTCACCTTCGTCGACATCGCCGGCATCGTCAAGGGCGCGAGCGAAGGCGAGGGACTGGGCAACAAGTTCCTCGCGAACATTCGCGAGGCGGATGCAATCTGCGAGGTCGTGCGAGCGTTCGAAGATGACGACATCATCCATGTGAACGGCCATGTCGATCCCGACGACGACATCGACACGATCAACACCGAGCTCATTCTCGCCGATCTGCAGACGATCGACAACGCGCTGCCGAAGCTTGAGAAGGACCTGCGCGGCAAGAAGATCGAGAAAAGCTACATGGATGCCGTGCTCAAGGCAAAGGAGATCCTCGAATCCGGTCGCACCATCGATCAGGCTGCGCAGGCCGGCGAGATCAAGAAGGAAGAGGTGTACGACCTGCACCTGCTCACCGCCAAACCGTTCATCTACGTGTTCAATGTGGACGATTCGGAGCTGCAGAACGAGGAACTCAAGCAGCGTCTGGCGAAGTCGGTGGCACCCGCCCCGGCGATCTTCCTCAATGCGCAGTTCGAATCCGAACTCACCGAACTCGATGAGGCGGATGCTCGCGAGATGCTCGAGGACGCGGGACTGGATGAGTCCGGGCTCGACCAGCTCGCTCGCGTGGGCTTCGACATTCTCGGCCTGCAGACCTTCCTCACCGCGGGGGAGAAGGAGGTGCGCGCCTGGCAGATCCACAAGGGTTGGACCGCTCCGCAGGCGGCCGGCGTCATCCACACCGATTTCGAGAAGGGATTCATCAAGGCCGAGGTAGTCTCGTACGACGATTTCGTAGAGGCCGACGGTTCGATGGCGAAAATCAAGGAAGAGGGCAAACTGCGCCTCGAGGGCAAGGACTATGTGATGCAGGACGGCGACATCGTCGAGTTCAAGTTCAATGTGAGTAAATGATCGGCGTATGGCCGATGGCCTTGGCCAAAGACGTCAATGCCGCATGATCCGGGAGGGCCATGCGGCATTGTGCTCCTTCACCCTCGGCTCATCCGTCGATGGCATCGGCTGCGCGTGCAGCAGTGATCATCGTGAGCATCATCACCGAAGGCTCAAGTGCCTTCACCGCGTGTGGCAGTCGGGTCGGCAAATAGACGAGGTCGCCGGGGGCCACCTCGCGTTCGTCGTCGCCGCCGTTGACGAGCAGGCGTCCACGGAGCACCTGTATGAACGCCGGCATGGCGGCCGTGTGTTCGCTCAGTTCCTGCCCCGAATCGAAGGCGAACAGCACGACGTTGCCGCCTTCGGTTCTCATAACGGTGCGCGAGACCGTCGCCTCGGGCTGGATGCTCACCATATCCGCCGCGCCGTCGAGCATCTGCATTCCCGGTTCGTCCATTTGCATATGACCTCCTTGGTTGCCAAACATCCTGAACGTATAGCCTAGCCAAGGCGCGCCGAATTGTGCATCGACCGCCGCTGAGGGCATAAAAAAGCCCCGCGTATCGGAGCGGAGCTTGAATTTGCGTCCAGAATCGCAAGATGTTGCGATAGGGGAGCGGAATCACTCGGCCTGCTCGCCGCCGGCCTTGATGCCCGTGCCGTCACCGCTGGGGGCTTCGGACTGCGGGAACGGATTGCTCGGTTCGGCGGGCTGGCGAATCTCATTCGATTTCGACTGTTCGCGGCTCTCGGTCTGCTTCGCGCTGCAGTTGCAGCCGCATCCCTTCTCGCCCTTCTCGGCTGCGTCGGCCTTGCCCTGGAAGTCGAGGTCGCCGTCGCTGGAGGCGCCCGGCGTGGAACCTCCGTTGGCCGTACCGTTGTTCATGTTGTTCGAATCCATATTGTTCGTTGTGGTAGTCATGGTGTTGACCTTTCTTTTGCTGATGGTTCCATCATAGAAATCATTTATGCAAGCCGTATGCATGCATGCTGTCCATTTCATGACAATTCATGCAGGCAACATACAGAAAAGGCTGTTTTCTACAAAAAATCGGGTTGATTCTGTATCTCTCAGGGTGAACAATCTATTGCGCCAAAGGATAGGAGAATGCTCGTATGCCGTGTAGCACACGTTCGCTTTCGGGAAGCCACGTCATGCCGACGGGGAACACATGGCCGAGTGTCTGCGTGGGTGGCACCTTGAAATCATGGAGTTCAAAATCACGGCCGTTGCGGGCGAGTGACGTCGCCAAGGCCAGCGTCTCCGACTGCACAAAGTCGTCGCTGCTCGTCACCAGGAACAGGGGTGGAATGCCGATGCCCTGTGTGAGCCAATCCGCGGGATCCAGGAACACGGCGGCATCGTCAAGTCCTGCGAAGAACTCGTTTCCCACTGTTTCGATAAGTCGCGCGCGCATTGGTGAACTCGGCGTAATGTCATAGACTCCCGAGATGAGCGAAGCTCCGCGCAGGTGGATTCCCGACGCCCGTCCGATGCCGAATGCGCGTGCGGCATCGTCGCTGTGCTCGATGAGCAATGTGAGCAGACTCAGACATGCACCGGCCGAGTCGCCGGTGATGAAGATGTTGTCCGGACTGACGGGGAACAGTGTGATATGCTCGTCGATCCAGCGCAGCGCCGCCTGGATATCGTGCAATTGGCCGACGAGATCGGTCTGCGGGGTCGGTCTGTAGTTCAGCGAGAACACGCCGAACCCAAGATCGGCGAGATGCGTGTTGAAATTGCGGTTGAGCTCTTTGTATCCGTAGGTGAATCCGCCGCCATGGATGTCTATGTACACCGGCAATGTGTTGCCGCCACGCACGATGGCATCGCGTGGGATGTAGGCGTCGAGCAGGTGGCCGCGCACCTCGCCGTCCCGGTAGCCGCCGTCCGGCAGGTAGGGGATGTCGGCGTGCACAGACACATCTTGCGGATCGTGCCATTGCAATGCGCGTGCGTAGTCGAACATCGCGCATTCCTTGCGGAATCGGAGGCAGGCGGCTGCCGTGCGCTCCTGCTTGCCCGGTTCGTCGGTGTGCAGATCCTCCGCGATCGCCGTCCAGTAATGTGCCAGATCGATCACCGCGTCGCGAAATTCGCCGGTGCCTGGTGTGTATTCGATGGGTGGGATCTCATTGTTCCTGTACTGTTCCATAAATCCTCCAGACTGTATGTCTCAACAGTATGCCGATGCCTTGCCCATATTCTTGCGGGAGACGGATGGAGACGGATATGGAAAAGCCGGGCGGCATACAGGCACACCCGGCTTGTCGGCAACCGATGAATCGCCGTGTCAGCGCGTCGGATCGATTGGCTCGTCGAGATTCTCGAACTTGCGCTCCTGTGGTGTGGGCTCCGGAGCCTCCTTGACAATGGTCCCGGTGGCGCGTCCAATCGCGCACATGCCATGGTAGAGCACGAGCACGATGATGGAGCCGATGGCGATGCCGTTGAACTGGATGCCGTTCACATTGAACTCGAAGTTCGCGATGCCGACGATCATGACGACGGAGGCGGTCATGATGTTGATCGGCTTGGCGAAGTCGACCTTGTTGTCCACCCAGATCTGCACGCCGATCATGCCGATCATGCCGTAGAGCAGGCATGTGACGCCGCCGAGCACGCCGACCGGAATCGAGTTGACTACTTGGCCGAACTTCGGGCAGAGCGAGAGGAGGAAGGCGAAGCCCGCGGCACACCAGTATGCGGCAGTGGAGTAGACCTTGGTGGCCGCCATGACGCCGATGTTCTCGCCATAGGTGGTGGTGCCCGAACCACCGCCGAAGCCGGCGACCGTCGTGCCCAAACCATCGGCGATGAGGGCGGTGCCGATTTGGTTGTCGTAGTCATGGCCGGTCATCTGCGCTACGGACTTCACGTGGCCGACGTTCTCGGCGATGAGCACGAGCACGACAGGCAGGAACATCGGCAGAATCGTGAAGTCGACCTGCGGCAGGTGGAACTTCGGGAAGCCGACCCAGGCGGCCTGTTCGATGGCCTGGAAGTCGACCTGCCCGCGAATGCAGGCATAGGCATAGCCGATGAGCACGCCGAGGAGAATATTGAGACGGCCGATGAGTCCCTTGAACAGCACGGCAATGAGCAGGACGGCGACAAGCGTGACCAATGCGGTGTCGGGGGCCGCCTTGAAATTGGTCCATACATTCGGAGCCAGATTGAAGCCGATGATGGCCACGATGGCGCCGTTGACCACAGGGGGCATGATGCGGTCGATCCAAATCGCTCCCGCCCATTGGACGACGAAGCCGATGATCGCAAGCAGCAGGCCTGTGCACAGGATGCCGAAGGATGCGACGGCGATGCCCTTGCCGGCGCTCGCCACGGCTGCGATCGGGGCGATGAAGCCGAAGCTGGAACCCAGATACGATGGCAGCAGGTTCTTGTTGATGAGCAGGAAGAGCGCCGTGGAGAACGCCGTGAAGAACAGCGTGGTCGACGGGTCGAAGCCTGTGAGGATCGGGACCAGGAATGTGGCTCCGAACATGGCCACCACATGCTGTGCGCCGATACCGATGGTGCGGGGCCAGGTGAGGCGCTCCTTCGGTTCGACGATCTCGCCGGGCTTGAGTGTTTTTCCGTTCCCATGGAGCGTCCATGTGAACATTTGCTTCAATGATGTCACGATTTCCTCGCCGTTTCTCTCTGAGGTCTCTTGAGCTTTGGAAAATGCGGCCGCCAGCGTTATGCCACCGGCCGAATACATTGTAGCGGCAGCGGGAAACCGCTGTGTGACATATGTGAAACAGCAAGTGACGGCATGTGAAAAGGGCCTTGGAATATTCCAAGGCCCTTTTCACATAGCTTTCGAAGCACTGGTGTCAGAAGAACAGCACCGCCAGACCCCAGCAGATGAGCACCAGGATGATCGAGGCGATGAAGCTGGCGATGAGCGGCTTGACGCCGGTCTTCGCGATCGCCTTGAAGTTCACGTTGATGCCGAGGGAGGCCATGGCCATGCCGAGGAAGATCTTCGCCACATCGCCGCCGAGCGCGTTGATGAAGCCGGCGCTGGCGGGAACCGTCTGCAGGAACAGGGTACCGATGGCCGCCGTGGCGATGAAGCCGAGCATGAACCAGGGGAATGCGACCTTGCGCTTGCCGCCCACCTCGGTGACCTCGCTATGACGCTTATCCCACCAAATCGCAACGATGATCGAGACGAACACGAGCATGAGCACACGGGAGAGCTTCATGATGTTCGCCATGGTGGCCGCATCGACCTGACCGGCGGGGACTGGACGGTTGAGGCCTTCACCTGCTGCGACGGCATGGGCGATTTCGTGGAGCGAACCACCTGCGATGAAGCCCTCCTGGGGCTGGGTGAGGTTGAGCAGCGGCAGAATGGCGATTTCGAGCAATGCGAAGATGGTGCCCATGATGGCGACGATGGCGATTGCGGTGACTTCGTCGTTCTCTTTCTCGCTCTCACGTTTCGGGGAGACCTTGATGGAGCCGGAGACACCCATGACCGCCGCGGCTCCGCAGATGCCGGTGCCGCAGGAGACCAGGATGGCCATGAGCGGGTCGACGCCCATCCAACGGCAGATCCAGTAGGTGACGAACACGGTGACGGCCACGACGAGCGCGGCGAGAGGCAGACACTTCGCACCTGTGGTGAAGAGCAGCTCGAGATTGAGTTTGAAACCAAGCAGAATAATGCCGAAGCGGAGGAACTTGTTGGCGATGAGGCCAGCCGCGTCCTTCACACCTGCCGCACGTTGCGGATCATCCTTGGTGTACCAGGCACGAATCGGGAACTGAACCACCATGCCGATGAGCAGGGCGATAATGAGCGCGCCGAGGATCTTGAGACCTTCGAATTGCGCGGCCCACATGCCGATGAGAGTGGCCACCAAGGTGATGACGGCAATCAGCGCCATCTGTTTTGTGGCAATGCGTTTGGCCCATTTGCTACAGAATTCTTTCATGGTTTTCATAATACATTTGCTCTGTACATGAGACGGATATTTCACTAGTTGGAACAAAATTTTGTGGATACTTCGTGAATGCGGTGGTTGTTACGCTCTCAGAGCGTGTCTTGTAGGAATTTGGTTATGGCCGTCCGCTAAACTGGGTGAGTTTGCGCACTCGCGCATTGTATTACGACATGAAAGGCCATCGTGCCACTTACACCATCGTTGAATGATTTAGATACCACTATGAATGATGCGGACTCCATATATGAGGAGCCTGCGCGCTCGTTCGGTGAACTCGGCGTGCCCGGGCCGCTTGTTCGCCTGCTGGCTGCCGACGGCAAGAAGACCGCGTTCCCCATCCAGCAGGACACGCTTCCAGACTCACTTGCCGGGCGTGATGTGCTCGGCCGAGGGCAGACCGGTTCCGGCAAGACCTTGGCCTTCGGACTGCCGCTCGTCTCCAGGCTTTCCGATATGGATCGTGCCGACGACCATGATTTCCCCCGTGACATGGATCCGCAGGCATTGCGTAAATCGCTGCGGTTCAAGCGCGGCGTCTCGAAGTACATGCCGCATCCGCGCGGTCTGGTGCTGGCGCCGACCCGTGAGCTCGCCAATCAGATCAGTGACGTGCTCACCCCCCTCGCAGATGCTTACGGCATGGCCGTCACCACGGTATACGGCGGTGTCAAGTACGAGCGACAGTTCCGGGACCTCGACGATGGCGCCGACATCGTCGTCGCTTGCCCGGGGCGCCTGGAAGATCTGATTGAACAGCAGGCGCTGACGCTCGCCGATGTGCGCATCGTGGTGCTCGACGAGGCCGACGAGATGGCCGACATGGGCTTCCTGCCGCCGATCAAACGCATTCTCAAGCAGATTCGCCCCGACGCGCAGCATATGCTGTTCTCGGCCACGCTCGACCATGGTGTCGACGAGGTGGTCAGCGAATTCCTGCACGATCCGAAGGTGCATAGTGTCGATGAGGTGACGTCGAATGTCGATTCGATGACCCACCATCTGTTCCTCGTATCCCGCAACGACAAGGCGGCCGTCGTGAGGGAGCTCGCCAGTGGACGCGGCCGCCGCATCCTGTTCACGCGTACGAAGTTTCAGGCCAAGAAGCTCGCCCACACGCTGACGCAGAGCGGGATCCCGGCAGCCGAACTCCATGGGAACCTGAGCCAGCACCAGCGCGATCGGAACCTGCAGGCTTTCGAATCCGGTCAGGTGAATGTGCTCGTGGCCACCGATGTGGCGGCCCGCGGCATCGATGTGAGCAACGTGGGTCTGGTGGTGCAGGTCGAACCGCCGGAGGATCCCAAGTCGTTCACCCATCGCTCCGGCAGAACCGCCCGTGCCGGCCAGTCCGGCGATGTGGTCACACTCATGACGCCGGATCAGAAGCGCAAGATTCGTCACCTGTTCAAAGAGGTCGACATCAAGCTCAAACCAGTCGAAGTCACCCCCGAGTCCCCACAGGTGCAGGAACTCGTAGGGCAGAAAGCCGATCCGGTGCATGGCTGGGAGCTTCCCGAGCTTGAACGCAAACCGCGTAAAAGCAATGGCGGCCGCAAGTCGCGTCGTGACCGGGGTCGCACGAACCGTGATGAGGAACGGGGCAGCCGCTCGGCTCGTGGTGGACGCCGTACCGGCAAGGGCGAGCATCGGCCCACCGAACGCGAACGCCAGATTGCCAAGGAGCAGCAGGAATTCGCCGCATTGTTCCTCGGCGATGTGAGTTCGGACAACCCACGTTACTCCGAGCCTGCGGAGTCAGAACAGGCGAGCCGCCATGAGCGCGATCGCCGGCGCGACGAACGGCCGCGCAACCGGCGGGAACGTCGCGCCGAGCAGTTCGGCGAGGCCGGTGACGACCGTGATTACAAGAAATCACGCCAGAACCGCAACAACGGCAAGAAACGCATCGAACGGCGCCATGCCCGTCGCGAGGAGGAGCGTGAAGAGCGTCGGGGTGGCAAACGCATCCACCACCACGACAACGACCGTCTGTTCGATGCCCGCGATGAATCAGTCAAGCGCCATGAACGCAGGCTCGAGGCCCGCGAACAGACCCGAACCGCCCCCAAGCGTGCCCGGAAGTCAGGCAAGTACAGCCAGTTCAAGAACAAGGGCAAGCGCCGCAACGATAATCCGTTCCGCGGGGGCCGTGGTCGTCGCTGAACGTGTGTACGGGTTCGCCCTTTGGCCGTGAGGGTGGGCATAGGTATCGTCACTGTCGCAAGCTCCCCTACGTTCCTCAACCTATGCCCACCCTCACGGCCAAAGGGAGTGCCATCTCGCATGTTTAGGCTGTCTTGCCTGTGTTTGGGGTGGCTGGCAGGCACATTGAGGAACGTAAGGGAGCTTACGACAGTGACGAAATGTGCCTGCCAGCCACCCCAAACACCTCACCTGATTGATTGTAAGGATTATTTCTGGGGGTTCTCGGATGAAGTTGTAGCCGAGGGATCACCGCCGTTCATGAAGCCCGCGCAGAGCGCATTGAGGTATTCGGGGGCGAGGCGGGTGGCGAAGGCGACGCCCTTCGCGAAGGCCCCCGCATAGCCCAGCGCACGGCCGAGTTGCATCTTGTGGTACGCGAACTGGGCAATGGCCTTCGGTGTGGAGGGTCTGACCATCGTGAAGAAATTGCGCCCCTGCATGGCGGCGGCCTTTTCGAATCCGGTGCTGATAGGTCCGGGGCAGATGCACGTGACGGTGAGGCCGGTGCCGCGCACCTCGTGGGCCACGGCCACGCTCAGTGAGCGCACGAAGGCCTTCGAGGCGTAATATGCGGCCATATACGGCCCCGGAATCGTTGCCGCGACTGAGGCGATGTTGAGAATCCGCCCGTCGTGACGGCTCACCATGCCCTCGCCGAACAGACGCATGAGCTTGGCCAGCGTAACCATGTTCACCTGCATCATCGCATTGAGTTTCCGCCTGTCCTCATGCATGAAGTCCGCCCAATCCCCGAAGCCCGCGCAATTGACGAGCGTATCGATCACGATGCCTTTCTTCTGGGCATAGCGAAACAGTTTCTCGGCGGCCTCGGTGTCGGAAAGATCGAGCACCACCGACGTGACGTGCACATGGAACTGCTTGGTCAATTCCGCCTGCAGCTCGGCAAGCTGGTCCGCATGCCGTGCGGTGAGTAGGAGATCGTGATCGTCGTTGGCGAACAGCAGCGCCAGTTCGCGCCCCAAGCCGCCTGTCGCACCGGTGATCAAAGTGGTCATAATGCCTCGATTCGTGCAATGTTCTGATGCGTGGGTATTGACATGCGCATCGATATGCCCCACACTAATCACGCGGGTTGCACATGGCATGCTTTTCCGCCACGCGTGGAGCACGGCGGGAATATGTGTGGGCGCGCCCACGTTGTCGTAACGCAGGCATTCATCCAGTGGGAGGCGCAACATGACGTTGGTTTGGCCGATTCTAGGTGCCGTGGCACTCACCGCGTTCATTGCATGGTTCTTCTTCGCCCCTAGGAAAGCCCACAAGGCGCAGGTCTCACAGGGTATGCAGACCGCGCATGTCGTCGTCCGCGGAGGCTACGAGCCGTCGCTCATTGAGGTCGAGGCCGGGACGCCGATCGTACTCGACTTCGATAGGAAAGAGAGCGGGGAATGCTCCTCCCACGTCGTGTTCTCGGAGCTCGGCATAGATTGTACCCTGCAGGCGTTCGCCCATACCGAGGTGAGGCTGCCCGCCCTCGCACCCGGGGAATACCCGTTCGCCTGTGGCATGAACATGCTCCATGGGATGCTGCGGGTGACCGGTGAAGGCAACGGGGAAGCCGCCGCATCCGAATCCAATGGCGTGTCGGAGGCCACAGGACTTTCCGATGCGGAGCAGCTCGAACAGCTGCAGTCGGCGGACGACACCGAGCGTGCGCATGAGATCGGCGAGCTCAGGAGAAGACTGATCGTCGGTATCGCGTTCACGGTGCCTGAACTGCTCATCGCCATGCTGCCCATGATCCCTGCTGTGGGGGCATGGATGGCGCATACGATGCCCGCATGGGTGATGAGTCCCTGGCTGCAGCTCGTACTCACGGTGCCGGTGATGTTCTATTGCGGTTGGCCCGTCCACCGTACCGGCTGGCTCGCCATTGCCCACCGCGCACCGGAAATGAACTCTCTGGTCACCACGGGCACCTGTGTGGCCTTCCTGTACTCGCTGTTCGTCACAATCTGGCCAGACGCGTTGCCCGTGGGGTCACGCGAACCCTATTACGAGGCGGTGGCGACGATCATCACGCTGATGATTCTCGGGCAGCTGTTCGAAGCGAAGGCGCAGGCCGGCACCGGCGCGGCGATCAAGGCGTTGGTGGGACTTCGGGTGAACACGGCGCATGTCGTCACGGAGCATGGTGTGCGGGATATCCCCACTGCCGACGTTGCGGTGGGCGACATCATCGAGGTGCGCCCCGGCGAGAGCCTGCCGGTCGACGGCATTGTCGTGAGCGGCCACACGAGCATCGACGAGTCGATGGTGACCGGCGAGTCGATGCCGGTGGCGGTGGGGGAAGGAGCCACCGTGGTGGGTTCGACGGTCAACGGCAATGGCACGATCCGCTACCGTGCCACCTGTGTGGGATCCCAGACCGTGCTCGCACAGATCATTCGGCTCGTGCGTAACGCGCAGACCTCGAAGGCGCCCATCCAGCGCATTGCGGACCGGGTGGCCGGCGTGTTCGTGCCGGTCGTCATGATCATCGCCGTCTGGACTTTCGTCTTCTGGCAGATGGCTCCGATGCCATTGCATGTGCTCTACGGCATTGTCTGTGCGATTAGCGTGCTCGTCATCGCCTGCCCGTGCGCGCTTGGACTGGCGACCCCATTGAGCATCACCATCGCCACGGGGAAGGGCGCACAATATGGTGTGCTGTTCCGTTCGGCGCAGGCGCTCGAGAACACGCATCGCATCGACACCGTGGTGCTCGACAAGACCGGTACGATCACCGTGGGCAAGCCGCAGGTCGTCGACGTGGTGGGTCTGACCGATGATGACGGCGGTCCGATCGACGTCTCCCATATGGCTAGGATACCGGGATTCTCGTATGTCGCCGCAGTAGAGGCGAAATCCGAGCATCCGCTTGCTGAGGCGATCGTGCAGGCATATCGCTCCGAGGTACAAGCCCCGCATGGGGCGTTGCCACAGGTGCGTGATTTTCATAACGAGCCCGGTGGCGGTGTGAGCGGCCACGTCGAGGGCCACCGCGTGGTCGTAGGCAATGAACGCTTCGTGCAGGCGCATGTTGATGAAGATGCAGCGGTTTCGAAGCGGGTGTATGACGCCGTCGACCAGATGGCCGAGAAAGCACGCACGCCGGTCGTCGCTGCTGTGGATGGCGTCGTGATCGCGGTCATCGCCGTCGCCGATGCGCTCAAGGAGACCTCGGTCCAGGCAATCGAAGCATTGCAGACGCGAGACATCGACGTCGTGATGCTCACCGGCGACCATGAGGCCACGGCCCAGGCAATCGCCCGGGAGCTCGGCATCACCCATGTCGTCGCACAGGTCACGCCTGCCGATAAGGAGGCCGTTGTACGCGAGCTGCAGAACCAGCACCGCGTGGTGGCCATGGTGGGCGATGGCATCAATGACGCGCCAGCGCTCGCCAGGGCCGATGTCGGCATGGCGATGGGTTCGGGCACCGATGTGGCAGTGGAATCCGCGGATGTGACGTTGATGAATTCGTCGCTTGAGTCGGTGGTCACCGCCATCGATCTGTCGGACCGCACGATGCGCAACATCCACCAGAACCTGGGCTTCGCGCTTGGTTACAACGGACTGGGCATCCCGGTCGCCGCCGGTGTGCTCTACCCGCTATGGCATGTGCTGCTCAGTCCGATGATCGCGGGTGCCGCAATGGCGTTCTCCTCATTGTCCGTTGTGCTCAACGCAAACAGACTGCACGCCCTCGTGCCGAACCATGCTAAGCCTGTACGCAGAGGTGCGCGCACGCCGTTGAATCTTCGTTTCGCGTTGCCGTCGCAGACTCCCCAGTCCTGCGACACGCACACCGACTGCCAGCATGAATCCACCACGGAACATGAACATAAGGAGCATACCATGGCACATCAGGAACACATCGACCCAATCTGCGGCATGGTCGTCGATCCGAAGGACGCCGCCGACACCCGCGTCTATGACGGGCGGACGATCTACTTCTGCAGCAAGCATTGCGCAGGTGTTTTCGACGAGGATCCGGCGAAATACGAAGTCGGGCAGTGAGATGACAATGCAACGGACGGAGACGGCCGCCCCCGAGACGCATGTGGCCTATATGGCCGGCGGATGCTTCTGGGGACTCGAACGAGCCATGCAGAATGTCGATGGCGTCCTTGACACCACGGTGGGATACGCGCAATCCACTACGCCGGATCCCACCTATCGCATGGTGTGTTCGGGAACGACCCATGCCGTGGAAACGGTGCGCATCGATTACGATCCGATGCGGGTGAGTCTGCGAACACTGACCTTGCTGTTCCTGAGCATCATCGATCCATTCAGCGTCGACCGTCAGGGCAACGACGTCGGGTCGCAATACCGTTCCGGACTGTATCCGGCCGGTGCGCATGCCGCCGAGCAGCGCGCGGTGTATGAGCAGGCGTTGGACGAACTCACGCAACGCTCCGGATCGACTCCGGCCGTTGAGATCGAGGATTTGCGCAATTTCACGATTGCGGAGCCCGAACATCAGGATTACCTGCTCGCCAATCCAACAGGCTACTGTCATATTCCACTGAACGTGATCGACCACATGCGCGAACGTCAGCGTCATATCGAACGCATCTGGAGCCTGACCCCGGAACAGTATGCGGTCACGCAGCAGTCCGCCACCGAACCGCCGTTCCATAACGAATATGATCGCCTGTTCGACCCCGGCATCTATGTGGATCGAGTCAGTGGCGAACCGTTGTTCTTCTCAACCGACAAATTCGATTCCGGCTGTGGCTGGCCGTCGTTCAGCACGCCGATCGATCAGGGGTCGGTGCGCATGGTCAAGGATTACAGCTTGCCGCTGCACCCGCGACTTGAGGTGCGGGCCGTGCATTCCGACAGTCATCTGGGCCATGTGTTCGCAGACGGCCCCCGCGAACGTGGCGGCATGCGGTACTGCATGAATTCGGCGTCACTGCGATTCGTACCGCGAGATCGGATGGCCGAGGAAGGCTATGGGAACCTGGTAGGCGAGCTCGACGCGCGGCTGAGCACTTCTGCCGGCGAGTGAGGAATCACATTCCGGCTCAGTGCGTGTGCGTGCGTGCGGCAATGCTCACGATAATCCCCACGACAAAACCGGCGAGCGCTGGAACGACCCAACCAAGAGCCACTGAGTTGAGTGGGAGCCAATTGCATGCCGTCTCGAGCCATGCCAGCCGTCCACCGAACGCGGCGACGAGATTGGCGATGCCATTGGCCACGCTGTCGATGGCGGTGAACAGCACCGTCCAAAAATACACAGCGGGGAAATGCCGCGTGAACACGCCATGCAGGAGCGAGAGCAGCACGAGCACGATGGCTATGGGGTACAGGGCCTCCAACACCGGTACGGAGAGTTTGATGATGGCGCTCAGCCCAATGTTCGCAATGACCAGTGCGATGAATGTGAATACGATGGTCCAACCCCGGTAGTCAAGCACGGTGCCGAACTGCTTGTGGAAGTAGGACGAACAGGTGGAGATGAGTCCGGGGCACACATTGAAGCAGGCTACAATGAAGATGAGTCCCACGAACATGGTGCCCACATGGCCGAACAGACGGTCGGTGAGATTGGTCAGCACGGTGGCGCCCGTATCGGTGGCGCCATCGATTGCCTGATACGAACCGGAGACCGCCCCCACAAAACCCAGCATCGCATATATTATGGCGAGCATGATGCCGGTGAAGATACCTCCGATGCCGGTCTCCGCGCGATTGTCATGCTCGTCTTCGACGCCCATCGAGGAGATGTTCGCGGAGATGACAATGCCGAAATAGAGGCCGGCGAGCAGATCCATCGTCTGGTAGCCGTCGATGAAGCCCTGCATCAGCTGATGGTGCGCATAGGAGCCCTGCGGATTCGCGAATCCGGGATGTTTGGCGAACAGGCAGGCGGCGAACAGCACGACGATCATGACGAGCAGCAGGGGACCCATCACCTTGCCGAGTACTTGCGACAGCTTGTCGGGATGCTGGGCCACGAGGAACGCCAAGCCGAAGAACACCAATGAATACAGCAGACGCACCAGCCACAGGTTCTGTTGGCTGGCGAAGGGAACGACCGCCATTTCGAACGAGGTGGATGCGGTGCGTGGAATGGCGAACAGCGGCCCGATCGTGAGCATGATGGCCACGCCCAGCACCAGCGCGAAACGTTTGGACACCCTGACGCTCAGATTGCCGAATCCGCCCGCCTGCGCCACGACGATCACGCCGAGGATCGGCAGTCCCACTGCGGAGACGACGAAACCGACCATGCCCACGAGCGTGCGATTGCCGGCGAGCGCCCCGAGATAGGGAGGAAATATGAGATTGCCTGCGCCGAAGAACATCGAGAAGAACGTGATGCCCACGACGATGCGTTGGCGTGTATCGAGTCGCTTGTGCGAATGAGGATTCGGTTTGCCCATGTCTGCTCCTGCGTGCCGTGTGTGCCTTTCCTATTGTGCCTGCCTATGCGACAGATTTGTGCACGCTGTCAGAGGAAAACGTGTCTGTGCCGTATGTTCGGTTTTAGTGTGGCGCTTGAGCGACATCGAGGAGACGCCATATGAATGTGAACACGCACGTATGCGGTCCCACGCTGGTTCTGGCCTCGTCGAACACAGGGCTCATGCCTGTGCTGAGACGTGAGCTCGGTCCGTTGCGTGGCGTCCGCATGGCGTTCATACCGACGGCGAGCACGGTGGAGCCGTATGGGGTGCTTGTCAGGCTCATGCGCATACGGTTCGTGCTCGCTGGATTACGAGTGCAGATGGTGGATCCCGAACGTATGGCCGCCGCTCAAGTATGTGCGCGATTGCAGTCCAGCGACATCATCTATGTGGGTGGCGGCAACACATTCCATTTGATGCACCATCTGCATGCGTCCGGTGCGGATGACGTCATTCGCAAGCTGGTGCGCGAAGGGGTGCCGTATGTGGGGGAGTCGGCTGGGGCGGTGGTGGCGTCTGACGACATCTCGTACATTGCACCGATGGATGAGAACAGGGGGCATACGCATATGCGGGGGCTCGCCCTCACGCGCTTCCATGTCATTCCGCACGTCGGCTCGGTGTCGATGGGCTCCAGCGCACGTCGGATTGTCGCCATGCATGCCGGGCAGCAGGACTATGTCCCGCTATTCAATGGTCAGGCATTGGTCGTTCGAGGTCATGTGGCTCGAATTGCCGCGATGCCTTTGGTCGAGCAATTTCGCCGACTACGCAATGCATGCCATGAATGCATGCACAGTGCAGGGAAGATGCATGTGCATTAGGCAGAATGTGGGCTAGACTTGGGTGACGGAACACAATCGAATACAGGAGGCATACATTTATGAGTGCACCGGCAAATGTGGGTGTCGTAGGACTTGCTGCCATGGGGGCGAGTCTGGCTCGTAATCTGGCCCGTCATGGCAATGCCGTGGCCATCTACAACCGGCATTATTCCCGTACCGAGAAGCTCATGGAGGAGCATGGCGACGAGGGTGCGTTCTACCCGGCGAAGACCGTCAAGGAGTTCGTCGATCTGCTCGAACGTCCCCGTACTGCCATCATCATGGTCAAGGCAGGATCGGCCACCGATGCGGTGATCAACGAGCTTGCCGAATACATGGAGCCTGGCGACATCATCGTCGACGGCGGCAATGCCTATTTCAAAGACACCATTCGCCGTGAGAAGGAACTGCGCGCCAAGGGTCTTCATTTCGTGGGCATGGGTGTCTCCGGCGGTGAGGAAGGCGCATTGCTCGGACCATCGATGATGCCGGGTGGCAGCGATGAGTCGTGGGAGCGTCTCAAGCCGATTCTCGAATCGATTGCGGCCAAGGCAACGAATGGCGAGCCGTGTGTCATGCATGTGGGCGAGAACGGGGCCGGCCATTTCGTCAAGATGGTGCACAACGGCATCGAATACGCCGACATGCAGCTCATCGCCGAAAGCTACGACATCATGCGTCGTGGCCTGAATATGACGCCCGATGAGATCGGCAGCGTGTTCGAAAGCTGGAACAAGACCGATCTCAACTCCTACCTCATCGAGATCACCGCCGAGGTGTTGCACAAGAAGGATCCGCGCACCGGAAAGCCGTTGGTCGATGTGATCGTCGACCATGCAGGCATGAAGGGCACCGGAACCTGGACGGTGCAGACCGCCCTTGAACTCGGTGTTCCGGTCACCGGCATCGCCGAGGCCGTGTTCGCACGCGGGCTCTCCGACCAGAACATACTGCGCGAGATGGCACAGCAGAATCCGTTTGCAGGTCCCGACGGCCATATCGATCTCGGCGATCTGAGCCGCGAGGAGTTCATCGGGCAGATCCGTAACGCACTCTATGCTTCGAAGATCATCGCCTATGCGCAGGGCTTCAATGAGATCAGCGTCGCGGCACAGACCTATGGATGGAACATTGACATGGCGCATCTGGCACGCATCTGGCGTGCTGGCTGCATTATTCGTGCGCAGTTCCTTGACCGTATCTCCGAGGCCTTCGAATCCGGGCAGGCCGATGTCTCGCTGTTATTCGCCCCGTATTTCAAGAGCGGCATAGAGCAGAGCGAGGCGGATTGGCGCAGCGTTGTGGCCACTTCGGCCAAGTCCGGCCTGCCGGCGCCGGTGTTCTCGTCATCGCTCGCGTATTTCGACGGCCTGCGTGCCAAGAGGCTTCCAGCCGCGCTCACGCAAGGTCAGCGTGATCTGTTCGGTGCACACACCTATGGCCGTGTCGATATGCCGGGTGCCTACCATATCCTGTGGGCTACGCCTGAGCAAAATGAAGTCAAGATCTCCGACTGATCTCGCTTGTGGTATGGGAACGGGGCGGATGCATGTTCATGCATCCGCCCCGTTCCCATACCACAAGCTGTGCGGGTATCAGCAGTCCCGGCCGGCCGCCTCGTCAGTGATCCAAAGCACCTGCTGCACAGCATCTGCATAAGAGGCGGGAAGGGCGGGATTGTTCTGGGCGTGGAACGTCGATCCCATCGCCTCGGCCTTGCCCTCACGGGAGCCGCACACCCACACGTAATCCGTCCTCACGATCATCGGCACCGTCAATGTCAGGCGCAATGGAGGCATCTTCGGCGAATCCGTCACACCCGTCACCAGCACATCGTGGTCGTTGATGCCGACTTGGGGCATATTCGGAAACAGGGAAGCGAAGTGACCGTCGGGCCCCAGGCCGAACATCGCGATGTCCAAATGGCCATTCTCACCGAGTTCCTTTTCGAGCTCGTCCTGATAATCGGCCGCCGCAGCCGCCAACGCCACGGCGTTGTCCTGATCGGTGGCGGCTGTGAGCTCCTCCTGCGAACGGCGGTCTGCAGGCATTTCGTGAATCTGATTGCGGGCGATGCGTTTCGTTTCCAACAGCATGTCGAGCAGCGCGTCATATGCTCCCACGGCATTGCGCTCGGCGCTGTTCGCAGCCACGAAGCGCTCGTCCCCCCACCACAGATGCACCTTGCTCCAATCGGGAACGTCAAGCAGCGGACTGCCCGCGAGGGCGCGGAGGATGGCGATGCCATCGGTGCCACCTGTCAATGCGATGTCGACGCGTTCGCGGTCGGGACGGCACAGAATGTCATTGGCCAGCAGCAATGTGCGTGCCGCCACGGCGTCGGCGAGAAGTTGGGGGGTGGGGTAGGAGATGTGTTCGCGGTTCATGGGTCCTCGTCTTCGAAAGGGTGGTAAAAAATAAGATGCTGCCCGCTCAAACAAGCGGGCAGCATGAAGGGCAGGGAATGTGTTAGCGGATGCTCGGGTGAATCTTCTGCCAGCCTTTGGTGAGCACTTCGGCATAGATTTCATCGGGGTAGAGTCTGCCGAGTTCCTCGCTCATGCAATCGACCATCGAACGGATCGGCAGCGGCATGGCCTGTGGTGACTGGCCGGGTACGCTAATGCGCGCAATGCCCTCTTCACTTGGACGCCGTTCCAGACTCAGCTCGCCGTCCTTGCGGGTGAGGTAGACGCCGGTGATCGCCTGCGCATTCGGCTCGATCTCGATGGTGACCGGCACATTGAGTCGCAGGGTCAGCCATGCGGCCAACAGATCCATGGGCAGGTAGTCCTGCTCGCCGGTGATGCGCACCGACTGGATCGGCAGATGCGGCGGCTGATCCACCATTGAGGCGAGCACGGCACGCCACAGCGTCAGCCGTGTCCATGACAGGTCGACGTTCTTCGATGACCAGTTGCGGCGTAGATCCTCAATGGTGCGTTGCGGGTTCGATGAGCGGTATGCGTCGGTGATACGCGTGTGCGCCATCTGCCCGAGTAGGTCGTGCGACGGGTTCGCCGGCGCTTCGGTCGGCCACCACACCACCATCGGGGTGTCAGGCAGCAGCAACGGAATCACTAACGTGTCGAGGTGATGGGTGAGGCCGCCGCGCGGGCGCAGAATGATGATTTCGCCGGCGCCGGCATCCGCACCCACACGCAGTTCCGCATCGAGATAGGTGCGTTCGGACTCGGGTTCGGTCATCTCCCTATGACTTGGGCAGATGGCGATGACACGGCATGGGTGATCGCGGCTTGCCTCGTTGGCAATGCACAGCGAACTCTCGAGGTTCTTCTCGTCGGTTGCGACCACAAGCGTGAGCACACGGCCAAGTGCGGCCTCGCCGCGCTCCTCGTGGAGCTCGTCGATCTTTGCCGAGATCTCATCGGTCTGGGTATCGGTCAATGTCAGGATCATGGCATCCTCCAACGGTGTCCATCACGGGCAAGCATCTCCACCGCCTCCTGGGGGCCCCATGTGCCGGCACGATAGGGCTGTGGTTGGCCGAGCGTGGACCAGAAATCCTCGATGGGGTCGAGGATCTTCCACGACAGGTCCACTTCCTGCGTGGTCGGGAACAACGGCGGATCTCCCAGCAGCACGTCGAGGATGAGGCGCTCGTAAGCCTCGGGTGACGATTCGGTGAACGAGCGGCCGTAGCTGAAGTCCATCGAGACGTCACGCACTTCCATGGTGGTGCCTCCCGGAACCTTGGAGCCGAAACGAATGGTGACGCCCTCATAGGGCTGGATGCGAATGACGATGGCGTTCTTGCCGAGCTCCTGTGTGGCGGTGCTGTCAAAGGGCAGATGCGGGGCGCGCTTGAACACCAGCGCAATTTCGGTCACGCGACGGCCAAGGCGCTTGCCGGTACGCAGGTAGAACGGGACGCCAGCCCAGCGACGCGTGTCGATATCGAGTCTGACGGCCGCATAGGTTTCAGTGGTGGAATCCGGGTTGATTCCTTTCTCCTCCAGATATCCCACAACCGGACGGGAACCCTGCCAGCCGGCTGAATACTGCCCGCGAGCGGTATGCGCGGCAAGGTCTTTCGGCAGGCGCACGGCCGAGAGAATCTTTGTCTTCTCATCGGTCAGATCACGCGCGTTGAACGAAACCGGTTCCTCCATGGCCGTCAACGCGAGCAACTGCAGCAGATGGTTCTGGATCACATCGCGTGCCGCACCAATGCCGTCGTAGTAACCGGCTCGCCCCTCCACGCCAATGTCTTCGGCCATCGTGATCTGCACGTGGTCCACATAGTTCGAATTCCATATCGGCTCGTACATGGAGTTGGCGAAGCGCAACGCCAGCAGATTCTGCACGGTCTCCTTGCCCAGGTAGTGGTCGATGCGGAACACCGAGTTCGGGTCGAACACCTCGGAGATCACGCGGTCGAGCTCCTTGGCGCTGGCCAGATCGTGCCCGAACGGCTTTTCGATGATCACGCGTCTCCAGGCATCGCCGTTCGATTTGGCCAGACCGCAGTTGGCGAGCTGCTGCGCCACGAGCGGGAAGTCACGGGGCGGAATCGACATGTAGAAGGCATGGTTGCCGCGTGTGCCACGGTCCTTGTCGAGTTCGGCCACCGTGTTGCTCAGGCGCTCGAACGCATCGGCATCCTCGAAGGTGCCATGCACGAAACGTATGCCCTCTGCAAGCTGGTTCCAGGTGACCTCGTTGAAATGCGTGCGGCAATGCTGCTGCACATTTTCCTTGACGAATTGACGGAAATGATCCTCCGTCCAATCACGCCGTGCGAAACCGGTGAGACCGAAGCTTGGCGGCAGCAGGCCCCGGTTTGCGAGATCGTAGATCGCCGGCAACAGTTTCTTGCGAGCCAGATCGCCCGTGACACCGAAGATCACGATCGAACATGGCCCGGCGATGCGGGGAAGCCTCAGATCCCGTGGGTCGCGCAACGGATTGACCCAGGGCGAGTCCCCGGGAATGTGCGTTGTGTGTTCAGTCATAGTGTTCATAGTAATACCTGAGCAGGGGAGCGGGGTCTCGCCTGTTCAGCCTATCGCTATACACATGTGCCTGCGCTATGCAAACGCATGGGGAATATGCATGCGGTACACGATGGCTGGTGTTGGCATATCCGCGTTCCTAGGAACGTTTATTGCGGCCGAAGGCATTGCGCACAGTTGACACGATATGGGCCAGAGGCGTATAGCCTCGCTTTGCGGCAGGTGGCGCGAGCGGGCAGCTTGCACAGATGATCGAATCGGGATCGGGCGTGCATGAACCGGTTCCACATCCCGAGTCTGTCGAGAGCGACACGAAGTCAAGCCGCCCGCGCTCGCGTGCGAACACCGCGATCTGTTCGATGAAATCGCGTGGCAGATTGCTCGCGCGTGCAACCTCGCCCACCGACATACCCGATTCAAGCGAGCGGATGGTGCGTTCTACCACACCGTCCGCTCGGCCGCTGTCGGTAGTCGGGCGCGCGCCCGTCCGACGGAAACCGGTGCTCACCAGATGAACCTCAGCAACTGGAACGCGAGCACGGCGAGCACATAGGCGATGATCAGACTCATGCCCACGGATTGCATCGCTATCTTCATATTGAACTGCCGTCTCATCTCCGCCACCGTGGCCAGACATGGTGTGTACGCGAGCGTGAACACCAGGAACGCAATGGCCGCGGCCTTGCCGTGCCCTCCGGACGATTCATCGAACGACGAGCGCAGACGGGCGCCAAGCGAGCCTTCGCCCTGCTGCTGCTCGTCCTCATCGCCGGTGTTGATGCTGTACGATTGCGCCATGGACGCGACAACGACCTCCTTGGCCACGAAGCCGGTCATCAAGGCGGCCGATGCATGCCAGTCGTCGAAACCCGCGGGCTTGAACACAGGGGCCACGGTGTCGGCCACAACGCCATACACCGAATCATGCACATCATCCACCGCAGCGAACGAGCCGGCCGTCGCGGTCGCCGGAATGCTCTGCAGCAGCCACATGGCGATGAGCATGGTGATGATGATCGAGCTCGCGCCACGTACGAATCCCCACAGGCGCATGAGCACCGAGCGAATGAGCACGACGAGACGCGGCCACTGGTATGGCGGCAGACTCATTGCGAAAGGCTCGGAGGTCAGGCTTGTGAACTTCACCTTGCGCAGCAGGATGCCCACCAGCAGAATGAGCACGATGGAGATCACATACATGAGGAACACCACAAGACCCGCCTGCTCGCGGAAGAATGCATAGGCGAGCACCATATACACCGACAGTCTCGCGGTGCAGCTTGAGAACGGCACAAGCATGCCCACCATCACGCGTTGGCGCGAATCGGGCAGCGTGCGGGTCGCGGCGAGCGCCGGCAGATTGCATCCGAACCCGATGACGATCGGCAGGAAGGCGCGCCCGTCGAGATGCATGCAGCGCATCGCCCTGTCCATCACGAAGGCCGCGCGGGTGAGGTATCCGGAGTCTTCGAGCAACGACAGGCAGATGAACATGATGCCCATTGGTGGAATGAATGTGCCGATCGTGACGATGCCGTCGATAAGCCCGTCGACGACGAGTGAGTGGAACCAGCCATATACGGCATGCGGCCCGAATAGATTGAAGACCCAGTCCACGCCTGCGGTGAGCCATTCGCGCACGGTGCCGTCCACCCAATCCTGGGCAGGGCCGGCCAATACCGTGGTGGCCTGGAACATCGCATACATGAGGGCGAGGAACACGATGACGCCCAGGAACGGGTTGAGCAGCACGCGATCGATGCGGTCGGAGACCGTCACGCGGTCTCGTGCCTGCATATTGAGCTGTGAAAGCACCTGTGCGGCCCAGTCGAATCGTGCGTCGGCATTGCCCTCCACCCATTGCGGCACGTCGACAGTATGAGGGTCGACGGCGGTGAGTCCCGCCGGCAGCGCTGTACCGGAGAAGTGGGTGCCGACCATATCCATGAGCTCACGCTTGCCTTCGCCGGAACGGCCGTTCACCTCAACCACCGGGACGCCTCCCAGTGTGTGCGAGAGCTCCTTCGGGTCTATGCCCGCTCCCTGTTTGCGTGCGAGGTCGTTCATGGTCAATGCGACCACGGTGGGTTTGCCGAGTTCGAGAACCATGGCAAGGAAATACAGCGAGCGCGAGATGTTCGTGGCGTCGAGCACGGTGACAATGAGGTCGGGATCCTTCTCCCCATCCAGACCCATCACGGCGTCGGCCGCCACTTTCTCATCGGGGGAGAGCGGAAGAAGGGAATAGGTGCCCGGTGTGTCGATGAGATCCCAGGTGTCGCCATCATGCGTGTATTCGCCTTCCTCAAGCAGCACCGTAGTGCCCGGGGCGTTCATCACACGGCTTTTTGTGCCGAGAATCGCGTTGAACAGCGAGGATTTGCCGACGTTCGGATTGCCGATGAACACGATGCGTCGGTGCGAGTCATTCGCTGAGATGCGGTGACCGCCGGTGTCGCAGCATGGCTTGGTATGGCGGCTGCCATTCCCGTCGTGTTTGCGGGGCAGTATGGCGGCGAAGCCGCGTGAGTGCTGGGAATGTGATTCGTTGCTCATATCGGTCCAAACCTTGGGAATCGTGGAATTTCGCAGATGGAATGGTACTCAATGCGCGGTCTGCGTGGTGGTTGTGGTGACATGGATGCTGCGTGCCGTGGACTCGTCGAGTGCAATGCGTTCGGTGCCCTTGGCCACCACTCGCCCTCCGAAATTCGACTTCTGCACCACGCGTACGGTCACGCCGTCGCGCAAGCCCAGCTCGAGCATGCGGAACCGATGGCGCTCATCGAGCGCGATGTCTCGGATCACCACGTCGGTGTTGAGGGGGCAGGTCTCCAACGTGAGGGAGTGGGATGGCGATGTTGAACTCATGGTTTCAGGAAAGCGCGGAATGGTTCGTAAGTCAAGAGTTTTTATGCAAAAACCAGGCAATAATCTCAGATTTTGGTCATGGACTGCTCAGTATTCGGTATGAAAAGAGGTGGGGCGTGCCTTCGCGAGGCTCGCCCCACTTCGTATGAGGCCGCTCTTCAGTCCGTTGTCGGTGAGATGACGTTGCCGTCGGCATCCACGTCACGGCAGGTCTGTCCGAGTTTTCGCGACATGGCGGCGATGTCGAGCAGTGAATCGAGTTCGGTGCGATCGATGTCGGTGCGTTCCCCGGCCACTTCGCGCACCGATTTGCCGGTGGCGACGGCTTCCTTGGCTATGTTCATCGCCTGCTCATACCCGATCTTCCCATTCAGCGCGGCACAGATCGATGGCGACATCTCCGCGTCTCTCCGTCCCTGCTCGACGTTGATTCTCAGTCCGTCGACGCATTTCGTGCGGAACATGTCCATGGCGTTGATGGCGATTGTCATCGCGGTGAGTATCTCGTGAATGATGAGCGGGTCGAAGGCGTTGAGTTGGAGCTGGCCTTCCGCGCATGCCCAGTTGACGGTCACATCCATGCCGAAGATCGTGAAGCAGCATTGGTCCACGCACTCGGGAATCACCGGATTGATCTTGCCGGGCATGATCGAGGAGCCTGCCTGCCGCGGGGGAACCGTGAGATCTCCGAAGCCGCAATGTGGGCCGGAATTGAGCAGGCGGAGGTCGTCGGCCGCCTTCTTCAGGTGCACCGCAAGATTCTTGAGCACGGCACTGGCTTCGATGTAGGAGCTGGTGTCGGTGACGGCGGCCACGGGATCCGAGGCGGCGGTGATGGGCAGGTCGGTGATTTCGGCGAGCACGGCGGTGGCGGTGTGGCGGAAGCGAAGATCGGCACAGATGCCAGTGCCAATTGCCGTGGCCCCCAGATTGAATACGCACAGCCGTTTCGCCAACGTATTCATGGCCTCCAAATCGGTCGCCAGGAAGCTCGCCCAAGCGTGTATCTCCTGACCGTAGGTCATGGGCACCGCATCCTGCAGTTGTGTGCGACCGATCTTTATATCGTTGCTATGGCGGTCTGCCTGCAGGTGGAATGCCTCACGAAGCCGCTGCGTGGCCTCGCGCAGAGGTTTGAGACCTTGGAGGATGGCGAGCCTGCAGGCCGCAGGATAGGTGTCGTTGGTGGATTGGCTTTGGTTCACATCGTCGTTGGGATGAATGTACCCGTAGTCGCCACGGGGCTTTCCGGCCAGCTCAAGCGCGCGGTTGGCGATCACCTCGTTCATGTTCATGTTCAGGCTGGTGCCCGCTCCGCCCTGCAGCACGTCAACGGGAAACTGGTCGGCAAGCGCGCCGTTCTCGATCTCCAGACAGGCCTGCTCGATGTAATGGGCCTTGCGAGCGTCGAGCATGCCCAATTGGTAGTTCGCTATGGCGCAGGCGCGTTTGACGGTGGCGTAGGCTCGGATGAGCGCAGTATGGGAGCCGTCGGCGATGCCGGTGACGGTGAAGTTGCCCATGGCTCGCTGGGTGTGGATGCCCCAGTACACGTCGGCAGGAATCTCCATTGTGCCTATGACGTCGTGTTCCAGCCGCGTTTCTGCAGCCTGTCTGGTCGAATCCATGCTTCTGCCTTTTCCTTTCCACAAGCCCGGCGGTCTGTTGCCCCGCATTCCCGGAGGCGTTCCATGCTCTGGGCCGACGCAACCATTGTAGGTGCGGTCTGCCGGAGTTGCCCGGAGTAGTATTGCTTACAGCCAACTTGCCGGAATCGCGGTGGAAGAGAGGTTCAATAGGGCTATGAGCAATTTCGATTCCAATGAAACCATTCAGTTCACTTCCTCGAAGCCCGTCTACGACTTCTATGTGGCGGGGCCATATGAGACGGCGGAACAGGTGGAGAGCATGGAGCGCCTCGAGAAGGTGCTCAACGACCGCGGCATGAGCATGTACCGTCCGCGTTTCGCCATGGACGTCAACGTCTCGGGTCCACAGGCGGTCTTCGACAATCGTATTGCCGCAATCGCCAATTCCCGGGCCGTGATTGCCAATATGGACGACAACGATGCGGGCGCCGTCTTCGCGCTCGCCTACGGGTATGCGCTCGGCAAGCCGGTGTATGCCTATTGCGAGGGGATTCTGCTGAACGGTCGCATCAGTCTGATGGTGGATCAGGCCGCCACGGCCGTGCTCGATGGCCCCGCCGATCTCGAGAGCCTGCTCGATTCGGGTCGTGTCAAGCCGCTGGACCTCGACCAGCACTGAGAGTCGATGGGGCCGATCTGTGGCCGGCCCCGCCATGTCCAATGTCCACTGAGCATACAGCAGAATTCGAGCCGCCTCGCGCCGATGTGATCGGGCACGCGCAGGCGGCCCATAGCGATCTCGATACACAGCTCATCGCGTTCTTCGAGGAGTTCCGCCGTGTCGACTTGATCTACGGCGCGTATGGGCGTCGTTCCGGATTCTCGTTCAGCGTGTATCTCATTTTCGACTACATCTGCGAGAACGACGGTACGTCGCAGCGGGAGATTTGCGCCTATACGTTGCTGCCCCGCCAGACCGTGAACAATGTGATCAATTCGCTTGTCGCACAAGGATTGCTCCGATTGCAGGGCAGCAATCGCGACAAGCGCATCAAGCGAATCCACCTCACCGAGGAGGGGGAGCGTTACCGGGAGCGCATGATTGCACCGTTGCGTCAGGCCGAAGTGCGTGCGATGTCCACACTCGAACCCGCAGAACGCCGTGCAATGATTACCTATGTCGACAAGTTCATGAACGCATTGGAACAGCAAATCGACGGCATTGACGCCTGACACGAAGCATTGTGGTGCCCAGTGTTCTGTTTCGTCCGCACCGGTAGAGTGTGGTGTGCGGGAGGCGTGCGTCCACGATAAGGTGGTCTATGCGTCTGTTGCCATATATTTTGTTTTGCCGGAGCTCGCGATTGGATGGGTGCCGATGGACGATTTGATTATCTCCGGATTCCGTGTCGATTGGAGGCGGCTTGGTGCCTCATATGTGAATCGGATTCCCGCATTGCGCTCGCTCGACGAACTGGAGTTCGGTTCACCCGTCGTGTTTCTGGCCGGAGAGAACGGGAGCGGCAAATCGACGCTGCTGGAGGCAATCGCGGTGGTATGCGGCTTCAGTGCGGAGGGTGGTTCGCGCAACTATTGTTTCAGCACTTATGATGACTGCTCAGATCTGGCTGACGCGCTTGTTCTCTACCGCAAACGAGCGATTCCGCCATCCAGTTTCTTCCTGCGCGCCGAGAGCTTCTTCACGATGGCCACGCAGGCGCGTGATTACGATCGAGGTCGCAGCGCGATGTCTGCATTGCATGAGATGTCGCATGGCGAAGGCTTCCTCGAGATCATGCTGTCACGCAATGCGCCCGACCTCTATCTCATGGATGAGCCCGAGTCCGCATTGTCCGCCGGCCGGCAGCTGGCCCTTCTGGCGCATATGCATCGGTTGGCGGAACAGGGCGCACAGTTCATCGTCGCCACCCATTCACCGATACTGCTCGGGCTGCCGGGAGCGCAGATTCTTCAATTCGATGATGATGGCGTTCGCCCGTGTGACTACGAGGACACCGACGCCCACCGCATCACCGCATCGTTCATCAATCATAGGGGCGTGCTCTTGCGTCATCTGTTTGCGGACGAGGGACGGTGACGTCGCTTCCGGCAACCTGTTGTGTCGTGGTTCTTTGTCTGGTCTTCGCAGCCGGGTGCGGGCGCCTTGTGAAGAGAAATTGTCCACTCGGGGACGATAGAGTTTAGTCTATTAAATGTTCCAA